>NZ_JASJEU010000007.1:0-195068 GCF_030077735.1 Gordonibacter faecis | reverse complement strand
CCTCCTCGCGGCCCCTACGGGGCCACTCGATCGGTCGTGGACCGCCTCAAGGCGGTCCAACTTTCTGCCGCACGCCCTAAAGTCGATTTTCTGCCAATTCTGACTGATTCTGCGAAAGGCTAAGCGCGAGAACTGCGGCGCTCTTGTTCCATAAGGCGGTATGTCTCGTCCAGCAAATCTGCCGGTTCAACCGCAAATGCGGAAGCGATCTTAGCTATGGTCGTGAGGCTAGGTGAGGCTTCACCAGCTTCAATACGGCGCAAGTGGGAGTTACCGACACCACTCATGCGCGAAAAGGGTCGCTGCTCGATGCCTATATCGAGACGGTGTCGATATACGACCCTGCCGAAGGCAACTTTGAGAGCCTGCGCGTCTATTGATCCTATGTCCTGATTGTAATCCATTAGGACTACAGGATATGCAGCATTTCAAGGCATGTGTGCCGGATGCGGATACAATCGATAACGACACCTTGCGAAAACTAAAATGTTAAAGAGCCGATCAAGAGCCCTCCGCCATTGTTTTCTTAATGGTAAAAATTATCATTTGTAAACTAATACGGCACTTTCAAGGCATTAAAAAACATCGTCGTTCTGACTATTGTCTTTTGGTTGATCAAGAAGAGCTTCTGCTACCTCGCCTGCTTGGCAATCGGCAAGCGCAGCAATTGCAAAAATAGTATCGATATTTGTTTTTCCGTATAAACCCACTTTGAGTTTGAGGAATTGCATTTTGCTCACATCCTCCAATTCACCTATTGCCTGCACGTCAATGTTGTGCGCTTCCATAAACTTTTCAAAGTTATGCATCGTAAGCCCTTTCTATTACCGAGTTCCCCCTGTGGTGCGAATTCATTCTTCAGACACTATATTGCAACGTCTTCCCCAATTATGCATCTAAAAGCGTAAAGGTTACAAATGCCATGACCTAGCCAAAATCGTCTAGACAATCGACTTAGTTGCCTGACCGGCGAAAATCACGATAGCACTGTCGCAGAACTCAATATCCAGAGCACCTCGCTTCGTTAAAGTGTGACGCGCTTCGCGCTATTGATGACGCCAAGACGTTATGCGCCTCCCCATCATTATGACGAGGGCATATTCCCCTGCGGCTAACGCGCTTGTAAGGCAACCCCTGTAGGTGCTCGATCAGCGATGACGCTACGGAGGTTGCACCTATCACACATCAACGCCTTCAAGTCAGTCAACCCGCGTCGTAATGCGCGGAAATATGGCTATCCCATGGCATATTCAGTAGCGCGAAGCGCGTCACACTTTTATCAGGATCAGCAGAGGCGTACCTTGCCCATCTGGCTTATCTTACTTAGTTTTACATTTCTTCTTGCGCAGGACGGGCAAGTCCTGTATTATCTTTTCTTGCTTTCGGCCATGTCGAAAGCGTGGTGCAAGTGCGGGTGTGGCGGAATTGGCAGACGCGTACGGTTCAGGTCCGTATGGGGGCAACCCCATGAAGGTTCAAGTCCTTTCACCCGCACCATTTGATTTCAAAAGAAGCCCCAGGCCACCGGCTTGGGGCTTCTTTTTTTCATTCCCCAGAAGCCCCCCTTTCGTCCCCCAACTGGTGGGGGTTGAACCCCACAGGATTAACGTTACAGTAGCTCAAAAAAGCTCTTCATCAGCACATACGGCTACTTCATCCTAGATACACCCCGAACGCAGAGCTTGGCATAGGAACAAGTTACATGAACTTACTGAGCCACACCATTTCATCTACAACGTCGATCACTGTATCTATAAGTAAGTGGATATGAGGCAGGGAAAATGACGGTCATGCTACCATACCAAAGGCGGATGTTGATGCACATAAGGAGGCAGCGTGTGAGTTCAGACACCGATAGCGTGTTGGGCCGCATAATTACGGAGACCACAGACTATGAGTTCAAAGTTTCGCTCGAAGAAACTAAGCCAAAAAGCTGGCTCAAATCTGTATGCGGCTTTGCGAATGGAATAGGGGGTATGTTAGCTTTCGGCGTTAATGACGATGGTATTGCCATAGGTCTTGATGATGCTCATCAAACGGCCGATAAGATCAGTGAGCTTATCGGGGCAAGAATCGACCCCTGCCCTAATTTCCATCTTAGTGCTGAGCGCGTCGACGGAGTTGTCGTTCTATTGCTCGATGTACCTGCCGGAAGGGACTGTCCTTACTTCTATGTGGGAGATGGCACCCAAGTTGCTTACGTCCGAGCCGGAAGTCGCTCGCTACCGGCTAATGCATCCCAGCTAAGAACTCTTTCCATGCGCGGAGCTCATGTTCACTTCGATGAGTTGGAAACGCAATACAAGCGCGAGGACTATAGTTTCGACATTTTGAAGGCGACCTACCTCCAGAGAACGGGTGATCCTTTTGAAGAGTCGGATTTCATATCCTTTGGTCTTGCCACGAGAGATGGTGCGCTTACAAACGCAGGTGTCCTTCTTGCAGACCAGCCTATCCTTCGCTGCAATAGAATATTTTGTACGAGGTGGAATGGCTTGGACAAAACGCGATTGGATGATGAAGTATCCGATGACCATGAGTATTCGGGTTGTCTGTTACGCCTTCTCCGCGAGGGCACGAACTTCGTCGAAAGAAACAACGTCGTAAGTTGGGCTAAAACAGATAATGACAGGGTTGAGACACCGAGCTATGTCGCTAGGGCAGTCGAAGAAGCCTTGGTAAATGCACTCATACATCGTGATTACGGCATCGGTGGTGCCGAGATAACGGTGTTTGCCTATGATGACAGGCTGGAAATCACTTCACCCGGTGGAAAGGTTGACGGCCCGCTTCCTCAGAATGCAGATCTTGAACATGTGGACAGCGTAAGAAGAAACCCCGTCATCGCCGACCTCTTTCAAAGGATGCGATTTATGGAGCGAAAGGGCAGCGGACTTAAGCTCATCAGGGACAAGACCGCTGTTGCACCCAACTATGAAGAACGCTTTATGCCTCGTTTCGAAGATGACGGACGTTCATTCCGTGTGATTCTGTGGAACATGAATCATAGCACCCCCCAAGTTGCCCCCCAAGTTGCCCCCCAAGCTACCCCCCAAGCTACCCCCCAAGTTGCTCAGCTCGTTGAAGTTCTCGGAGACGATGAATTAAGTCTTGCGGAGTTGATGGACCGATTCGGACTTACTGATAGAAAGTACTTCCGAAAGGCATACCTAAAGCCAGCTTTGGATTCAGAGGCGATCGAGATGACGATTCCAACGAAGCCGACCAGCAGTAATCAGCGCTATAGAAGAACGCGAAAGTAGAAACCGAACCTACCATATTAATGAGCGCGTGAGATAGCGCTTCAAGGACAATGGGCGAAACTTCGCAGCGCGGACGGGAGGCGCATGGGGTCATCGGCATCGGGCAGCCCTGCGGGAACCGCATAGCCGTATAGACGTACACTCCTGACAGTGGACGGGGACCCTTTCCTCGCCATTTTTTTGCTTCCGATACTTTCGCCAAGGGGCGTTCAGGTGCACCCAAATCATGTCGTCTCCTCTTGGGTTCTTTTTTGGTGCGTCTGCACAAAACGGACGCAGCCTAGCATGCTGTGCTCGTATACTCGCGTGAACAGCCGTTGCAGTGAAGGAGCGCGTATGAAGGTGATTGTGGTTGGATGTCACGGGCAGATGGGGCAGCCTATTTGCCGGTTCGTGGACGAGCGCGAGGGCTTGGAGCTGGTGGGCGGCGTTGGACCCGCCGGCCGCGACTATATTGGGCGCGACCTCGGCCAGGTGGCTGGTCTCGGGCGCGACTTGGGCATCCCGGTGGTGGATGACCTCGCAACCATCATTGACGAGTGCGATGTGCTCATCGACGTGTCAAGCGTGGAGCAGTGTCTTCAGACGCTGGACTTGGCTGTTGCCTACAAGAAAGCCCTCGTCACCGCCAGTACCGGGTTCACGCCCGAACAGTTCGAGCGCTTCGAGGCAGCGGGCACGCACATCCCCCTCATCTTCAAATGCAACACATCCAAGATGGTGAACGTCATGCTCGGCCTGGTGGAGATGGCGGCGAAGGCGCTCGTGGACGAATGCGACATCGAGATCATCGACCAGCACGACCGCGACAAGTTAGACGCGCCCAGCGGCACTGCCGTCATCATCGGCAACATGATTGCCCAGCTCAAGGGCACGACA
The DNA here is from genome assembly GCF_030077735.1 of Gordonibacter faecis. Taxonomy (NCBI): domain Bacteria; kingdom Bacillati; phylum Actinomycetota; class Coriobacteriia; order Eggerthellales; family Eggerthellaceae; genus Gordonibacter; species Gordonibacter faecis. The sequence goes on along the minus strand of NZ_JASJEU010000007.1, from coordinate 190,926 downwards.
CTCGATGAACTGGCCGAGTATGGCCGCAGCGGCCACGGCGCACGCAAGCCAGGCGGCGTGGGCTTCCACTCACTGCGCGCCGGCGATATCACGAGCGACCACAAGGTGTACTTCGGCGGCTTCGGCGAGCGCCTCGAAATCACCCACTACTCCTACAGCGACGACTGCTTCGCCCGCGGCGCCGTAGACTGCGCCCAATTCCTCAAAGACAAACCCGCCGGCGTGTACAACATAAAGGAAGTTTTCGAATTGTTGTAGCAGTACAGTCCTCCTGCCTCGAAAGGCTCTACTCCGCAGTTGCTCGGATTCATTGTGGAATTCGTTAAGAAGAACGAGTCTCCGTATGCTGCTTCGGCTGACAGAGAAGTTCACCTGCCGTCTTAAAAAATTTGAATCACCAGCGGGAATCACAGCCGAAACTTATTGGCATGCCTTGGCACTTTATACTTGGCTTGGGGAATTGTCGGAGTTTTGTTGTCCCGGGGCTGGGAGGTGGCATTCGCTTGATGCGACTCAAAACACTGTGCATGGCGCTGCTGTGTTTGGGGCTTGCTGGACTTGTGAGCGGGTGTTCTGCGCTGAGTGGCGAGGTCTATTACAACAATGTTGAGGAAGCACGTCATGTTATGCTGCAGCAGTTGGAGGAAAAGTATCACAAGGAGTTCACGCTCACCGGCGAGGAGCGCTATACGTTTAGCGAGAGCGAAGGCTGCTACGTTTTCCGGGCGATGTTTCAAGATGAAGAGGGGCTGGAAGCGCAAGCTATTTTGGGACAGAAAAAAGGGTGGATAAGAAGGGTGATCGACGCGGGGCACATCGGCCCCTTCCCCACGAAAGACGATACCTATTCGGCCGTTTTCTACACCATGAAGGCAATTCGCGAGATAGAACCCCTGTTTGAGGGCGAACCCTTCGAGAAATACGTGATCTGCATAGACAATCCGCGCCACGCGTACTCAGACCTCTCCCTGACCTTGGAAGAGTTCTTTGCGGACGAGCAATCCTTTTACTGGCTCGACATCGTGCTGCCGGATGGTTTAACGGAGAAGGAATACACCGACACAATCTTTCGGTTTTACACGAAACTGAGAACCGAGCAGTCGCTAGCGTTTGAACTCACGGCGTACGCGAACGGGACAGAAATTTTTACCGATTACTATTTAGAAGCTGAAGGATTCTACCCCGATACAACCTACGACGACATAGAAGATCACATGTCGTTTTCTTACGGGGTTCCCATGCCCGAAGATAAATGGATGACCTGGTATTACCGCATCGACGAACAATTCTTGTGGGCCGACGAAATGTGGTGGTAAGGCCAGCGGAAAAATTTTTCGTTGCTTGATGTTTCACGTGAAACATTTTGAGCGAAAAAACCGTCTAAATGAAAACGGGGATGCTGGCTTGTTTTTGTGTTCATCTGAGGAGGATTGCGCTACACTGAGGCGCATGGAAACGGGAGAGAACAACAACCTGAACATGTTGCCGCCCGAGCGGCTGACACCAGACGAACTCGCACAGATTGCGCAGCTGGACTCGCGCGTGCTGAACATGCTAGCCGAGTGGGCAAACAAGCGGTTGACCTGCGTGCATTGCAAGCGTTGCACGCTGCGTTGCGAAGTGCTGAAGGAGCCGTCGCTCGACATTGGGCTGGTGGAAGAGGGCTTTGCGCGCATCGTTGCGCTGCCGCCCGAGGAACAACCCGACGCCGTATTGCAGCTCACGCAGGAGCATCCCGAGATCTACTACGCGCTGCGCCGCTGCTGTTTCTGCGGCTACTGCACCGCCACCTGCCAAACTCACATGCTGGCGCCCGAGCGCATGCGCGAATGGCGCGGACTGTTCTTGCAGGCCGGCCTCATGCCGCCCGAGGACTCCACGCTGGTCATGGTGGACAACGAATGGAACATTTTCAGCGCCTACCGGGCCATCTACGGCATCGGCTACCCGGAGTTTGTGAGCCTGGCGGCCGCCGCCGAACACGGGCCGGGGTTGGTCGACACGCTATTCTTCCCCGGGTGCTCGCTGGTAAGTTATGCGCCCGGCCTCACGCGCACGGTGGGGAACTGGCTGAGCGCGGCGGGGGTGTCGTGGGCATTGAGCGACGACTGCTGCGGCAGCCCGCTGATGAGTGCGGGCATGTTCGACCGCGCGGCTGGCCTGCGCCAACGCATTCTCGACCAGATGCGCGCGGCGGGTATTACGCGCATGCTTACGGTGTGCCCGGGTTGTAGCGACGAGTTCCGCGAACTGATGGGCGACGAGATTGACATTGTGCCCCTTCCCGAGTTCATGCTGCAAAAGCTGCGCGAAACGGCGCACAGTGAGGGAACGGCACCGGCGCTCGCGCCGCTCGATCTCGCCAGCGTGACGTTCTTCGATTCCTGCCACGACCGCTTCGACGGGCGCCATGGTGCCTCCATTCGCCGCCTAGTGAAACGCACGCTGCCCGAGACCGACCGGCGCGAGTTGGATCACCACCGTAAGGGCACGCTGTGCTGCGGGGCTGGCGGCGCAGTGGCGGGCTTCGACCCGGACATCACGAACCGGCGCGTGTGGCGCATCATTGATGAGGCGCGCGCAACGGGTGCCGACACGCTCATCACCGCATGTCCCACCTGCACCTACACAGTTGCGCAGGCCTGTTTGGGAGCAGACCCGGAGCGCGGCATTGGCAACCGCCACTACTTGGAAGTGTTATTCGGCGAAACCATCGACTGGAGTGTGGTGTTCGGCCAGCTCAACGACATGTGGACCGGCGAATACGGCCCCTGGCTCAACCAGACGTTCTTCGGGTAACTTGTCATCCTGAGCGAGCGAAGCGAGTCGAAGGATCCCGTGCGGTGCCAACAGGAAGACGTCCCGCTAACGCCGCACGGGATCCTTCGACTACGCGCCTGCGGCGCTTCGCTCAGGATGACAAGAGGGGTCCGCAAACTCTATCTTTGCTGCTCCGGCCGATAAAAACCGACCCGCCTTTTAGCGGGTCGGTTTGTTCTTCTGATCTGGCTTTTTCTACCGGGCGCCGCCGCCTCCGCCGAAGCCGCCGCCTCCGCCGCCGGAAAAGCCTCCACCAAAGCCACCGCCGCTTGAGAAGTTCCCACTCGCGCCCGAGATGGCTGCTTGCGCGGAAGCCATGGTGTTCGCCATAGCGGTCTGCAGCAGGTCACCGCCCGAAGGCATAGCCTGGCCGTGCGACCCGTACAGCGGCGAGTACCAGAACCACCAGGGCACACCGTAGCCGTACGCCCCTGCTTCACCGTCGAACAGTTCCGGCATCTTCGTTTGCAGCTCGCTCATGACCTGCTTCGCGATGCCAAAGATGTACGCATACACCATGAACTCGCCCCACACCTTCACGTCGGTGGGCGGGCGCTCGTCCAGCGTGGAGAAGTCGCGCAGCCAGTTGCGCAGCGCCTTGCATTTCGCCACCAGGTTGTTGCCTTCCACACTGCGGCGCGGCATGTAGTTGCCGATGACGATGAGCGCGATGGCCGTGGGCAGCGTAAACGCCAGCAGCAGGAAGTTTTGCAGCACGGCCACCATCAGCAGGCCGATAATAAACACCGCCACGCCCAGGCCAATGAGCAGGCCCTGGTAGCGCTTCCCCTTAAATTCGAAGTAGTCGTGGCGGTTCGTTTCGGCCTCCACCACGCCCTGCCAACCCTTCATGGCATCGAGGAACGGCTCCGGATGATCCTTGCCATACTTCTGGATGGAGCCGAACCACAGCGAATCGGTGCCGCCCGCGATAACATCAAACAGCAGGTCAAGCGTTGCGCGGTCGATGGGATCGGTCACGGCGTCGGCTACAGCCGGCACGCGCGTGAAATAGTAGTCCTCCACCGTTTCCAAGCGGCCGAATGCCTTCGGCTCCTGGTAGCTGCCGCGATCGATGCGCAGCGCGCCGATGTGCGACAGGTGCATGAGCGTGGCCGTGAAGTCGTTCTGACTTTCGCGATTCCAGCGCCACAAACGGCCGATGACGGCCGGGTGCACGCCGGGCGCGGGCACGTCACGCCAGTATTCGTCCGTGAAGTCGGGTTTATGTTCGCGACCGTAGCGGAAGTACGACCACAGCGCCCACGCAATCAGCAGCACGCACACCACGCCGCAGCCGATGAGCAGCAGAAGGGCGTTCGTGCGTTCGCGGTTCGCCTGATCGGCCCAGGCCTGTTCCTCCGTCTTCGCCTGCTCAAGGCGCGCTACACCCTGGTGGGCCTTCAAGGCCTCGGGCGAGAGGTTCGTCAGCCACGACACGGGGAACAGCACGCGCGCCTCGGCGTACTGGCCGGCGTTCACGTGCGGGTTGTGATAGGTTACCGTGCCGTCCGAGTTGATGGTGACGGTGCCGTCGAGCGGACCGTGGCCCCAGGCCAGCACGTTGTCGCCGGGCACCACCTCAACGCCCTGCGGCACGGGTAGCGCCAGCGTCATGGTAACGTTGTCCGAGTCCTCTTCCCACTGGCTGCCGATGTACTTCCAGTACACCTCGCCCACGTCCTCGTAGGCCTGCACGCCGTTGATGACGGTGTAGTCCAGCTCAATCATCAGGCGCTCGTCGGACACGTTAAAGAAGGCGTACACGGCGTTCAGGGGCTTGTCGACGGAATATGCCTCTGTGCCGGGGCCTCCCACGTCGCGCCAGCTGAGAACGAATGGCACGCTGGGAAGCGTCTTCCACTCGCCCTCGACGGCGCCGTCCGCGCCCACGCGCGCCATGCGCATGGAGTTCACCTGCAACTGCGCGTTCGACGGCAGACCACTGAAGGTCCACCACACGGCGGTGAAATCGCCATTAAAGTCAAAGGTGCGCTGTTCGACGGCGTGCAGCGAGCCGTCGGTTTCGGCTTGGGCGGTGATGTCCACCTTCGTCATATCGTAGGATTTCGCCCACGCGGTGCTGGGCGCAGCCGCCACGATGGCGAGCGCGACGCACGCAAGCAGCGCGCAAAGCATGATGGCGCGGCTTAACCGCGTGTTGGCGCCGCGCAAACGCGGATTAAATAGGACAAGTTGCGAATCGCTCGTGTTTTGCACGATTGTGCTCCTTGCATGTTGGGGTTCGTCACGGTATCATTGCAAACCGCACCTATTATACTGCGGAGAGCTGACCGAGAGGCCGAAGGTGCTCGCCTGCTAAGCGAGTATACGCCAAAAGCGTATCTGGGGTTCGAATCCCCAGCTCTCCGCCACCGCATTGTTAAGCCCAGGAGACTGGGCTTTTTTTCATGCCGTTTGGCGGGAGTGTGGGGAAGTGAGAAGCTCGGCGAAGGCCGTGGAACTATTTCGCCCAGGGGGGCTTGAAGGGGCGACGGGGGTGGTCGTCGAGGCGTTTGGCTTTGGCGGTGGGCTTTTTGCCCCAGCCGGGATGATGGCGCACGAACACAGCGCGGCAGATGCGGGTGATAATGAGTCCAATGAGCGCGGTAGCGAGAAAACTCAGCGCCAGGTCAAGCACCGGTTCGTTGCGCTCAAGCAGCGCGTAGCCACACACGAACGCGAAGAACCCCGACAAAATGCCCGTGAGCCAAGTGAACCCTTTGATGAGAATTTCTTTCGCGCGGTTCGGCGAGTACTTGTACTGGGCCACCAGATACACAATAAGCGCCACCACGGCCAGCACCAGGAGCAAGGGCACGATGCGGGAAAGCCTAGCTATCATGTCGATGCTCCTTCTGTGCGAGAGTTACGGGTAGTGCTGCGGCGGCGTGAGCTGGCGTAGCGGGTGTTGCTAGAACTGCACCGTCGGCGCCGTTTCTGCGCCCGCGGTGGCGTCGAAGCTTTCGCGCTGCTTGAAGCCCATGGGGCCGGCCAGCAGCACGGCGGGGAACGTCTGGATGGCGGTGTTGTACTTCATCACGGTGTCGTTGTAGCTTTGGCGCATGTAGCTGATTTTGTCTTCCGTGTTGGACAGTTCGGCCTGCAGCTGCTGGAAGTTTGTGTTCGCCTTGAGGTCCGGATAGGCCTCAGCCACGGCGAACAGGCTCTTCAGAGCGCCGGTCAGCATGCCGTCGGCCTGCATCTTACCCTCGGGCGTGGGCGCGCTCATTACGGCCGCGCGAGCCTGCGTGACCTCGTCCAGCGTGCCGCGTTCGTGCGAGGCGTAGCCCTTCACGGTTTCCACCAAGTTGGGGATGAGGTCCAGGCGGCGCTGCAGCTGCACGTCGATTTGCGCCCAGGCGTTGTCCACCATGTTGCGCAACTTCACGAGGTTGTTGTACAGCGCGATGGCCGCGATGACCAGCACAACAACAATGACAAGAACAATGATCAATGCGGTGCTCATGATGCTCCTTTGTTCGGTTGACCTCATTCTACCATCGCGGGTGCCCAGCGTGCGGAAGTTGGCGCGAAGTCAAGAAACGGAAGATGCCCAGTCACCTGCTAGGCGGGGACGACCGCCGCGCGCAGCGAGCCAAACGCCGTCGTGCGCGCCCACCATCCGCGCTGGCGCGCAGCAACCGACAAGCGCAGGGCCGCGTCCACATCGGAACACACGGCGAAGGTTGACGACCCGCTGCCGCAGAGCAGTACGCCTTCCACGCCCGGTTGCTCCGTCGCCCACGTACGCACGTCCGTCAGTTCGGGAAGCAGCAGTTCAGAGGCCGGCGCCAGGTTGTTGAACAGCGGGACGTCTACGGCGCTGCTTGCGGTGGCGGCTGCGGCGGCCAGGTTCACGTCAAGCGGCTGCGGGTGTTTGTCGAAGGTGCGGTAGGCCTCAGCCGTAGACACGCCAGCGGCGGGCTTCATGAGCACGAGGCTTTTCTTGAGCGGCGTGAGGGTGCGCTCGAAGTGCTCGCCCGCGCCGTTGAAGCACGCACAGCCTCCGTGTAGGAAAAACGCCACGTCGCTGCCCAGGGCGTGGGCCACTTCTTCCAGCAGCGGGTCGTTGGGATTCACGCCCCACAGGTGCGCCGCACCCAAGAGCGCGGCGGCCGCGTCGGACGAGCCGCCGCCGAGGCCTGCCTGCGCGGGAATGTGCTTTTCGATGTGCACTTCCACCGTTTCGTGCTGGTTACGGCCGAGGCGACCAGCCAGAGCGGCGATGGCCTTGTGGGCGATGTTGTTTTCGGAGGGCACGTCGAGCGGCTCCAGGCCCTCGCGCGCAGAGGTTTCCACGTGCACGGTGAGGCCGCTTGCGTCTTCCGCGCCGGGCAAAAGGCGCAGATAGAGAATATCGTGCAGGTTCACGGCGTGCAGAATGCTGGTAGCATCGTGGTAGCCGTCGGCGCGGCGGCCGCCAATGCCTAAATACAGGTTGACCTTGGCTGGCGCGATGAGTTTCACTGCGCCGGAGCCGCGGGCGGGAGTGCGCTCGTCCAGCTGCTGCGCCGCGCGGGCGGTTGCCACCAAGTCGACGGGAGTGTCGGCGTCAGTCGGGCTGGTGGCAGGGCGGTTCTGGTTGTTGGGTTGTGTTGCAGTCATAGCGCTATCGTTTCTTCCTCTTGCTTGCGAAAAATCCGCGCAGCAGCGCGGCGCATTCTTCTTTTAGGACGCCGGGAACAACCTCGAATGTGTGGTTGAGGCGCTCATCAGCGTTGATGCGGTACAGCGTACCGAGCGCGCCGGCCTTCGGGTCGGGCGCGCCAAAAACACACCGATCGATACGCGCCTGATGCATAAGCCCGGCGCACATGATGCACGGCTCCAGCGTCACATACACGGTGCAGCCCGTGAGCCGCCACGCGTCCAGTTCGGCCGCAGTCTGCTTCATGGCCAGAAATTCCGCATGGCCCGCCGGATCGCGCGTGGTTTCGCGCAGATTGCAGGCGCGTGCGATGACGCGCGCCTCGGCCAGCGGACGGCGCGTTCCCGGGTCGATGGGCTCGTAAACCACAACGGCCCCGATAGGTACTTCGCCCAGGTCAGCCGCGTGTCTTGCCTCTTCCAGTGCCAGACGCAGATAGAACTCGTCGCTTTCCCGCGGCGCAAAGGGCGCGGTGCGCGAGGGCGGATGCTGGCCGGGTGCGTTGGCATCGGCTGTGTTTCGCATATCTAAATCGTCGTTCATGCGCTGTATTATATGGTATCCTTTGCTTGCGTTTCGGAGCCACTCCGAAAAAGCATGCGGCGAACGAGCGTTTCACGTGAAACATCCCGCCGCCGGGTTGCACGCAGGCCGCGCCTTTCGCGCAGTCACGAGCGCCGACCCCATCTCAACAAGCGGAGGCGTGGCCGAGTGGTTGAAGGCGGCAGTCTTGAAAACTGTTAAACCGCAAGGTTTCGTGGGTTCAAATCCTACCGCCTCCGCCAGATTTCTAAATACCTGATAATTGTTTTATTCCAAGGGTGCAGTAGCTCTATGGGTTTCAATTTTTCTAGCTTTTTATAACGGTTGTTTTTGGCTTTCTAACTTTGCACAAGTTTTTGAATTTTCTTGTACAAAAAAGTTGAAGGGTAACAGCACGCGAGAATGGCTGCGATTTCATTATCACCAGGAATTTGCGTGATTTCGAGGACTCGACGGTACCCTACATCGACCCAGTGGGGTTCCTCTCACTTCGGTAGGGGCTTCCGTGAGCGTCGCAGTTCTGGTTCGCGGAAGAAGAGGATAGCGGTGAGAGCGGTAGAGAGTATGTCGGAGGCGAGTTGAGCCCAGAAGACGGCGGCGAGCGGGGTGACTCCTGTGAGCGCGGGTAGCACGAGCGGAGCCGCCACTACGAAGGGAAGGAGGAACACTATCTGCTGGCAAAACGTGAGCAGGATGGCTTTGCTGGCGCAGCCTATGGCTTGGAAGTAGTTCGTTCCCATGATGCGCACCATTAGTACGGGCATGGCGAACAACGTCACGCGCAGAGCCCAGCAGGCGAACTCGGCCGTGACTCCCGTGAAGCCGAACAGACCCATGAGCAGCAGTGGGTTGAGCTCTATGACCAGCCAAAATACGGTGAGGCAGCCCGCCCCCACTGCGAGGGCGCGGCGCACCACTGCTCGCACGCGTGCAGCATCGCCGCCTCCGTGATTGTAGCCAATAAGCGGGCGCACACCCACCGCCACGCCAATGGCGGGTACGAGCGCGAACTGCGATACACGGCTGATGGCTCCCGACACGGCGAGCGCGTCGTCACCGCCGAGGATCGTGGCCGCACCGTACGCCACCACGAGACCGTTCAGCAGCAGATTCAGTGCAGCGTCGGAGCTGCGCACGATAAACGACGGCATGCCCAGCAGCGCGATGCGCCCCATCAGCTGCGCGTCGGGCCGCAGATCGCGCCAGCGCAAGCGAAACGGCATGTCACGCTTGAACAGGAAGGCTATCGTCATCACGAGGCACACCACCTGCCCCAACACCGTAGCCGCGGCGGCACCCACAATGCCCCAACCAAGCACAATAACGAACGCGTAATCCAGCGCGATATTCGCCACCGCACCCGCAATTTGCACTGCCAGCGTGCGGCTGGGGAAGCCCACCGCCCGCAAAAACGTGTCAATGCCCAGAGAAAACCCCAGCGCGAACGTACCCAACACGGTAAGAATAAGGTAGGTCTTGGCCTGCGCAAGTACCTCGCCCGATGCGCCCACCAAGCCCAACACCGGCTCGGCCCACCACAGTACCGTGGCACCGAGCAGCACCGACATCCCCACGAGCATTACCAGCGCGTTACCCAACACGTGAGCGGCACCTTCGCGCGAACCCGCTCCCAGGCGCAGCGCAACCACCGCGGTGCCGCCATCACCGATAAGCATGACTAGGGCATTCAGCAGCGTCACGAACGGCATGGCAATAGTGGTGGCCGCCACACCAGCCATGCCAAGCGCCTGTCCCACAAACATGCCATCCACCAAAATATAGAAGCGCGTGATTAGCAGCCCCGCCGCCACCGGCAGCGCAAAACGCGCAAGCAGACGGCCCACCTGTTCGGTGCCCATGGATGCATCGGGCTTCGGCCCCGCAACGCGAGGCTCCTCTTCCTTCCGCTGATCTCCGGAAACGCCCATGCGCACCCCCCTTCGCCTTCATCCCCGCTGGCAGCCACCGCCAGCCGCCGGCGCCCCGCGCCCCCCAGCTACCCGTCACCACCCCAAACACATGACTTGTCAATACCTCAAGCCTGTTTCGACATGATAACGCCTCCCCCGCAAGAAGCAAGCCCGGCCCACCGCACACATGGCGGCAGGCCGGGCCCAAGGAGGGGAGGCACTCTGTATTCGCCCAGGTTAGCGGGCTATATAGTACACATTCGGCTTCGTGCCGTATTCTTCGCCCAGCACGCGGGTCTGCTCGTTTGCCAGAAGCTTCGCCACGTCGCTCTCGGGGTCGTCCAAATCGCCGAAGATGCGCGCGTCACCAGGACAAGCGCGTACGCACGAGGGGTCAATGCTGTCGGTGTAACCTTTGCTGCGGCAGAAGTCGCACTTGTACACCTTCCCCACCTCGAAGTTCGCGTACATCCGCTGCTCCTGTTCGGTCAACCCATGCTCGGGGAAGTACCCCTCAATGCGGTCGGCCACATAGGTGCGCACATCGTAGGGGCAGGCCGCGATGCAGTACTTGCAGCCGATGCACTTGCTGTGGTCGATGTTCACCACGCCACCCTCGTCGCGATACGACGCGCCCGTCGGGCACACCGACACGCACGCAGCCTCTTCGCAATGGGCGCACAGCATGGGCGTGTACACCGCCGTCGCATTCGGATATACGCCCTGCTCATCCAGGGACACGTGCGAGTAAAACATGCCGGGAGGCGTGCCGTTCGATTGCTTGCATGCGATAGTGCAGGCGTTACAGCCCACGCATCGCCTCAGGTCGATCACCATTCCGTAGCGCATTTGTCCTCCCTCCTTATGCCTTGTAGACCTTGACGGCCACCGAGTTATTCAAGTTACCCATCATGAAACCAATGTCGCGTTCGTCATCGTTGAGCAGCGTGTTGTAGTGCGGGCCCTCGTGCGCGAAATCCACCAGACCGGCGCCCTTCGCGCCCCACTTGCCGGAAATGGCCAGCGTCGAGGGGTGAATCATCTCGGACAGATGCAGCACGCCCGAGGTTTTGCCGCCGTACATGGACTCAATCACCACTTCGTCGCCTTCGGCCAGGCCCAGTTCAGCGGCGCGCGCGGGTGCCAGCAGCACCTTCTTCAGGTTCGGGTCGAAGTGTTCCTCCACGTCGTGCAGCCAGTGGTTGTACGACAGACCCGACGAGTCGTTCACCTGGAAGTGCGTCTTGAACTGCAGTACCTTGAAGGGGAATTCCTCGGTGGGATGCATGCCTTCGAACTCGAAGAACAGCGGCGCGGCCGAGTACTGGCGCAGCACTTCGTCGATGTCGGCGTGCGGGAACTCGATGTTGTTCTCGGCCAGCATCTCACGCAGCATGCGCGCGGAGCGAGCGTTGTAGCTAAAGTACACGGGGATGCGGTATGCGTTCTCCGGGTGCCAGTGCCAAATGTAGCTGGACTTCACGTCGGGCAGCTCATAGCCCACGACGGCGCATTCGCTCACAGCGTCCCAGCCGTCGCCGCCGAACTGCGTCTTCAGCTTGCGTTCGACCACGTCAGCGTAGGTGTAGGGCTCCTTCGGACTGAGCGCGAACTCCTCAGCAATGCCACCGGGCTTGTCGGGCAGGAACTTACCCTGGAAGCCCTTGTTGGCAATACCCGTCATCTTCGGCAGAATGCCCAGCGCGTGTGCGTACTGAATGAGCAGGTCTTCCTGCTGGCGCGTGTCGAACACGGGCTCCACCACCGGCTTGCGCGCCTCAATAATACGCAGGCGGCGGCTGTAGTCGGACGTGCCCTTGTTGGAAATCCACGTGGCGTTCCACAGCGCGTAACGCTCAAGCGCGTGGTGCTCGGGCAGCACGATGTCGGCGAACTGCGTCAATTCATCCATCCAGAGCGAAATGGTGAACGTGAACGGAATCTGCTTGAGCGCTTCCACCACCGGCTCGGGGTTGGAGTTCGAACGCAGCGGGTTGCCGCCGCCCAGCACCATGTACACCTCGGGCTTGTAATCCAGGTAGTAGCTCTCCGGGTCCACGGCCGCGCGCCACACCAGCTGCATGATGTGCAGCTCGTGCGGGTAGAAGCATTCCAGCTTGTAGCTTTGCGGCGGGAACGACAGTTTCTCCTGGCCAAGCACCTGGTTTTTGAAGTTGTCGGACGCGGGCGGAACCAGCAAGCCGTCGGCATCGGTTTTCATCACGTGCAAGTCGCCGTGCTCCAAGCCCAGGCTGCCACCGGGGACGTCAATGTTGCCCAGCAGCTCGTTCACCACTTCAATAGCTTTGAACAGCTCCACGTTCAGCGGGTTCGAGTTCGCACCGCGGCCGGGCGCTAGCGCCATGGCCGGGCGGAAGGGGAACGTCTCGCCGTCAATTTCAATGGTGGAGCCAATGCGGGCGTAGTCCACCAGCTCCTGCGCAATGCGGCGCGTAGTGGTGGCGGGCACCGTGGTAACCTCTTCGGCCCACTCGGGCGTCATGTCCACCACGTAGTCCTTGATCAGCTGCAAGCAGGTTTTTACGCGCTTGCCCTGCACCTCATATTCGCCGAACAGCGCATACGTGTCGCCGACGGAGGTGTCGAACGGCACGGCCGCGTTGGCGGCCTGGTCCCACACGAGCGGCTTGCCCGTGGCCGGGTCGCGCACGTAATCCTGGAAGCACACCTTCGTGCCCTTGAGCGTTTCATACGCGTCTTCCACCAGGTAGGACGAGTTCGTGCGCACCTTGAGGAAGTGCTCGTCGCAGCGGCCAATTTCGTGCAGCATCACGTTCACGATGGCCCAGCACATGGCCACGTCGGTGCCGGGCGCGATGGGCACCCACTCGCCCGTCTGTGCGGAGTTCGTCTTGCGCGGGTTCACGCAAACCACTTTCATGCCGCGCGCGACGGCGTCCACGTACTCCTTCGTGTTCTGGTGCGCGAGGCCCCACTCGTCGCCGATGGAGCGGCCCATGAGCAGCAGATAGTCGCAGCGCTCCATGTCGCACTTGTCCACCTTCGTGCCTTTGGTGGCCATGGGGCCGAAGTGGTCGGCGCACAGCGGGCCGGAGGTGGTGAGGCCGTTCGGCGTGCCGAAGGGGCCTTCGAAGATGAGACGCTTGAACGAGTCCTCGTTGCCGAAGCCGGTCTGCGTGAACAGGCCGCGCGGGTCTTTCTCCATGCATTCCTTGAGCTTTTGCGTGGTAATTTCCATGGCCTCGTCCCAGGTGATTTCCACCCAGCCGGGATCCACGTCGAGACCCTTTTCGGGGTTCGTGCGCTTGAGCGGCTTCTTCACGCGGTAGGGATGGTACAAACCACCCAGCACCGACAGGCCGCGCGGGCAGAGTCGGCCCTGGTTGGTGGGCGATTTCGGGTCGCCCTTGATTTCCACGGCCACGCCGTCAACCACTTTCACCTGCGTGCCGCAGATGGGGTTGTGGCAGGCCGGGCACGTGGCTGGCTTCCACTCTTCGGTGGCGGCGGCGTGTGCTTGCGCGCCGGGAGCGAACCAGGTTGTGGATGCGCCGGCGCCGAGAGCGGCAGCTGCGCCGAGGGCGGTGGCGCCTTTCAGAAACGAACGACGGGACAGGGATGTCATGCGGGCACCTCCTCGGTGTCGATTGCGGGAACGGTCGCGGGTGCGGCTGCGGGTGCGGCGGCTGCGCGCTTGGCGAGCAGCGTGGTGCCGGCGGCGTACACCAGCATGCCGATGCCCACGGCGCCAGCGAACACGACCACTTCCACGATGTCGAAGGCGGGCGCGCCGGGCATTTCGAGCTCGGGAACTGCGGCGATGGACTGCGTGCCCCAGAAGATGGCCAGCTTCAGCAGCGGAATGGCCACCACGGCCAGGATGGCGGCAGCGCGTGCGGCAATGGTTGACGCGAGCGGGGCCACCAGCGCGACAACGGCCGCGACGACGGCGCACGCAAGGCCCAGCCAGAACAGCGGATGCGCGGCAATAGCGGCGAACTGGCTGCCCAGCACCGTGCCAGCGCCGGCGTTCAGCACCACGTCGAACGCGAGCGAAGCTGCGGTCAAAAGCGCACCGGTTGCGGTGAGCGCGCGCCAGGCGCGACTTTCGGGCTTGAAGGCCACGATGACGGCGGCCGCCAGCGTGCCTGCCTGAATGAGCGCAGGGCCAGCGCCCAGCAGCACACCCCAGGCGTCCTTGCCGCTGCAGGTGGTGAGCAGCCACGCTTCCACAGCCAGAAGCACCAGGCCAGTGATGATGCCCACGACGGCCAGCGCGCGACCAGCTGTTTCACTGCGCGCGAGAAGCACGGCAACAATGGTGAACACAATGCACAGCGGCAGCACGATAGCGTCGAAGAACACGGGCGACGACGGGTTCGCCGACGCGTACGCCAGCATGATGGCCTGCGGAAACCCGAGGTCAACCACAATAAGAACGGATGCAGCCACAAACGCCGCGCACGCCACGGCGTACAACTTCGCCATGAGCGCTCCGTCCATGAGTCCCGCCGTGCGCGCAATGCCGCCCACAACCAGCAGTCCCGCGCCGACGGATGCCAGCGTGTAGAACAGGGCAATGTAGAAACCCCACGGGTACTGCGATGCGCCGGCCATCGACTGACCAGCCATTTGGAAGATAAACGCCGCGATGCCGATAACGGCCAGCGCCGCGCCGACAATCCAAAACGGCTTCGGCACGCCGCAAACGAGACGCCCTTCCGAGCTCTCTTGCTTCATGGTCCCTCCTTTGAACCTCTCCTCTTAGTTGACTTATCAATTGACAAGTCATTGCATAGAGTACGAGCCTGATATTGACATGTCAAGTATTAAGACGTATCTTTTTCATTGGCGATGTTGAGAGGAAGTCCCATTAACAGCGATGATTTTTTCGTTGCAAGGAAATGGCGAAGCGGAAATTTTTGGATAAGTTACCAGGAGCAACAGGGCACTTTCGCCAAAGTTTTCGAACGAATTTTTGGCGCGAGGGCAGAAGCACTGCTGTGAGCTGAAAGCACGTGCGCCCATGACTAACGCATGGGAATGCGATTGCTGGGGAATACTATGTTGAGCGTAAAGGGGAAGCCATGAGTGAAAACATGAACGTGACAGCGGTAAGCACAACCGAGAATGAATACCTTGAAGCACTCAACGCGGCGGCGTTTTACGATTTCGCTGCTGAAATGCTGCTGACGCCGCTTCCGGCGCCTGGCCACAATGAAATTGTGGGAGTGGCTTCGCGCGTTCGTCTGCTTTTTGGCGAAGCGGCGCACGATGAGGACGCCTTGCCTGGCGTGCGTGAGTGGGTGGCTTGGTGTAAGCAGGTGGAGAATGCGGACGCACAAGCGGACGAAGGAGAACCGGAGGCGCTTGAGGCACTGCAGCGCGAAACGGCTGTTGATCGGACGCGCCTCAGCCGCGGCGTGGATGAGGCGGGACCGCTCCCCCCTTATGAGACCTACTGGCTTTCTTCTCCTGATGGCGATGGTGCATCGTCACAAGGTCGTCTGTCGGGCATTGCCGATGCGTACGCCCAAGCCAACGTGCATTTTGGTGGCGAACATGCCGAACGCGATGACTTCCTTGGTGTCGAGCTCGCCTTTTTGGCGCACCTTGCCCACCGCGAACTGACCGCCCTCGAAATCGGCGACACCACCGCAGCCCTCACCGCCCGCACCCAACGCGAAACGTTTGAGCGCGAGCACCTCTTCACCTGGCTCTCCACGTGGTGCACGTCAGCCACCCCCCACGCCACAAGCACCTTCTTCCCTCCCTTCCTCACCCTCCTCAAGACATGGGCAACCCCCGAAGAAACCAACAGCACCCCCAATTAACGAATTAACGAATTAACGAATTAACGAATTGTTGCACGCGTTCGGTGGGTGAGCGCGTGCAAAATGTTTCACGTGAAACATTCACTTCGCCATGCAAAAAGTGGCAGGTCACAGCGCCGCCGGCATTCTCGATCACGTGTTCCAACCGAAAAACAATCGAAAAATGGATGAAAAAACAATTACATAGATAAAAAAACGATCGCTTTTGGGAATGAAAACGTAAGCAAAAAAGAGTGCGCAAAAAGGAAGACCCCTTAAATGGCGTTCGAATAAATGGTGCGGAAGAATAATTGAAATGAAAAAATCGTTGGATTTAGTTTTTTGGATTTTTTATTGTGTGATATTCGAGTCCACAAAAAAAATGCCTGCCGGTTATAAGATGATTAAAATAATCATCTATAGCAGCGCGCTTGCGTTCTCTTTTATTCAGGGAGATTTAGTTTGGCAAGGAGTTGTTTGAGGGTGCGGCGTTCTTCGTCGGTGAAGTTGGCGAAGGCTTGTTCTTCCCATTGCCAAACGAGGTCATCCACCAGGCGCGCAAGTTCGCGACCCTTCGGCGTGAGACGCAGCGTGTGGCGGGCGCGATTGGTGGTGGAAGTTTCCACCGTGATATAGCCTTTTTTAGCCAAGCCCTTAGCGGCACGCGTGATGAGCGCGGGGTCTCGGAATTGGCGCTTCGCGATGTCGCTTTGGCTCACGAACATGTCGGGGCCGTCGTGATGCACCAGGTAGATGAGCACCGGGTACTCAGATTGACCGATGCCGTGCTCCTTCAGCAAATTTTGCATGTGCTGCTGATAGCGTGTCACGGTGTACACGAGGCGCTGGGCAAGATTCTTATGTGGACGGTCGGTATCAGGCATGTCGCCAGTTTATCACAGCCGCCCGTAAATTCGCCTTCTTATTGACATGTCAATTATTTTCCATAAAAGAGCGATAGCGAACGTATTAGTTAGCGCGAAGCGCGTCACACTTTTTGTAAAGCAGGAGGGGGCTTTTGTAGCAGCCCCCTCAAAAAACAGCAGTCCCGCTCCCTATCGTTCGTCCATTGGGACGAAGGGGCGCTTTCCTTTGCGGGTGGATTTGTATGCGGGGCGAATGATGCGCTTGCCGGCGACAATTTCCTCGAAGCGGTGCGCGGCCCAACCCGACATACGGGCGCACGCAAACAGGGGCGTGAACAGGTCCTCCGGAATACCCAGCATCGAATACACAAAGCCGGAGTACATGTCCACGTTCGCACACATATCCTTGCTGGTACCCTTTTCGCGCAGGATGACTTCGGGCGCCAGGCGCTCAATGTTCTCAAGCAGGCGGAACTCCGCCTCAAATTCCGTACCCACCGCCAGCTTCCCGGCGAACTGCTTGCAAATAATAGCGCGCGGGTCGGACTTCGTGTACACCGCGTGACCCATGCCGTACACCAGGCCCGTCCGGTCATACGCCTCCTTGCGCACGATCTTCGCCAGGTAATCGGCCACCTGACCCTCGTCCGACCAATCGGTCACGTTCTCCTTGATTTCCTGCTGCATGGCCAGCACCTGATGGTTCGCGCCGCCGTGTTTGCGACCCTTCAGCGAGCCAATAGCGCCCGCGTACGTGGAGTACGCGTCGGTATCGGACGAGGTCAGCACGCGCGTGGTGAACGTGGAGTTGTTGCCGCCGCCGTGCTCGGCATGCAGGCACAGCATGACGTCCAGCATGCGCGCTTCCTCAGGCGTGAACTGGCGGTCGGGGCGCAGCATGGACAGGATGGTCTCGGCCGTGGATTGACCGGGGATAAAGCGGTGCATGATCATGGATTCGTTGTTGTAGCGTGCGCGCTTCGCGTAATACGTCAGCACCATGATGCGCGGCAGGCGCGAAATAAGCGAGATGGCGGTGTGGATCTCGTGGTGCGCCGAGCGATCCTCGGCCTCCGGGTCATAGGCGTACAGCAGCAAAATGGTGCGCGCCAGCACGTTCATGATGTCGGGCGGCGTGTCGCGCATGATCATGGAAGCGGTGAATCCGTCGGGCAGTTCGCGCTCCGAATCCAACACGCTGATGAAACTGTCAAGCTGTTCTCGCGTGGGCAACTCGCCCATGAGCAGGAGATATGCCACCTCTTCGTAATTGAAACGGTGCTCAACCGACGGGTCGCCCAGAAGGTCGTAAATGTCGTAGCCGCGGTAGCGCAGCGAGCCCTCGTCGGCACTCTTCTCGTTATCGGACACCACGTAGCCGTGCACGTTCGCGATGTTCGTCAGGCCGGCCACCACGCCCGTTCCGTCGGCGTTGCGCAGGCCGCGCTTCACGTCGTACTGGTCGTAGATGGCGGGGTCAATGGTATTGATAGTCTTGAAGTTCTTGTAGAGGGCGATTTTTTTCTCTTCCTGCATGCATACCTCCCTGCGTCATGGACAGCCTCCGCCCGACGCCGCGCAACGCATCTGCGGCCGACGGGGGCCGGGAAGCGAAACTGAGGGCGGGGAGATCGGAGGGGTCGTCCGTTCGTGCTTTAGTATGATAAAGGGTCATCGCTTCCCGAACCAGTACGTTTAGGCGAATAGCAGAGGGAATCCGGACGAAGGCGTGTTACCCTCTACCGAACTGGGCGAATCTGAAGCCGCACACGGGATGCCGCTCACCAAACGATGACGGTTCGCCCCCGGGTACGTGGAGGGCGCGCGTCGTGCCCTAGAATGCGGAAGGCAACGTGACCGCCTGCCCGTCCTCCAGAAAGCGAGGTTCCCGGTGATTGAAGCCATGATCTCCCTCCTTGTTACCAAACGGGATTGGTTCTTCGAGCTCCTTCTTCAGCACCTCGGAATTTCGCTTTTGTCCATCGCGCTGGCGGCGGGCATCGGGCTTGCCCTGGGTATTGCCATTGCGCAGTGGCGACGCGGCGCGAAACCCGTGCTTGCGCTGGTGAACTTCGTGTACACCATTCCGTCCATTGCGCTGTTCGGCTTTCTGATTCCTGTCACGGGCATCGGCGATGTCACCGCCATCGTGGCGCTGACCATCTACGCGCTGCTGCCCATGGTGCGCAACACCTACACGGGCCTGACCACCATCGACCCCGCCATTGTGGAAGCCGCACGCGGCATGGGCTCCACCGACCGCCAGCTGTTGCGGCGCATTGAGCTGCCGCTGGCCGCGCCCGTTATCATGAGCGGCGTGCGGAATATGGCAACCATGACCATCGCGCTGGCCGGCATCGCGTCCTTCATTGGCGCAGGTGGGCTGGGCGTGGCTATTTATCGCGGCATCACCACGAACACCCCGGCCATGACATTGGCGGGCAGCGTGCTTATTGCGGCGCTGGCCATTGTGGTGGACTTGCTGTTGGGCGTGGCGGAGAAGCGAACGCGGCGGCATTTGGAGCCTTCGCGCAAGCGGGCGGGGGCGAAACGGGGTGCAGGCGCGGGAGCCGCCGGTGCTGCGGGCGCGCCGGGAGCCTCGTGGGTGCGCAGGCGCGGATGGGCCGTGGGTGCGGCGGTGCTTGCGGTGGTGGTTGTGGCTGGTGGAGCGTTCGCATTTGTGAACCGCGATGGCGGCGCGCACGCGGGCGCGGGCAGCGCGGGCACCATCAACATTGCCACCAAGCCCATGACCGAGCAGTACATTTTGGGCGAGATGCTAAACACGCTCATCGAACACGACACCAACCTCGCCGTGGAACTCACGCAGGGCGTGGGCGGCGGCACGGCGAATATTGAACCCGGCATCGAAAAGGGCGACTTCGACATGTATCCCGAGTACACGGGCACCGGCTGGAACGCCGTGCTCAAGCACGAGGACACGTACGATGAATCGATGTTCGACACCATGCAGCAGGAATACGAGTCGCAGTTGGGGCTTACGTGGCTGGGCATGTACGGCTTCAACAACACATTTGGCCTGGGCGTCAGCCGTGAAGTGGCCGAACGCTACGGGCTGCACACGTACTCAGACCTGGCGAAGGTGGCGGGCGAGTTGCGCCTCGGCGCAGAGCCGGACTTCTTCGACAGGCAGGACGGCTACCCCGGGCTGCAGGCGGCCTACCGCATGAACTTCGGCAACACGCGCGACATGGACATCAGCCTGAAATACCAGGCGCTGTTTGAAGGCCAGGTGGACGCCATCGTAATTTCCACCACCGACGGGCAGGTGGCCGACGAGCGGCTGGTGGTGCTTGAGGACGACCGCCACTTCTATCCGTCGTATTTGTGTGGCAATGTGGTGCGGCGTGACACGCTGCAGGAGCACCCCGAACTGCGCGATGAACTGCTGAAACTTGAGGACACCATCACCGACACCGACATGGCTCGCATGAACAACGAGGTGGAAACGCAGGGCAAGGAGCCGAAGGACGTCGCCGACGCATTTTTGGCCGAGAGGGGGCTGATCTAGATGGCGAACGAACAAACTGCCACCATGGCTGCCGTGGCGTTTGAGCACGTGACCAAGCGGTTCGGCGACGTGACCGCCATCGACGATGTGAACCTCGCAGTGGAAGAGGGCGCGTTCGTCACTATTATTGGTAGCTCGGGCTGCGGCAAAACCACGTTGCTGAAAACGGTGAACGCGCTGGTCATGCCTGACGAGGGCCGCGTACTCGTGCACGGGCGCGCCACGAGCAAACTCAACCCTATCGAGCTGCGCCGCTCCGTGGGCTACGCCATCCAGGGCAGCGTGCTGTTTCCCCACCTCACGGTGCGACAGAACATTGGCTACGTGCCCAGCCTGCTGAACCAGCGCGACCGCGTGCGCACACACGAGGCCGTGGAGAAGTGGATGGACCTGGTGGGTCTGCCCGCTGAACTGGCCGAACGCTTCCCCGCCGAACTTTCGGGCGGGCAGGCGCAGCGCGTCGGCATCGCCCGCGCGCTTGCAGCTAGCCCCGACATCCTGCTTATGGACGAGCCCTTCAGCGCCGTGGACGCCATCACGCGCACCTCGCTGCAAGACGAGCTGAAGCACATCCACCAACAGACCGGCATCACCGTGCTGTTCGTCACGCACGACATCGACGAGGCACTTGACCTGGGCGATCGCGTGCTGGTGATGGAAGGCGGCCGCGCCGTGCAATACACCACCCCCGGCGAGGTGCTGCACGCCCCCGCCACGGCATTCGTCGAGCGCCTGGTCACCCGCAAACAAAGCGTATACGCGCGGTAGGCCCTCGCCACTGCCTCAAACAAGGCACACGATTTTTCGCGGAACCCCCTTCTCAAAAATAGTCAACGGCGTAGGATGAACGCCAAGCTATTGACCGGCCGGTCAATGGGAAGGTAGCGCCAACGTGAGAGAGGGGGCCTCATGAACGAACGACGCGTACGCGGCAAGGACGGCGAACGCAGCGCAACAAGCGCAACCAGCGCAAACAACCCCTTCGCCAAGTTCGAAAGCCTGCCCGAAGAGCGGCGCGAGGCCATTGTAAACGCGGCGGTGGAAACGTTCGGGCGCAACGACTACAAAAGCGCATCCACCGAGGCCATCGCGCGGCGCGCGGGCATCTCAAAGGGGCTGCTGTTCTTCTACTTCAAAAACAAGAAGGAGCTGTACCTCTACCTCATGGAGCACCTCATGAGCAAAATTGAGGCCCTGGTGGTTGACGAGGAGTTCTACCAGATCGACGACTTCTTCGAACTGTTCCTGTACGCGGCCGAGCGCAAGCGCGACGTGCTGGAGAGGTTCCCGTTCCTCATGGAGTTCTCCATCCGGGCATTTTACCCAGATCACAAGGACATTAAAGACACCATGGACAACTGGAACTGGTCGAAGATCGACCTCATGTTCAACACGTACTTCAAAAACGTGCGCTTCGACCGGTTTCGCGACGACGTGGACCCGCGCTACGTGGTTGACCTGATGATTTGGCTGGCCGACGGCTATATGCACCAGCAGCGCGCGCTGCGCCGCCCCATCAGCATCGACGGAATGATGGACGAGATGCGCCGCTGGTGCGAGATGCTGCGCGCCTACGCCTACAAGGAGGAATACCGATGAACAGCCCTGATCATGCGCCCGTTATTGAGTTGCGCGGATTCACGAAAGATTACGGGAACGGGCGCGGCGCATTCGACGTGTCGTTCGCCATCGAGCCGGGCGAGGTGTTCGGCTACCTGGGCCCCAATGGCGCGGGCAAAACCGTGACCATGCGCAACCTGATGGGCTTCATTCGCCCTGATAGCGGCACCGCGCGCATAGGCGGCCTCGACTGTTTCCGCGACCGGGCGCGCATTCAGGCGAACCTGGGCTATCTGCCAGGCGAAATTGCCTGCATGGACGAGATGACCGGCACGGCGTTTTTGGAGTTTATGGCGCGCATGAAGAAGCTGCGCGACCGCACGCGCATGAACGAGCTGGTGGACTACTTCGAGCTGGATCCCGCGCGCCGCATTCGCAAGATGTCGAAGGGCACGAAGCAGAAGGTGGGCCTCGTGTGCGCGTTCATGGGGCGGCCCGACATTATTTTGCTGGACGAACCGACGAGCGGCCTCGACCCGCTCATGCAGAGTCGCTTTATTGAGCTGGTACTGGAAGAGAAGCGGCGCGGGGCTACCATTATTTTGTCGTCGCACCTGTTCGACGAGGTGGAACGCACGTGCGACCGCGTGGCGTTCATCCGCGCGGGGCGGCTGGCGGCCGTGGAGCACATGGACGATGTGCGGCGGTCGCGCAAGCGCGTGTTCGTGGTCACGTTTGCCGACGCGGGCGAACGTGACCGCTACCTGGCCGCGCACACCGAGGCGCACGCGGTTGGCGCTGCGGCGGCGGAAACCCTGGTCACCGGCGCTATGGACGCGTTCGTAAAAGACCTCGCCGCCTACCGCGTGGCCGACCTTACCGCCCGCGAGCAAACCCTCGAAGAGTTGTTCATGCACTTGTACGGCGCGTCGGAAGAAGCGCAGCCCCACGCCTCTGCGTCGAAAGGAGGCAGCCATGAGTAGTACTTTGTTCGCGAAGGAGTTGCGCGCCAACGCGTTTGTGACGGCCATCATTGCGGCCGTGCTGGCCATGTACATCGGCGTGATTGTGAGCATGTTCGACCCTGACCTGGGCGCAAGCCTCGACATGATGATGGAAAGCATGCCCGAGCTGTTCGCCGCCTTCGGCATGGCGAACGCTGCCACCACGCTCACCGACTTCCTCATTAACTATTTATATGGGTTCTTGCTGACGATGTTCCCGTTCGTACTCATTCTTATCATAGTGAACAAACTCATGGTGCGCTATATCGACCGCGGCACCATGGCATATCTGCTGGCCACGCCGAACAGCCGCACGCGCATCGCCGTCACGTTGGCCGGTGTGCTGGTGGCAGTGCTGGTGCTGCTGGTGGCGGTAACTACGGCGCTTGAAGTAGGCTTTTCCGAGGCGCTGTTTCCCGGCGACCTCGACACGGAGGCGCTGCTGCGCATGAACGCGGGGCTGCTGGCGCTGTGGCTATTCCTAGCAGGAATGTGCTTTTTCTCGGCGTGCCTGTTTTCGAACGCGGGGCTGGCGCTGTGGGCGGGCGGCGGTCTGGGCATCCTGTTCTTCCTCATGCAGATGGTGGGGCAGGCGGGCGACAAGTTCGAGTGGCTGAAGGACGTGAACCCGCTCATGCTGTATGATGCCACCGGGCTGGCGGCATCCGAGGACGGCGCGATTGGCGGGGCCGTGGCGCTGGCCGCGGTGGGCCTCGTGCTGTTCGCCGCCGCCGTGGCTGTGTTCGACCGCCGTAACCTGAGCGTGTAGGGTGTTGCGGAAGGAGAGGCGTTGCGCGGCTTCCTCTTCCGCACGTGTTTTCGGGGCATCTTCTTCGGATAATCCCTACGTTTGCCGGGCCCTGGTTGCCGGGGGCGGCGGGGGAACGTTACACTGGGCGGCGAGAGTAAACTGCGCGTGCGTGCAACGCGCCTCAGACGAAGGAGAAGCGTATGTCTTGCAAAGAGAAAAGCCCGGTCATCGGTATTATTATGGGGTCGGAGAGCGACATGCCGGCCATGGAGCCGTGCATGAAGCAGCTCGATGAGTTCGGCGTGCCTTACGAGGTGAAGGTGGCGAGCGCGCATCGCAAGCCAGCCGAGGTGCACGAGTGGGCGTCGACGGCGCACGAGCGCGGCATTCGCGTGATCATTGCGGCCGCAGGCAAGGCGGCTCACCTGGGCGGCGTCGTGGCAGCGTACACGCCGAACCCGGTTATCACGGTGCCGATGAAGACGAGTGACCTGGGCGGACTTGACTCGCTGCTGTCCATGGTGCAGATGCCCTCCGGCGTGCCGGTGGCGTGCGTCGCCATCAACGGCGCGAAGAACGCCGCCATCCTGGCCGTGCAAATGATGGGCACCGGCTGCGACGGTGCCCGCCAGAAGATCATCGACTTCAAGAAAGCCATGGCCGAGGCGTAAAACCGCTGGCGGCCGGCTGCCGGTCGAAGGGTGCTTGGCGAAAGTGAAATGGCTTCTCGCGGATTGACGGGGAGCCATTTTTATGGGTTGTTGCAAAGTCCTTTAACCGCGAGGATTACGGCGGAGGGCGATTCATCGCCCTACAAAATGTGACGCGCTATCGCGCTGGCTAGTACGCCATGAGTTCTCGCGTCCCTAGCCTTATGACGCGGGCTGACCGACTTGAAGGCGTCGACTTACAAGTGGCAAAACCTCCGTAGGGGCTTTCTCCAGAAAGTCCGTTCGCGCGAAGCGCGAAAACGCAGGTCATGGTTGAATTCTCCGCCTGCGGCGGAGAGGGCGCTTCGTGAAGCGCCCCTACGTATATTACCTTTTTAGTTAGATTTATGTTGCATAAAAGAGCCCCCCGCCATGGTGGTAGGGAGGGCAACCACTCCGTGGCGTATTCGTTAGCGCGAAGCGCGTCACATTTTTGTGAAGCAGAAGGGGGCTTTTATTGCAGCCCCCTTTCCTTTTCGCTCTTAGTCCCCGAATTCGAACAAGTCACTCAAAAAATCGCCACGCTTCTTCTTTTTGTGACCCTTTTTGTAATGATCGTCGTCGTACTTGTCGTAGCGCTTGTCGTAACCTCGATCGTCATAGCGGCGCTCGTCGTAGCCACGTTCGCGTTCACGCTCGTACGACGCCGCCTGAGGCGCCGCATAGGCAGCCGCAGCAGGAGCGGCTGCCGCGGGCGCGGCCGCCGCGTTCGCTCGCTCAATAATCTTGTCGAGTTCGCCGCGATCCAACCACACGCCACGACACTGCGGACAGTAGTCAATCTCGATTCCCTGGCGCTCGCTCATCACCAGATCAACATTGCAGAGGGGGCATTTCATATCGTCACCTGCTCTCTCTCGAAGGTAACAAAATACTACCGAACCCCCATCCCCAAATTCCCCCCACCCCCCAATCCGTTACCTCGATTTGACATTCCCCCTCGTATTTCCCTTCTCAAAGACTCAATCCGTTCGCACAACCTTTTCCCGTATACGTCAATTTTTCATTCATTTTTTTATTTCATCAATTAGCCGCATTCATTTTTTCATTGTTTAGATCGCCGAAAAATTTATTTATTTGTATGCTGAGTTATCATTTTTTGAGAGCTCCTTTTTCGTTCACTTTCTCATTCGTTTTCCGTCGACTCGTTTTCTCGTCCTCGTTTCCCTTCTCTCGTATCTTTTTCGCATCAGGTATAGCGCGTTCTTTTTGTCGCAGCGCCCCTCGCGGATGCGTCGCATTTGAAGCCGCGGTGTTTGCTATCATGATTGCGGAGAATGTTTCACGTGAAACATTTGGGCATTTGCGGAGGGCGGCTGGTTATGACGAAGAAACTTCTGATGGGGAACGAGGCGTTTGCGCATGCGGCGCTTGAGGCGGGTGTGCGTGTGGTGGCTGGGTATCCCGGCACGCCGTCGTCCGAGCTCATTGAAACGGTGGCGAAACTGCACGCGGCCGGTGCGGCGCGCGGTGTTCATGTGGAGTGGTCCACCAACGAGAAGGCGGCGCTTGAGTTGCTGGCCGGGGCGTCGTACTCCGGCGCGCGCTGCCTGTTCACGTGCAAGCAGGTGGGACTCAATGTTGCCAGCGATGCCCTCATGAGCCTGAACTACGTCGGCGTGAAGGGCGGCCTCGTGCTGTTCGTGGCCGACGACCCCGGCCCCATTTCGTCGCAAACCGAGCAGGACACGCGCCGCTTCGCTTCCTTCGCGAAACTGCCGGTGCTTGACCCTTCCACGCCTGACGAGGGCTTCGCCATGATGCAGGCCGCGTTCGATCTGTCCGAGCGCTATCACACGCCCGTCATCGTGCGGCCGACCACGCGCATCAACCACGCGTCCACGTTCTTCGACGTCGCGGAGGCCACCGACGCGCGCCTCGTGCCCGCGGAAGGTTTTGAGCGCGACCCGAAGTGGGTCATTTTTCCGCGCCGCGCCTACCAAGCGCATGGCGAAATTAACGAGCGCCTGCGCGAGATCGCCCACGACTTCGCGCACGAACCGGCGCTGGCCGCCTTCAATCCGGTGGTGGAAGGAGGCGCTGCGGGATGTCATCCTGAGCGGAGGCCGCAGGCCGAAGTCGAAGGATCCCGCGCGGCGTCAGTTGACACGGCACCACAAGCACATGTTTCACGTGAAACATTTAATGATACTTTGAGTCAACAACTTGGCGAAGGTGATGCGGCGGACGCGCCACACCTCGGCATTATGGCTGGTGGCGTGTCTGCCGCCTACGCGCGTGAGGCTCTTCGCATGCTGGAAGAACGCGCAGCGGCAGCGGGCGTCTCACTGCCCGCGTATCGCTTCATGCAGGTAGGAACGCCCTACCCCTTCCCAACGGATGCTGTCGCCGCCTTCGTCGAAGGACTTGACCAGGTGCTCGTGCTGGAAGAACTCGACCACTTCCTGGAAGACGAACTGCTCGCATTCGCCGGACGCACGCATGCCACGTTTGACGTGCGCGGCAAGTTGACTGGCGACGCTCGCGACCGCGGCGAAAACGACGTCGACGACATCGCCGCGCGCATTGCCGCATTCTTCGGCCTTGACGCTGCGCTTCTCGCGAATGTTTCACGTGAAACATTCGCCTATGACGCATCCGACGACCCGCTTCCCATCCGCCCGCCGGTGCTGTGCGCGGGCTGTCCGCACCGCGGCAGTTTCTACGCCGTTAAGCGCGCCCTCGGAAAAACGCCGGCCGTGCTTTGCGGCGACATCGGTTGCTACACGCTCGGCAACGCGCAGCCGCTTGATGCAGTAGACACGTGCCTGTGCATGGGAGCAGGCATAACGATGGCGCAGGGTTTCGCCGTGGCCGAGCCGCACAAAAAGGCGCTCGCGTTTGTGGGCGATTCCACGTTTTTTGCGAGCGGCCTCACCGGCATTGTGAACGCGGTGTACAACGGCCACGACATCACGGTGTGCGTGCTCGACAACGCCACCACCGCCATGACCGGCTCGCAGCCGCACCCCGGCACCGGCGTCACGCTCATGGGGCCGCGCCGCACACCGGTGTCCATCGAGCGCGTGCTGGAAGCCCTTGGTGTTGAATGCATCGTGCACGCCAACCCGCTTGACCTGGAGGGTTCCATCGCCGCCGCGCGCGAAGCTATCGAATTCGCCGGCCCGTCGGCCATCCTCTTCGAATCTCCGTGCGTTCAACTGGTGAAACCGGGAGCGCCCGCCGCTGTAGACGCAGACACCTGCACCGGCTGCAAAAAATGTATTACCGAAATTGGCTGCCCCGCCATCGGTTTCAACGCCGACGCGCGCGGCCCGCGCAGCAAGGAGCGTGGCCAAGCCTTCGTCGACCCCAGCCTCTGCAACGGCTGCGGCCTGTGCACGCAGGTGTGCCCCTTCGACGCGCTACGAGTTCCGTCGGCTTCCAACGAACATGTTTCACGTGAAACCTCGACGGCGAAAGGGGGTTCCCATGCGTAATGTGTTGCTGGCGGGTGTGGGCGGTCAGGGAACCGTTCTTGCGGCGAAAGTGCTGGCCCAGGCCGCGCAGGAGAAAGGCTGGCAAGTGCGCACGGCCGAGACTATCGGCATGGCGCAGCGCGGCGGCAACGTGGTGTCGCACGTGCGCATGGGCGATGGTGGCGAAGAGGTGTTCGCGACGCTGCTCGCGCAGGGCACAGCCGACCTTATCATCGCGTTCGAGCCGGCCGAAGCCGCCCGCGTGCTACCGTTTCTCGCGCCCGACGGCGTGCTGATCACTGCCACCACAGCCGTTCAACCGGTAACCGCCGCGCTGTCCGAGCGTCCCTATCGCGCCGCCGACATCATCGCGCGCCTCGAAGCCCAGCTCGCAAACACGCCTGCTACCTTCGTCGCCGTCGACGATGCCGCGCTCACCGAACGCGTGGGCAGTCGCAAAGTGCTCAACACCGTGCTGCTGGCTAGCGCACTTGCCGCCGGCCACATTCCCCTCAACCTCGACGACCTGCGCCGCGCCATCGCCACCTGCGTAAAACCCCGCTTCATCGACCTCAACCTCACCGCCATCAACGCAGTTGCGAGTGCGCCGCACATCGCCTAGAATAGCAGCATGAAACGCCTCAAGAACAGCCACTTCTTCACCCCAGCCGTGCCGTTTGGTTCGGCTGGGCGATGGCTTTAGCTTCAAGACTCGCGCTCGCGGGCTTGAAGCATATCCGTATTCTCACGCCGTCGCGCCGCGCTGCCACCAAACAGGCCGCCCCGGGCGCGCACCCACCAAGCCATCGAATGAAAGAAGTGTCTCATGGATCTGACTACCGAGCAGTTTGACCTCATCAAAGCGCAATTCGCCACGCTGAAGGAGCGTTCGCCTTTCTACGCGGCGAAATTCGAAGGCATCGACCTCACCGACGTCCAAACGCAGGAAGACTTCGAAAAACTGCCGTTCTCCGAGAAGGACGACCTGCGCAACGCCTACCCGCTGGGCCTGCAAGCCGTGCCCGACGAGGAAATCGTGCGCATCCACTCGTCCAGCGGCACCACAGGCACGCCGGTCATCATCCCTTACACGCAGCAAGACGTGACCGACTGGGCCATCCAGTTCGCGCGCTGCTACGAAACGGCGGGCATCACGAACACCGACCGCATCCAGATAACGCCTGGTTACGGCCTGTGGACCGCCGGCATTGGCTTCCAGCTGGGCGCAGAGCGGCTGGGTGCCATGGCTATCCCCATGGGCCCCGGCAACACCGAAAAGCAGCTGAAGATGATGCAGGATTTGAAGTCCACCGTGCTCTGTGCCACCAGTTCCTACGCGCTCTTGCTGGCGGAAGAAATTGCCGAGCGCGGCATTCGCGACCAGATTCACCTGCGCAAAGGCGTTATTGGCTCCGAGCGCTGGGGCGACAAGATGCGCCAGCGCATCGCCGGCGAGCTGGGCGTGGAAATTTTCGACATCTACGGCCTCACCGAGGTGTACGGCCCCGGCATCGGCATTTCGTGCAGCGAGCATCACGGCATGCACGTATGGGCCGATTACGTGTACGTGGAAGTGGTCGACCCCGCCACCGGCGCCCCGCTGCCCGACGGCGAAGTGGGCGAACTCGTGCTCACCACGCTGCGCAAACAGGGCGCGCCGCTCATCCGCTACCGCACACACGACCTCACGCGCATCATCCCCGGCGACTGCGCCTGCGGCCTGCGCCACCCGCGCATCGACACACTCACCGGCCGCACCGACGACATGTTCAAGGTGAAGGGCTGCAACATTTTCCCTGCTCAAGTGGAGGAAGTTATCGCGGCAACCGGCGGCACGTCAAGCGAGTACCAGGTGATGATCGAAAACATCAGCGGCAAAGACGTGCTCACGGTGCTGTTCGAAACCCCGCTCGACGGCGAGGCGAAGGAGCGCGCGCAGGAGGAACTGGCTCTCATCTTCAAAGCAAAGTGCGGCTGCACCCCCGACGCCATCGGCGTCCCCATGGGCGAACTCCCCCGCTCCGAGAAGAAAACCAAGCGCATCTTCGACAGCCGGTATTAGAAGAGAAAGCCCCGCCGTTTATTGAAACCGGCGGGGCTTTCTAGTTAGATTTATTCCACATGGATAAGCCCTTGTCATAGTGGTAGGGAGGGCAACTGTCTTGTGGCGTATTCAATAGCGCGAAGCGCGTCACTCTTTTCAAAAAACGATTCGTTGCACTCATTTTTTCGCGTGATTGGTGCTCCACTGTGGTAAAGTAGGCGCATGCATTTTGCGAAGGGACATACTGTTGTTGACGAGCGCTGGCGGCTTGAGTTGGCTGTTGCCGCTGCGTGTCGGGCCTTCGCGCCACGTGCTTTTGAACGCCTCACGCCTGCGCCTTCCGAGCGCATGGCCGCGCAGAGCGACTCATCATTCCGCGCCCTTTCTTATTATTCCTACCGATACCTCTAGCACATGGGTTTGCCCGTGGTGCTGCCTCGCTGTATGCAGGCGCTCACAAGGGCAAGGTCATGTGCGCCATTTCTGCTCTTTGTCATCCTGAGCGAAGGGTGTGTCGCACGTCGTTGCGACAAGTGTTTCACGTGAAACACAGGGGTTGAACAGGACATAATCAACAAGGAGAACTTCCTATGATCGAAAAACTCTGTATGGTGCTCATCTTCGTTGGCGTGGCGGTGGGTGTCGGCATTTACTGTCGACGACACACCGGCACGGTTGACGGCTTCATTCTGGGCGGGCGCAACGTGGGCCCGTGGCTTTCGGCGTTTGCGTTCGGGACCAGCTACTTCTCCGCCGTTATCTTCGTGGGCTACGCGGGACAGTTCGGGTGGAAGTACGGCGTGGCCGCCACGTGGATTGGCATCGGCAACGCCATCCTCGGCAGCTTGCTGGCCTGGTGGGTACTCGGCCCGCGCACGCGTGAGATGACGCACCGCCTCGGCGCGTCCACAATGCCCGAGTTCTTCGGCGCGCGTTTCCAGTCGAAGGGTTTGCGCATCGCGGCCGCGGCCATCATTTTCGTGTTCCTCATCCCGTACACGGCGAGCGTTTACAACGGCCTGTCGCGTCTGTTCGGCATGGCGTTTGGGCTGCCGTACGAGTGGTGCGTCATCGGTATGGCCGTGATCACCTGCATTTATGTGGTACTGGGCGGCTACATGGCCACGGTCATGAACGACTTCATCCAAGGCATCGTTATGCTGCTGGGCATTGTGGCCGTCATCGTGGCGGTGCTCGTGAACAACGGCGGCTTCACCGAGGCCATCACCACGCTCTCGCTCATTCCAGCGGAAGACTCCGAGATGGCTGGCCCGTTCGTCAGCTTCTTTGGGCCGAATCTGCCCGACCTCATTGGCGTCATCATCCTCACGAGTTTGGGCACGTGGGGCCTACCGCAGATGGTGCAGAAGTTCTACGCCATCAAGAGCGGCCCGGCCATCAAGCAGGGCGCCATCATCTCCACGGTGTTTGCCATGATTGTGGCGGGCGGCAGCTACTTCCTCGGCGGCTTCGGGCGGCTCTACGGCGGTCAGGTGGAAATGACCGCGGCCGGCACGCCGGTGTACGACTCCATCATTCCCACCATGCTGTCCACGCTGCCTGACCTGCTCATTGGCATTGTGATTGTGCTCGTGCTGAGCGCGTCCATGTCCACGCTGTCCTCGCTCGTGCTCACGTCGTCGTTCACGCTCACGCTCGACCTCATCAAAGACAACCTCGTGAAGAACATGAGCGAGAAGCGCCAGCTCTCGTACATGCGCGTGCTGCTGGTGGTGTTCATCATCATTTCGGCCGTGCTCGCGCTCATCCAGTACAACTCGTCTATCACGTTCATTGCCCAGCTCATGAGTATCTCGTGGGGCGCGCTGGCCGGCTCGTTCCTCGGGCCCTTCTTCTGGGGGCTCTTCTCCAAGCGCATTTCGCGGCCAGCCGTGTGGGCCAGCTTCATCGTGGGCGTGGGCCTGACCTCGGGCAACATGATTGCCGGGTTCGTGGGTACGCCGTTTATTGCCAGCCCCATCAATTGCGGCGCCATCGCCATGGTGCTTTCGCTGGTTATTGTGCCGCTGGTGAGCCTGTTCACCAAGCATGTGGAATTCGAAGTTGACCCACCCCACGTAGAAGGCGCCATCGACCGCGAGTACGAGCAAGAGCTGGAAGGCGAAGGGGAAGGCGCGGCCCCAAGCACAAGCGCGGGCGCACCTCAACCCGACGCCACCCCCACCCCCGACCCCGAAGACGAGCCCACCACCGCACCCGCGTAAGCCGCGTAAGGCAGGTGTAAGTTTTCGACGCGGGCGTTACGGTATACTGGCCTCATGATCTTGGAGCTTATACTCATATACTTTCCGGCGCTCGTGTTCGGGTGGCTGTTCTGGCGCAATTACCGCAAGGAGCCGCGCCAGTTCCGCAACGCTCTGTACTTCCTCGCGCTGTGTCTGTTTGCGTTCTGGGGACTGTCTGTGCAGTTCAACTTGCCGTGGCTCGTGCTACTGGGCTTCGCGGCCATCCCGTTTGGCCTGGTAGCACTCGTGGTGTTCCTCATCGCGAACACGGTTGTGGTGGTGCGCCGCGAAGGGCTCTCGCTCGCGCACCTGTTGCCAGGGCTTGTCGCCACCGCCATCATAGCAGCCTGTATCGGGTTGCCGCTGCTGATGGTGGCGGCACCCATCATGCCCGTTATGGCGCTAACCTCACTTGTGTTTGTGGAAGGCTCCTACATCGCATTCACGTTTACGGCGCTGCTGCTATATTCGTGGCTGTATCGCCGCCTGCCAAAACGCTGCGATTACGACTACATCGTGGTGCACGGCGCAGGCCTTTCGGGCACGAAACCCACGCCGCTTCTGGCCGGCCGACTGGACAAAGGCGTGGAGCTCTGGGAGGCCGGCGGCAAGCGCGCGCTCATCATCGCGTCGGGCGGCCAAGGCCCCGACGAGCAACTTCCCGAATCCACCGCCATGAAGAACTACCTGGTGGAAGAGCGTGGCATACCCGCTGATGCCATCATCGAGGAAAACCGCTCCGCCACCACTATGGAGAACCTGCGCAACAGCAAGGCCATCATGGACGCGCGCTCGGGCGCGGGCGCGTACCGCGCGGCCGTGGTCACCAGCGACTATCACGTGTTTCGCACGGCCGAGTACGCGCACCAGATTGGCCTTGTGGCCGACGGCGTGGGCAGCACCACGGCCCGCTACTTCTGGCCCACCGCATTCATCCGCGAATTCGTGGCCGTCACGAAGGCTCACCTGTGGCCCATTCTGCTCATTTTCGTGCTGTGGCTGCTTCCCGCGGGGTGCTCGCTGCTGGCCCGCTAGCCCCTCTTTTCGCAGGTGCAGCCCAAAAACCTTTACTTTTTCTCCCCTCATTCTACGGATGATTGTATACTGAGGCGGCAAGTGCCGAGCGGCGGCTGTTCGGCCTGCGTCCTCAGCGCACGCATGGGGCGGCGCGGAAGGCGAAGGCGGAACCATGCGCGTGCCGGAGCGGCGGAAAAGCACGGCGAAGGGGACGCATATGGAAGGATTTGACCTTATCAGCACGGGGGCGTGGTCTATTATCCCCCCGATTCTGGCGCTGGCCCTGGCGCTTATCACGAAGGAGGTGTATTCCTCTCTCGCGGTGGGCGTGTTCGTTGGCATGGTGATTTACCAGTTCACGCTCAACGGCGCCGGGTTCGAGCAGCTGGTTGACTCGTTCACCATGGTGCCGCAGATGATGGCCGAACAAATTGCGGGCAACGGGGCGCTGTTGTTATTCCTTGCGTTATTGGGCGCGCTTGTGGTGGTTATCGCGGCCGCCGGCGGCTCGCGCGCCTACGCCGAATGGGTATCCACGCACATCAAGAACGCGAAGATGGCGCAGATTCTCACGGCGGTGCTCGGCATCATCATTTTCGTGGACGACTACTTCAACTGCCTCACCGTGGGCGCGGTCATGCGCCCGGTCACCGACCGCTTCAAGATCAGCCACGAGAAGCTGGCGTGGATCATCGACTCCACCGCTGCACCCATCTGCATCATCGCGCCCGTGTCGTCGTGGGCCGTGGCCGTGGGCGGCTACCTGGGCGAAGGCGGCTTCACCACGTTTGTGCAGTCCATCCCGTATAACTTCTACGCGCTGCTCACCATTGTGTTCGTGTTCTTCATGTGCGCCACCAAGCGCGATTTCGGCCCTATGCGCGTGGCCGAGGCCGAGATGCAGCAGCCCGCCGATGCGCAGCGCAGTATCCCCGAGAAGAACAGCGCCCTTGAGGCCGTGTCCACGGTAGGCCTCACCGGCGCAGCGGCTGACGGATCGCCGCTCAACATGGACACGATTATTGCCGAAGAGGACGAACTTGACGAAGCTGCGCAAAGTGCGGTCGAAGAGTTCAAGGGCATGGCCATCTCCGAGAAGGGCCGCGTGTTCGACCTGATCATTCCTATTGTGGTGCTTATTATCTTCTCGATTCTGGGCATGCTGTACGCGGGCGGGTTCTTCCAGGGCGTCGACTTCGCCACGGCCGTGGGCGAAAACCCGGTGTTTGGCCTGTGCATTGGCGTGTGCGTGGCGCTGGTGGTGACGGCCCTCATGTTCCTGCCGCGCAAGCTGATGACGCTGTCCAGCTACATGGACGGCGTGGCCGAGGGCGTGCGCTCCATGGTGGGCGCCATCATGATTCTGGTGCTGGCGTGGAGCCTCGGCGGAACGTGCCGCTACCTGTTGGGTACGGGCGAGTTCGTCAGCAGCTTCTTGGAAAGCATCGGCGTGGGCCTGGCGTTCTTGCCGGCCGTCATTTTTGTGGTGGCGGCGTTCATCGGTTTTGCTATGGGCACGTCGTGGGGCACTATCGCGCTCATTCTGCCCATTGTGATTGGCGTGTTCCCGGCCGACAACCCGCTGTTTTTGGTGGCTATTGGTGCGACGCTCGGCGGCGCGGTGTACGGCGACCACGTGTCGCCCATCTCTGATACCACCATCCTGTCGTCGGCGGGTGCGCAGTGCAACCACCTGCGCCACGTGGCCACGCAGCTGCCGTACGCGTCGGTGGTGGCCGTGGTGTGCCTGGTGGGCTACGTGATTGCCGGCTTCACAGGCAACCCGTGGATCTCGCTGGTGGTGGGCGCGGTGCTGATGATCGGCGGCGTTTTCGTGCTCAACCATTCCCCCTATGGAGCGGTTAAGAAGTAAGAGGAGGAGGAATCCAGCAACGGTTCCTTACCTGCCAAGTTGATTGTAAGGGGGCTGCAACGAACGCCTCTTCACCTGCCAGGTTGATCGTAGGGCAAGGGCTCTGCCCTTGCCGACAACTACGGTTGACCTGGCAGTTTAGTTTTGCCGAGCGGCACGGGCAGAGCCCTTGCCCTACGGAACCCCCCCTGCCTTTACGCGCTCACAATGTGAGGAAGAGGTTGGTCGTGCGGCTCACACGGCACGGCGGCGACGCGCTGTTCCTCAAACGCTATGCCTACCACGAGAGCGTCCGGGCGCAGGCGCGTGAGCAGGCGATCGTAGTTGCCGCCGCCGTATCCCAGGCGGTTGCCCGCCTCGTCGAACGCCACCAGTGGCACACACACCACGTCCAGCTCTTCGGGCTGCACCAGGGGAAAGCCAGCGCGTTCCAGTTCGCCACAGGCAAGACAGCGCAGGGGATGGGCGAGAAACGCCTCTCGCGCTTCGCCCACCCGCTCGCGCGGCACCCGGTGAAACACCATGCGCGCGGGCGCGTCCGGTTCGTCGCGCACCATGCACGGGAAACACACGTCCCATCCCCGCGCCCACGCAGCCTGCGCAAGCCGCTCAAGATTCACCTCACTGCGCATGGCAGCGTACAAAGCCAGAAGCGGTGGGCGCGCGGGCAAGGACGAAAGCGAGCTCGATTGCGCACCGCTACCGGGGTCACGACCACCCACCTCGCGTCGCGCGTCCCACGGGCCAATAGCTTCCGCCACAAGCTCTTCCACCGACTGGCAGATCTGCGCGCTTTTTGCCGCCGCAGAATACTCATCCAGCGCATCTCTGCAGGCGAGCGCCCTGTTCCTAACAAAAGATTTTTCTTCCTTCATATTCATGAGGGTCAGTATATCATTGAAGCTCACAGGTCAAATTTTTATACGTCAAGGGGGTGTGTTTTTATCACTTTTCGATAAGTGCAGGTCAAGATTGCGTTGTAGTAACCGTTTCCAATCGTTTTGCTATGCAATCGGCTCAATGACCTTGCTATAATCATTATGCATTAGGTACACTCGAACCATCTCGAACCGCCCCCCGATGCTGGCGCGGAAATGTCGGGATATGCTTTCCCCCGCAGCTTTTTGAGAGGTGGAATGCGGCGAGTAATTAGCATCACTATGTGCAGGCCGCGCAGCGGAAGTCCGGAAGCCACGCTTCCGTCGCGGCAGCGAGATTGGAGACATCGTGCAATTCAAAGCATCAACGGACTACGGTCTGCGCGCGATCCTGTACCTGGCGGCGCAGGGCACCACTTGCTCCTCGAAGGACATCGCCGAGGACATGTCCATTCCCCGCGACTACCTCATTCAGTTGGCGCAGCTTCTGCGTAACGCCGGCCTGATTGAGGCGCGCCCGGGCAAACACGGCGGCTATCGCCTGGCCAAGGATGCCTCGGATATCACCGTGTTGCAGGTCATGTCTGCGCTGGAAGAGGACGCGAAGCCGTCCACGCGCGCCAAGCGCTCTTCGCGTAAGGGCGGCGCCATGGTGCAGGGCGTGAAGCAAACGTACCAGCTCATTGAGGAAAGTTTTGACGCTTATCTGAATAGCCTGAGCATTGATATGCTTCTCAACAGCGTGAAGAACGGCGACAACGGCCGCAAATTCCTCGCCAAGCGTCTGGAAGAAGAAGGCAAACGCCTGTCCGAAAGCGTGTAACTGCGCCTTTTCGCACTTCTTTCGTTTCAGCCGCACCACACGGCACTGAAATCGTGGGTTCTTCGCATGCCGCAGGCCCGCGCGCCGATGACTTATGCGTCGGCGCGCTTCGCTTGGCGGCGAGAGCGGTGGGTTGAGTTTAGGTTTTGTTTATGGTTGGCCGTGGGCTTTCGCCGCGGCTTTTTTGTTTGGGCGGCTTCAGCGGGAATAGTGCCGCCGGCCTTTAGCCCAGCCCCAACACTTGCATGACCAGCAGCGCAGCCGTGAGCACGGTCACAATGCCCACGGTCACCCAGATGAGCGTGCGTGACACCAGACGCGAGCGGTAGTTCCCCATGATGCGCTTGTCGGCCGAGATGATGGCCATAAACACCAGCAGCACGGGCAAAATGATGCCGTTCACGAACTGTGCCGTCAGCATGACGCCCATGAGGTCAATGCCGGGAATGAGCACCACAATCGCCGAAAACGCGATGACGAACGTGAAGATGCTCTTGAACAGCGGCGCTTCTTTCCATTTGAACGAGACGCCCGCTTCCCAGCCGAACGCCTCGCAGATGACGAACGACGTGGTCAGCGGCAACACGCACGCTGCGAGGAACGACGCCGCAATGAGTCCGATAGCGAACAGCGCCTCGGCGTAGTGGCCCGCGAACGGGGCAAGCGCTTTGGCGGCGTCGGCGGCGGATTCTATCTCGATACCCTGGGGAAACAGCACAGCGCCCGTGGTCACAATGATGAACCACGCCACCAGGCACGCAGCGATAGTGCCAGCCACCACGTCCACCTTCTGCGAGAAGAAGTCCTTAATGCCCACGCCTTTTTCAACCACGTTGCTTTGGGCGAAGAACATCATCCAGGGTGCGATGGTGGTACCTATCATGGCAATGACCAGCGACACGAAACTGGTGTCGTTCACCACGTGGGGAACGACCGTGCTTTCGAGCGCGTTTCCCCAGTTGGGCTGCGCCATGAACGCTGCCACAATGTAAGTGACGAATACCAGCGACAAAATGAGGAACACTTTTTCCACGCGCTTGTAGCTGCCGCCGACAATAAGCAGCCATACCGCGATGGCGGCCACGGGGACGGAGAGGTATTTCGACACGCCGAACATTTCCATGCCGCTGGCGATGCCGGCGAACTCGGAGAACGTGGTGGCCACGTTGCCTATGAGCAGCGCCAACATGGCGAGCGCCGTCAGGCGGATGCCGAAGCGCTCGCGAATGAGGGCGGCGAAGCCTTTGCCGGTGACCGCGCCCATGCGCGCCGCCGTCATTTCCACCACGATGAGCAGCACGCACATAATTGGGATAACCCAGAGCGTCGCGTAGCCGAACTTCGCACCCACGGTGGAATACGTTGAGATGCCGCCGGCGTCGTTGCCGGCCATGGCGGTAACAATGCCCGGGCCGAGGGCGGCCAAAAGGAGCCACAGCTTGCTGGGCTTTTTGGTTGCTTGCGGTTCTGCGGGGGCTTCCGGCGCGCCGGAAGCGGTGGGGGCAGCTGAGGTGGCCGAGGTGGCCAGGCGGTCTTTCGCGGCGGAGCCCATCTTGAAGCTGCCCCATTCACGCTTGCTGCGCTCGGGAGTTGCGGCGCGGCGCTCGTTGGTGTTTTTGGCTGCCATGTCGCTACCTCCCGGTATAGCCGACGACCTGCAGCAACACGAGCGTGTACAGGCCCAGGAACAGCGCTGCAGCCAACACGATGCCCACTACCTTGAGCGCGGTGGCTTTCGTTTTGTCGCCGCTCACGTCCTCTTCGATGGCATCCCACGCATCGTCCACGGTGACAATACCCAGGAGAATGCCGTGCTCGTCAACCACGGGCATGGCGGGCAGGTCATATTTGAAGATGTCGGCGGCCACATCTTCTTCCGTTTCGTCCGGCGCGACGGAGATCACGTCGTCGTACATGACGTCGCCCACGGGCTTGGCGTCGTCGGTCAACACGAGGGTGCGCAGCGATAGCACACCTTTGAATTCGTCGTATTCGTCCAACACGTAGACGTAGTGGACGGTGGGGTGGTCCTCGGGCAGTTCGCGCAGCACCTCGATGGTTTCACCCACGGTGTTGTCTTCGTGCACGGCCACGAACTGCGTGGTCATCATGCCGCCAGCGGTACCGTCCTTGTAGCCCAGCAGGCGGCGGATCTCGGTGGCGTCTTCCACACCCATGAGGCGCAACAGGGTTTCAGCCTTCTCGTAAGAGAGGTCGCGCACGATGTCGGCGGCGTCGTCCGGATCCATGTTACCCAGCAGGCCTGCGGCGCGGGCGTCATCCAAATCTTCGATGAAGTCGGCCTGGTATTCGTCTTCCATTTCCGAGATGGCCTCGGTGGCTTGCGCGTCATCGAGGTGCTGAAACACGTTCGCGCGCTGCTGAGGGTCGAGTTGTTCCAGAATGTCGGCCACGTCGGCGGGGTGCAGCTCGTCGAGGCGCTTGTGGGTGACGGACAGCTGCACTTCCGACAGGTCGCGGTCGAGCAGGTCCATGTAGTTCCACGCGATAATTTGCTCGTCGATTTTCTTGCCGAACACACGCGCGATGGCCACCACGGCCTTTTCCAGCCACGGGGCCAGGCCGCGCAGGATGCCGCGCGCGCCCACTTCGGCGCCCAGCAGGCGCAGCTGCGAGCCGGACACGGACAGCTTGAGGTCGTTTACGCGCACCACTTTCATGCCCTGCGTGTCGACGATCTGGCGATTCAGCAGGTCGCGAGCCAGTAGCACCTCGTCGGGTTGCAGGTAGCTGAAGCGAATGTCGTGCGCGGGCACGGCCAGCTTGATGCCGTCTTCGTCGAATTCTTCGACATACTTGCGCCACGAAATCATGAACGGAACTTTGCCCGGGCCTTGGAAGGCCAGGCTGGTGATGCGGGGGAACACTTCGCCGGTGGAGATGGCCAGATCAGAGATCGTGCCGATCTTCTCGCCGGTGGCATCGATGACGGGCTTCCCCATCATTTGAGAGAGGTAGAGCATGGCAATTCCCTTACTGTCATGCTCCCCAGGTGGCGAGGCGGCGTGCTGCGCAGAGCGTCGGCGCCACGAGGGCGCTGGCTGCGCGATGACGCACGAGTTTCGTGCGCACGCGGTCTTGTCAAACCAGGGAGCGCCGCAGCCGTCCTTCGACTGCCGGCGTAAGGGAAGTCGAAGGAGGACTACTTACTGTGAGGCTTCGATTTTCGAACCTTCAAGTACGTACCTTTCCTTCGGAAATAAAAAAACCGCACGTGCTGCTGCCAGTCGTTGCGGATCGGTGCTGTAAATGGTGCGCCGTGAGGGATTCGAACCCCCGACGTACTGATTCGTAGTCAGTCCCTCTATCCAGCTGAGGTAACGGCGCACGTCGAAACAGCAAAAGTAATTATGCCGGTAAGTAGGGTGTCTGTCAACGACTTTTTCCAAAAGTTTCGCCGACTTCACGCGAAGGTCAACAGGCGAAGGTCAAGAGGCGAAGAGGAAGCGAACTACTACGCCTAACTTTACTGCAAACCACTGAGCACCACTGAACACCTAGTACTTAAGTTACTTACTTTTACACTTATATTATCTTCTTCATCACTTTCTTGCGTTTATTATTTCATTCACCCCTTATTCGTCAATAACTTTTTAGCGCTCACTTTTCTCATGTCATCATCCTCAACCGCCGCCCGCTAGCTTACCCAAATGTTTCACGTGAAACATTTCAATCAAAAGACTCATTCGCCAACACTATTTCACGTGAAACACTTGGGTGAAAACTTTAAGAACTGCGGAAGTTGTAAGAGCTGCAAGAACTTTGTTTACCAAACGATGTTTCACGTGAAACACTTAGCCGCGAGTTTGATTGAATTTTTACTGGGCGATAAATGTTTCACGTGAAACATCCAGTTCGAACATTTGATTAAAAGGGTGCATTAGCTAGTAACTAAATGTTTCACGTGAAACATTTAGTAAAAAACGTTTGCGGAGAAAATAAAGAAACGACCGTGGGCTGGGGGCTCACGGTCGTTTTTGGCAAGTGATGTTGTCAGAACAGAGGTTACTTCTTGGAAGCACCAATGCGGCAGATGGTGGTGCCGCAGTCCGGGCATTTACCCTTCGTAATGGGCTTGCCGTTTTTCGTGGTTCCCTCGACGGGGTCCTGCATGATCTTCTTCGCCTTGCACTTCACGCAATATGCTTCGATAGCCATGGCTGTGTTACACCTTTCTGTCCTGAGAAGCAACGGGCCGAACCCGCGCTTCGATCACTCGAGTCTTCATTGCGAATCGCCCGCCTGTGCGGGTGTCAACGAGACACACGGCCGATCATTATACGGCACTATGTCCATCCTGTAGCTGGTGCGTGCGCGTGCGCTAGATATTCTTCAACAATTCCATAACGAACTCGGCGTTGTCTTCCAGCGTTTGACCGTCAATGTTTTCCAAGACGTCGTCAGCTTGCGCGAAAAATGCGGGTTTCGCGCCATCCATGCCGGCGAGGTGCATCGCCTGGAAGCCTTGCTTTATCGCGATGGACGCAGCGCTGTCGTCCCAAGACAACGCAGCCGACTCAATGGACAAGCCCGTAGCCTGCGACGCTTTCTTCGTGTAGCGCCGCATGCGCGACGAGGCCTTCACCTTGCGGTACGTTCCTTCGCGCTCAATCATGCTGAGCGCGCCGGCACCAAGTGCATCAATGTCTATGATGATGGAGCCGCGCAGATCCTGCCCGTGCTCAGCCAAAAATGCGCGCATGCCTCCCTGATGGGCCAGTTCAGCACCCAGGGCGACAAACCACACCTCAGTGTTGATATCAGGGTTGCGGAACTGGTAAATCTCTTTCAGCTCAAGCGGCATTGAGGGATCGTCCGCTAAGCCGAGAGGCACTTCGACAGCGTCCACTTCATCCTCGGGCATCGGATCGCTTGCGCGCCCCATGCGCCGGCGCGAGAATCCGCCACCGTTCCAGCGCGGACGCTCATCGGAAGCGAAGGTGTCGTCGTCATCTTCTACGTCATCCAGCGTAAAGTCATCATCATAAGGAAGAGGTGCGAAGGCATCAAAACCGCCGTCATTGAACGGGCGACTGTCCACCGGGGCAGCGTAGGGAGCTTCATAGGACTCAACGTACTCTTCTTCTTCGTCATCTTCGTAGCCAGCCGCGAAGCCTCCAGACGCCGGAGTAACTGTCGGCGTTGCGTAATCATCGTAGTAGTCGTCCTCGTAGCTTTCAGCGTAAGGGGCAGACGCCGGCAGTTGCTCGGCCGGTTCGTCGCCCTCACGGAAGCTTTCCCAGCCACCGCGAGCGGCGCCCACGGAACGAGCGTCGAATGATTCATCAACTTCAAGCCACTCTTGGGGCGTGGGTTCCTCTTCGTCCTTGCGCTTGCGGAAGCGCAGCCTATCGAGGAAGCGACGGCCGCGCGACTTGGGCATTTCCACATAGCCGGGGCCAGCAAAGGCGCCAGTTTCGGTGAGTTCGCCTTCGTAGGCGGAATCGTCCGCGTCATCAACGTAAATATCGTTCGGGTCAACGTTGTCCAAGAGCTCGGGGCCTACCGGGGCAAACGCACCGGTCGCACCAGCAGGCACAAATGCACCGGCTGCGCTGACCGCACTCTCGTCAGAACGCGGCAGGGAGCCGGAAAGCGACGGAAGTGCCGCACGCAGGTTGGGACGCGCGGACGCGGCGGCACCCGCGGAAGTGTCGGCCGATTGGTCGGCCTCAGCAGCCGCCTCCTGCACCGGATCGATGGAAGGCAGCATAGTAAGCAGACTTTTCGCCGCGCTTTTCGCGGACGTCTCAGCTTCAGCCAGAGGTGCACGCTGTTTCGGCAGTTCAGAAAGCGGAGTGGGAGAAGCCGACGACACCCCAATGTCGGGAAGCACAATGGGGCGGCGCTGCGGTAGCGGGGCATCTGTCTGATCAGAAACCCTCTGATCATAGGGCTGCTGCAGGTTGTCTTCCGGCATCGGCGCGGCATCATACGGCACAGACGCGTACTCAAGTCGCCCGCTGGCAGCCACCTCAGCAGCGGTTACGTCAACGCGGTTCGCGGTTCGCTGAACTTCTCCGCGCTCACGCAGCTTTTCTTCCTGGGCCTTAGCGGGGTCAAGGAACGAAGGCATGGCCACATCAGCCACCGGAGGCATGTCACCGAGGCGCAGCTCACTCACGTCGATGGGGGGCATAGCACAGGTGGCACCTTCCTCAGCACCAACAGGAACTGCGGTAAGGGAAGCGTCTGCAGGAGCAGGTGTACCTTCCGCAAACTCAGCCGCACTTTGGGGCACAGCAGAAGACGCCGTAGCGTCGTCTACAAAGGGAGCCCTCGCGGGTGCCGCACTTTCGACCTGCGCGGAACCTTCCGCCTTCTCGAACTGGGGAGCTTTCACTTCCATGATGCCTTCGCGCATACTTTGCAGGCGCGCTTCCATTTCGGACATCACGGCATCGTTCGCATCTTCGAAATGCGCGCTACTTTCGTTCATGGCAGCGTCGAGCGCTTCGGCGTAGCGTGAGCGCTGCACCGGTTTCTTGTCGTTGGCTTGCTTCTTGGCCTTCTCCTGTGCCTTTTTATACCAATCGGGAACGCCGCCCTCAGACGAGGGAGCTGGCGCAGCAGCAAACGGAGCCGGCGGCGCGGGAGGAACAGAGGGAACGCCGGCGGCCTCAGACGCAACCGCCTCGGACGCTTCCAGCATCGCTGCGTTCGCCAGAGCAGCCTCGCGCGTCTCGGGAGGCAGGGAAGCCAGTGCTTCGCGCGT
The DNA here is from genome assembly GCF_030077735.1 of Gordonibacter faecis. Taxonomy (NCBI): domain Bacteria; kingdom Bacillati; phylum Actinomycetota; class Coriobacteriia; order Eggerthellales; family Eggerthellaceae; genus Gordonibacter; species Gordonibacter faecis. The sequence continues at coordinate 147,748 of NZ_JASJEU010000007.1, read as the reverse complement.
TTCATCGCGCAGCGCCTGGTGATCGGCGTCCGTAGGTACGCCCAGCGGCGGCTCCTTCACCTGTACCAAATTCTCAGAAAGATCAGCGGAATAGCGGCTGGTCACCGGCTTACCAGTGAGAGCAGCCACGGCCGCCTTCGCCGCCGCTAGGCGCGCGGCCTCGCTTTGCGGCGCGGGCTCGGGGGCCTTCAAGTTTGCTGCCGCGTACACCAATTCCGCACCCTCGGGCACCAATCCGGATGCGCGCGCAGCCTGTTCGCCATGTACCGTAGCCTGCGCGCCCGATGCGCCAAGGTCGACATCGCTCACGCGGCCACGCCCAACGCGGCGCGCCACTTCCAAAAGCACGGCGACACCCGATGCGTTGCAGTTGGCAGCCTCGTTGTACGCTGCAACCTTGTGCATGATGGCCTCCAGCACGGGCACCGCCACCAGCACCAACAACACGACCATGATCACGTTCAAAGCCAAGGTCATGGTCTCGCTCACGTGCGCAAGCACCGTTGCACGCAGAGCAAGAAGAATCGGTGTGGCCACCATGGCACCCAAATTCGCCCAACGAAGGATGGGGAGAATATTGATGAGTGGGGATTTCAACTCGGCGCGCACCTTGCCGCTATCGTAGTGCGCCACCAGAACCACCTTGCGACGGCGCGTACCGCCCGCCTCGGCCGTATAGCCGGGCTCGTATTTCGCCACCACATTCTGGCTGACGCCGCGGGCAAACGCCTTCGACAGCACCGGCTTGTCAAGCGCTTCGGCCGCAAGCAGCAGAAGGGCAATCACCGCCACCACAATGGCAGGAATAAGCAGCATCGGAACGAAGAGAGAAAGAGCGCCGACAACCAGCGTCGCTGCACAGCAGATTGCGCGCGGCAAATCACTGCTGGCGGCGCCGTTAAAGTCCTCGATGACGGCGGAAAGACCCGCTTCCTTCTGAAACTGCTCCGTAATATAAAGCGCGGCCTGCTGTTCTTCCTCCGTACCCGCAGGGCGCGGCCCTATTTGCTGCGACAGATATGCGACGTGGTCTATAATCTCAGGCATAGCCTTTGCCTTTCGCTCACGATCCGGTGCCATTCAGCTGGGCATACATATCGCTAGTATACGCTATTTAATTGTCGTTCCCAAATAATCACGAATAAACGCATCCGCTGATCCGGCCTGTGAACGAGCCGTTGAATAGGTCTCTGTTAAGGGAGCCGTTTCACGTTCGAATGTTTCGTTGATAGTGCGCGTAAGATCGCTTGGAAGTTCGGCGGCCATCGTGGCTGCTTCGGCGTCGGCGCGCGTGTAGGCGTCGTTTTGCGCGAACGCTTCATCCTTGTTTTTCGCCAGCAGCGCCTCGTCAGAGGCGATGGCGGCGTTGAGAGCCTCAATGCGTTTGGCTACGTAGTTGAGCGCCGCGGTGAGGTCGGCATCAGGATAGGCGGATGCGGCTGCGAGCAGGGCATCCTGCGCTTCCGCGAGGGCGGCTACTGCAGCTTCGGTTTTTTCCTTGGAGGCCGTGACGTGTTCGTCAGTGGTGTCGGTGACGAGCGCCGCAGCCTCGCGGGCGAGCGCGTCGGCGGAAAGAACGTCCTGCCAGGCGGCGCTAGCTTGCTTGGCCGCCTCGTTGGCAGCGAGGGCAGCTTCAACAATCTGCTCACCCGCCTCAATCATGGCCAGGCGCGCTGCCACGGCAGCAACTGACTGGTTGGCAGCTTCCTTGTCCCGCGATTCGCGCAGCGATGCAGACACGTCACGCACCACCTGATCAGCTTCTTTTAGCTGCGCGGTGGTTTCCGGAAGACGCTGCAACACGGTTTTGGCATCCGTGAGACTTTCAGTGGAAAGCGGGGAAGCCACCAGCGCGTCGAGGGCGACCATGGTTTCGTCGGCCTGTTTCACCAGGTCGAGCGCGCCATCAAGCTGCGAAACTTGCGCGGCGTGCTGCTGGTGGTCGTGATACAAATAGAGGCCGCCGGCACCTGCCAGGGCGAGGCCGATCACCACCACGAGCGATGCCGCAAGAATACGGCGAAGTCGGCGGCGGGCTTTGCGGCGCGAGATTTCCTCTTCCGGCGTGCGCATCTGCGTGGGTAGCGCCAGGGAAGTTCCTGCGCTGCGCGTCTTCGACAGGCGTCCCACCTGGGAATCTCCTGGGACCGCTGAAGGTGCAGCCTTGTCAGCAGCGGCGGCTTCAGCCGAGGCAAACCCGCCGTCGGACAGCGGGAGACCGCGCTCTTTCACGGGCGTGCCGATGGCTTTTTTCCGCCCCAGCGGCAACGTGAACAGCGATATGTGGCCGAAGCGGGAGGTGCGCGCGTCGGGATCGGCCTTGGCGGGGCCTTCGAGCTGGTTTTTCGCCGCGTCCAGCACGCTGAACGATATCTCGTTCGACGTGCCTACAGTGTGGCGTTTGATGTGCGCGGCGCGCGCAAATTTGTCGTCCAACTTACCCATGCAATGCCCTAGCGCTATCCTTGCTCACGTACGTCTGCACACTGATCAGGTGATTCTTGCTGTTCGCGCGCGGTCATTTCGGCAATTTCTGCCGCAATTTCTGCGCACGTACGCACTTTAACGGTGCGGCTCGGCAGCGTGTTGAGAAAAGCCTTGCCGTAACTTTTTGTTAAGAGGCGGCGGTCGGCTAGGATGAGCACACCGCGGTCGTCCGCCTTGCGGATGAGGCGGCCTGCGGCTTGCTTCGTTTCCAAGACGGCCTGGGGTAGGACGAAATGACGCCAGGCCTGGTCATCGCGGGCGGCGCGTTCGCAGGACAGGGGGTCGGTGGGCTTCGCGAAGGGCAGCTTGGGAATGACGACGCCTTTCAGCGTGGCACCGGGGGCATCGAAGCCTTCCCAGAAGCTTTTGAGCGCGAAGAGCGACAGGTGCTCGTCGGCCAGGAAGTCGTCGCGGAGGCCCTTCACCGACACGCCCCACTTTTGGCAGACGACGCGAAGGTTGTCGGTTTTGATCTGGGGCTGCACTTCGTCGAAGCAGCGCTCCATTTCGCGGCGGTTAGTGAACAGCGTGAGCAGCGAGCCCTGTTGCGCGCGGTGCACGTCCACGAGCAGCTGCTGCAAACGGCCCAGGTAGGAGGGGTCGTTTGGCTCCGGCATGTCGGAGGTCACGTACACCGTCATGTTGGCGTCGAAGTCGTAACTGGAGTCCAGCTGGCACGAGCGGCAGGTGGAACCTTCGGAGGCGTTCAGGCCGAGCGCTTTTTCGAACGCGTCGAACCGGCCGTCCACGGCCAGCGTTGCGGAGGCGAACACCACCGAATGGGTGCGCGCGTACAGCGTATCGGCCAGCGCTTCGCCCACGTTCAGCAGCAGCGCCTCCAGCTTTTCGACGGCGCGATCGTTCTTGCGGCACAGCGTTGCGGAATAGGCGTAGCATTCGGGGGCTTTGTCCAGGATGACATCTACGGCGTTGATCTGGTCTTTCAGCTCCATGGCGGTGGAAGCTATTTCCCGCTGGATGGCGGCAGCGCCTTCCACGTCTTCCAGATAGCCCACCAGTTCCTGGCAGGTGGTGACCAGCTTTTCGGCCGCTTGCGCCATCACGCGGCCTAGAGATGCCACCTGGGAAAACGTTGCGCTTCCCCGAATGTCGTCATTAAGCCACAGCTCAACATATTCGTAGCCCTTACCGCGCTTGTTGGCGTCGAAAAACAGCAGGTCTTTCAGGTGTATGGAGAACTCGCGCGCGGCCTCGGCATAAGCGGTGCCGGCGGAGCGCGCCTTGGCCGTGAGCGCGTAGAAGAGCGTGGCACCGTCGCCGCCTTCGGGAGCGACGACGCGGCGCTCGGCGCGCACGAACACGTTGCGCGAGGCTTCGTCGGCGGACACACGCGTTGCCAGGCGCAGGATGTCTTCGGCAGCGAGCGACAGGGAGAAGGCGCGGCGCGCTTCGTTTTCGGCGCCGTGGGCCTCGTCCACCACCCAGTAGCGAATCGGCGGCAGGAGTCCGCCATCAGCGGCTAGGTCGCAGAAGAGTAAGCTATGGTTCGTGACCACGATATCAGCCGCCTCGGCGCGACGGCGGGCACCGTGCACGAAGCATGACGTGCCAAAATAGGGGCATTTGCGCCTGAGGCACTCGTGGCTTGTGGTGGTAATGGTGTAGCGCGGCAGCGCGCGGAAATCTATCTTAAGGCCGTCCATGTCGTCGTATTCGGTTTGTTCGACGTACGAGAGAAGGGCGGCCAGCGCGGGTGCCTGCGACTGTTCCTTGCCTGCGACCAGGCGTGTTTGTGGGCCTTCCACCACCAGGCGCTCGATGCGTCGAAGGCACGGGTAGTGCGAAAAGCCTTTGAGGGCCGCAAAGGTGAGTGCGGGCGGGGTTGAGTTGGAGGCCGCATCAGCTATTTCATTATTTATTAGATCATCATTTTGAATGTCGGATTCAGTCTCTATTTGGGTAGTAGCAGCGCTTTGTGTGGCGTGAGAGGCGGAGGCTTCCGCGCTTTCGCCAGCTTTTGCGAGAGCGCGTTCAAGCGCGGGCAATTCATGATATACCAGCTGGTCAAGCAGGGCGTTTGTCTTTGTAGCGATGCCGACAGCTATGTTGTTTGTACGCGCGGTCAAAACGGAAGGCACAAGGTAAGCCATAGACTTACCAACACCAGTGCCGGCTTCCACCATGAGGTTTTCCGACGAGGCAAACGCATCGCGCACGGCATGTGACATAGCCAGCTGCTCGGCGCGTGCTTCAAAATCGTGGTAGAGGCACCCCACAAGCCCGTCCGGCGCAAAGGCAGCGTTTATTTCATCTTGCGTAGGGAATACCAGGTCACGCAGGGGATCAGCTGCAATTGCGTCCGCGTCAATCTTTGCCTTACGCTCGATGTGAGCAACACGCTCGCGACGCATAGCACGCAACGAGAACGGCTCACTGACTGAAAGTACGCTCGTTTCACCGCCGTCTGCATCTTGGGTGCATTCATTTTTTAATGTTTCAGTTGCTGAGTAAGTGTTTGAATCGTCGACAATCTGTTCGCTTATTCCACCAGACGCCTTTTCGCAAACCAAAACTTCCTCTAGCGCTTTTTTCGATGCAAAATAATCGAACACCACCTGCGTCGGCCACTGCGCAGGCGTTGCCATGCGCGCGATCTCACGTACGAGTGAAGTGGGCATCGCGTCAACCGCAGCCAATAAAATGCGGAATACCGCACACGTAGCAGCAACATCAGCGTCCGCGCGGTGTGTCGAAAGGGGAGCCCCAAATGCTTTTACCAGATCAAGCAACCTGTGCGACTTAAACCGCGGCAGCGCAATACGTGCCAAATCGAGCGAGTCAATCCAAGTGTTTTCTAATAAGGCATACCCACCCGGATGATTCGTCGTGAACGTACGGTCGAACTCCGCATTATGTGCAACTATTTTTGCATCACCCACGAACGCCGCCAACTGACTCAACGCTTCATTCGGCTCAGAAGCGTCACGTACGTCGTCATCGTGAATGTCAGTAAGATGCGCAACCTCTTCCGGAATAGGTTTCCCTGGATTAACAAACGTGATAAACCAATCAACTATTTCGCCGCGCTCCATACGAGCCGCCGCAATTTGCGTCAATTCATCATGGTTGAACGAGAAACCCGTAGTCTCCGTGTCGATAACCACAATATTGTGATCGAGTTCGCCAAAATCACTGGCTTCAGCGCGACGCGCCAATGAAGCATACCGCGCACGAATGCTTTCGGGAGTGCCATCGCTGATAAAACTTTGCAGGATGTCATGCGCCTGCGCACTTTGATTTTCCATAACGGCCAGCCTACCATCTCTCCCCAAAACACACAAATCAAAACCCCGCTATACAACGATGTTTCACGTGAAACATCTTACGCCGCCCACTAGGGGTACGCGCATCAACCAGACAGAACCTCAATTGTTTCACGTGAAACATTCCGACCATCGTTTGACTCGCACAAATTGTTTCACGTGAAACATCATGACCCAGCATTTCGCCCCACATTGAGTGTTTCACGTGAAACACTACCAATCCAACATTTCATCCTGCTTCAGTTGTTTCACGTGAAACATTTTGCGATCACATTATCCCGACTTTGATTGTTTCACGTGAAACACCGGGAATACTCATCCGATTAAAGAGGATAATTATTTGACCAATGATTTAACCGATGCCATTCTCTTCAGCGCAGGAAATGGCTCTTTTCAAGAACAAAAAATGTTTCACGTGAAACATCTCACTTCATTATTTCATTGCGAAAATGGGAACCCATGACAACACCCTAAATGTTTCACGTGAAACATTTAGGATAAACTTTCTCTACAAACGACCAATTCTTAGAATACGCCGCACGATTTCAGTCCGAAAAGAAGGCCAGCAACCACAAGTAGCAGGAAAAGCCAGCTCACCACATAGCAGCCTTTATTTCCTTTGCGTCCCTGCTCAATGAGTTTCTCCGACATTTTTCGGCGGCTTTTCATGATAACTGTGCCCTGTTGCTTCGCAGGGAATGGCATTGTTTTCGTGGGGGACCACAAACCCCCCGACTCGATTACCTGTTGAGCGCCCTGTTCTCCAAGATCAACGTCAGGGCGCACGCCATCAGCTATTCTTGGCGCTAACCCTTCAATAAACGTAGTAAATTCAGCTTCATAAACCGGTGAATAGCAGATTATGGCAGCCTCACCCCAATAATGGCCAGGCTCGGGATGATCAGTAAACGCCACAAAGGAAAGTATCGCCTTCAAATGCCATTCTCTTGCATTCAGTATGCGCAGCCGACGCGTCGTATCAGCATCAAAGAAACCGACGAGCGAACCAAACCGGTTTTTCATCCACGCAACGGTTTCGCCTTCCTCATTCGTATCAAAAATAATTTCGAATACATCGCCGACGAGATTGTCAGCGCCAAGCAATGCAGCCGCATCTTTTTTAGAGAGAGTATTGAACCGCGCATAAAAGCCAACGTACGTATCCACTGAGATCCCTTCGCCTCGTTTTCATTAAAAGTGTAACAGACGAAGCCCCTGGGTTAAACATTGGCTGAGCATCGCACCGCCGCGAACCCTCGACATCACAAAATGTTTCACGTGAAACATTCCGACTAGCGTAAAAACGCCAAGAAGTCTCAAAGCTTCAAGAATCAAAAACCCTGATAAAGAAAAAGTGCCCTTAGAAAATTTATCCCGCGCCCAAAAAACTCATTGGATGTTTCACGTGAAACATCCAATGAGCGTTCCAATTAAATTAAAAACGAATTATTCAGTACTAATTATTTCGCGTTCCCTTAAACAACGCGCTATTTCCCCTCTAAAGCATACCCAATTAACATCGTACACAACTCAGGGAACGAAATACCTGCCGCGCGGGCCGAGTCAGGCAAAAGCGAGGTTCCCGTCATACCAGGAATGGTGTTAGTCTCAAGGATCCACGCCTTACCCGCTTCGTCAAGAATGAAGTCGGAACGCGACACCCCTTCACATCCCAGCGCTCGATGCGCGCGAACAGCAAGGTCTTGAATTTCCGCAGTCACCTTTTCATCGAGAGGCGCCGGACACAAATGCTGCGAAGCTCCAGGAACATACTTCGACTCATAATCATAAAATTCATTAACCGGCACAATCTCAATAATCGGAAGCGCCCGAGGCTCATCGTTGCCAAGCACGGCCACCGTGAGCTCTTTACCCGCAACGTAATGTTCAATCAGCACCTGACGATCCAGTTCACTCACTTTTTCGACAGCAGCCGCCAAGTCATCCCTATTTTCAACAATACATACCCCCAGCGCACTGCCTTCCGTAGCAGGCTTTACAACACAAGGAAATCCAACTTCCTCAATAATCTTTTCGACATCAACAGTCGACGTAGGATTCAATACAAGAGAATGAGGTGTCGGAATTTGTTCCCGGCTATAAAACACCTTTGACTTCACTTTATCCATGGCAAGCGCGCTCGACCACACGCCGGATCCAATATACGGCAGCCCAATCATCTCAAGAAAGCCCTGCAGCGTGCCATCTTCGCCATATTTACCATGCAAGCAGATGAATGCCACGTCAAATGGGCCATCGATGAGCCGTTTCAAGTCCTCTTTATTAGACGGATCAAGCACCGTCACCGGAAATCCTGCTTGCTCAAGCGCCTCTTGAGCTCCTTTTCCTGAAGCCAGCGACACCTCGCGCTCGCCGCTCACTCCGCCAACAAGAAGCGCAACCTGACATTGACCTGGATCGACGCTTTCAACCATGGATCCTTCTTTCATTGTCCAACCATAACGTTCAGAAGTATAGCAAATACGAGCTCAGCCTTTGATCAACCTCACTGAGACATCGGAATGTTTCACGTGAAACACTTGCCGCCCACTTACTCTATAATGAAATAATGAATACATTTATTACAGCATTATCTCTCAAAGAAATTTCAGAGTTCACCGCCTCTGCTGGGCAGCCTTCGTTCCGCGCACTTCAATTGGCTGAATGGTTGTATGGCAAAGGCGCTGAATCGTATAGCGAAATGACGAATATTCCGAAAGCTTTTCGCGAATTTCTTGAGGAAACGCACCCTCTTGTTCGCCCACGCATCACCGATCTTCAAAAGTCAAAAGATGGCACAGGTAAATTCATTCTTACTTTCCCAGATAAGGTGTGTGTGGAAACCGTTGCGCTGCCTTCTTCTAATGGAAAACTCACTATTTGCTGCTCGTCTCAGGCGGGTTGTGCAATGGGTTGCTCGTTTTGTGCCACAGGAAAGGAAGGATTCACGCGAAATCTTACTGCGGGCGAGATTGTGAACCAAATTTACGTCGCTCAAAAACATATGAAACAGCGCGTATCAAACGTGGTTGTGATGGGCCAGGGCGAACCTTTTTTGAATTACGATGCGACGCTGGATGCGTTACGTATGCTAAACCATCCCAAGCTGTTCGCTATAGGCGCTCGGCATATGACCATTTCAACGTGCGGAATTATCCCAGGTATACGCCGATTAAGCGAAGAACCTGAACAATTTACGCTCGCCGTGTCTCTTCACGCGGCTCTTCAAAAGACGCGCGACGAATTGATGCCCGGCGTTGCCAAATATCCTCTTCAGCAACTAAAAAAAGCACTGCAGGCATATGTGCGCGCCACGAACCGTCGAGTCACGCTTGAATATGCAATGATTTCAGGAATAAACGATAGCGCGGAAGATCGTGAGGCATTAGAAGATTTCTGCGCAGGATTACTTTGCCACATCAATCTTATTCCCCTAAACAAAATAGTCGATTCACCATTTCAGCCAAGTTTGACTAAAACTATGACGCATTGGCAGGCCACCCTTCAAAAGAATGGGATCGAAACAACCATTCGCCACTCCCGAGGAAGCGACATCGCAGGAGCATGTGGCCAACTGAAGAATGCATTTAAACACTCGTCATATGTTTCACGTGAAACATATGAGTTACCACTCAAGAAACTAAAATGATTTCAGGGTCGTGTCGGTCATTAGATGTTTCACGTGAAACATCTAGAAGTTTTTTAAGCTCTTCTGAACTGGACAGTTAAAAAACGATTCGCTTCTGAATGTTTCACGTGAAACATTTCAAACGTTAATTTTACTAATACAAGCAGCAAAATATTTACGCCTTACCTTGCAGTGTTTCACGTGAAACACTCATTTACCAAAGCATGGACATTTAGCTTTACTTACACAGCGCGAAGCAAAAAAGAAGCGCCACAAGGACGCTTCTAAAAATAAATGTTTCACGTGAAACACTATGACATTGAAGCGAGAAGCTCTTCAAACAACTTTTCGAGTTCTTCCTCATCCTTAAACTCAATTTCAATCTTATTCTTACCCTGAACGGTCTTAACCCTTACGTTCGTATGTAGAATATCGCGCAGAGCCTTCGCCACCGTCTTAAACGACTTAGGCGTTGGCTGCCGAACTTGAGGAACCTCGTCATTCTGCTTTCCAGCAAACAAACGCGCAATCGTTTCCGCTTCACGCACGGAAAGTTTTTCCTCAACCAGCTTTTGTGTAAGCTTCTGACGGCCTTCCTTTTGAGGAATAGAAAGAATAGCGCGCGCATGACCTGCGGTAATCTTTTCTTCAAAAAGCAATTGCTGCGCCTCTTCCGGCAGTTCAAGCAAGCGCAGCGCGTTTGCCACCGTCGAACGGCCTTTCGACATAGCTTGCGCAACTTCCGATTGAGTCAGATTGCGACGCTCCATCATACGGCGATAGCCATAGGCCTCTTCAATAGGATTCAAATCCGAACGCTGCACGTTCTCAATCAGCGCAAGCTCAAGCGCCTTGTCGTCATCAGCCTCTTTAATGCGCACGGGAACCGTTTTCATACCGATAAGTCGACACGCCTGCCATCGACGCTCGCCGGCAATGATCTGATATTTCCCTTCACCCATGGGGCGCACCAAAATAGGCTGGAGAAGCCCGTCCTTATCAATAGAAGCAGCCAGTTCCTCAATTTCCTCGCGCTTGAAGTTAGTGCGCGGCTGATCTGGGTTCGGCGTCACCGATTCCAGCGGCACCTCGTCGGTGCGGCGAGGAACAACACTCTTAATAGTCACGTGGTCGTCATCAGCCAAGAACTCGTCGGTCTCAACTTCATGTTTCTGTGCTTCGCGCGTCTTTTCAACGGCAACTTCTCGCCGCTCAACTGGCTTTTTCTGCTCCACTAACTCTTTCGCTTCAACGGTCACGCGCGGAGCAGGAACAGGGGGCACGGCTTCCTCGTACGAACCACCCAACAGCGAGTTGAGACCGCGTCCCAAACCGCTTTTCGTCGATTTAGCCACGTTGGATCACTTCCTTTGCAAGATCAGTATACGATTGGGCGCCTTTGCCCGTAGGGTCATATTGAGTTATAGGCTGACCAAAACTTGGGGCCTCAGAAAGCTTCACAGTACGCGGTATAAGGGTCTCAAATACCGTCCGACCGAAATAATTGCGAACTTCATCAACTACCTGTCGAGAAAGCGTCGTACGGCCGTCGTACATGGTCAGCAAGACGCCGAAGATATCAAGAGATGGGTTAAGCCGTGTTTTGACACGTTTCATTGAATCAAGGAGTTTTGTCACACCTTCCAACGCGTAGAACTCGCATTGAATAGGTATGAGAAGCTTATCAGCAGCGACGAGGGCATTAACGGTAAGCAGGCCCAACGAAGGAGGGCAGTCGATGAACACGTAGTCGTATTTACCTCGCAACGAGCCAACGGCATCGCGAAGACGATTCTCACGTGCCATCTCCGCTACCAACTCCACCTCAGCGCCTGCTAAATTGATAGTAGCCGGCACTACATCAAGGCCTTCGCATACATCAGGAATAATGACCTCTTCGATAGGAACATCATTCAAGAGAACATCATAGATACAGTGTTCGACACGGCTTTTCTCAATGCCAAGGCCACTCGAAGAATTCCCCTGAGGATCAAGGTCGACGAGTAATACCTGCTTACCCTTCTCACCCAACGCAGCAGAAAGGTTTATTGCCGTGGTTGATTTACCGACACCACCTTTTTGGTTGATGATAGCCATAACCTTTGTCTGGCCTACAACGTGTTTTACAGGCGCTTTATCTTTATATGATTTAATTGGCTTAGGGGGAATTTCCTTCACCGGTTCGGGAACTACCTCACGTTCGAGAACTTCTACGTCCTCAATGTCCCCAATCATATCATCATCAGATTCACTTACCGGTGCTGGTTTTACCAACTCTTCTTGACTGACAGTCTCGGCTGCTTTTCTGTCACGTTTTAGACTATCGAACAGTCCCACAGAGGCCCCCTTTCATGAGCACAAAGCCAGTATACTCTGTTTATGTTTCACGTGAAACACTATACCCGTGTAACGACGCTTCAATGTCGGGGATGTTCCATATTATCGATTAAGAAAATAGGGAACGCCTCTTTGAACATAGTTGCGCCGTATTTTTGTTGGATTCGCGACGGTTCGGGCGCTTGAAAAGTGTTAGAACGGGAAGACTTCTCGACGGCTTATTTACGGTCGATTGGTAAGGTTGCAGCGCTACCATCGCTTTAACGACCATTTGAAGGAGGGATAGTATGAACCGTACCCGGAGATCATTACTTGCAGCTCGCGCCCGTGAAATGCGGCGCACTATGCCCCCTGCTGAGAAAAAGCTCTGGTACTGCTTTCTTGCAGAATATCCAATTCACTTTTCGCGCCAGATCCTAGTGGGGCCTTACATTGTTGATTTCTTCTGCAGACAAGCGCGACTGAGCATTGAATTAGACGGATCCCAACATTATGAAGAAAGGAATCTTGAATATGATGCCGTTCGAACGATGTATTTAGAGATGGAGGGAATAAAGGAGCTGAGGTTTCCTAATTCCTCTATCCGAGAAAATTTTGAAGGAGTATGCGAGACCATTCATCAAGAAGTACAATTGCGTCGCAATGACGTGTGTACCGTACCGCTATCACTTCTGATTAACAAGCATTAGCACATTCTTTTCAAGTTCCAATGTTTCACGTGAAACATTTTGCGTTGCGACGTCGTTAGCTAAACTTGTTGGAATGTTTCACGTGAAACATCTCATTCCTTAGTTTCCCGTACTACCTCTCTAATGTTTCACGTGAAACATTAGAGAGGTTTTTTCTGGGCCATTCCCACTTTGCGTGGCAACTTAACTCGCGGCGAACCTTTTTTCTCGAAGGCAACTATGCGACGTTGAGTTTTACCGTCACTGAGCAGTAACGTTCTATCTGACTTGAGCTGCAATGCGAATGTATCTTGCATTTCAAGAGCGTGCTCCCATTCATCAGGTTGAATATTTGCCTTGTAGCAAACGAGCATTCCTCCCTTTTTCAGCAGAGGACTTGCTAACTCCATTAAAACTGAAAGCTTTGACAATGCTCGTGCGGTTAACACTGAAAACTCACGTGGACGTTCACGAGCAAGATCTTCTATCCTTCCCGCGTAGGTATATATTTGATCACTGAGATTAAGGCCTTCGAGAATCTCTCCCACGATATTCATCTTCTTTTGAACAGAATCAACCAAGAGCGTTTGCCTCCCTGTCGCAAGCGCTAATGGAACGCCAGGAAACCCACCGCCGCTTCCCAAATCCGCATATAAACCTCCAGGAGCAGCGTTTATTTCATCAAGCGCAACTAAGGAATCCTCTAAATGAAGAACTTTCGCTTCTTTAACAGAAGAAATGCGCGTCAAATTAGTCGTTTTATTAGCTTCGAGTAATGCTTCCAGATAGCAATTCATAACAGATTCGTTTTGCATCAATCATCCTTCTCAACGTGTGGTTTCACAGTCTACCAGGTAAAGATGACGAGAATAACGACACACAGCAGGGCATCAAATGTTTCACGTGAAACATTTGAGATTAAGAACATGAGGCTATTGGATGAATTCGTACGATAACGAGTATTTCACAATGTTTCACGTGAAACATTGTCCGAAAGATTTATTTTTTTGATCGCGGAATTTATGCACACGAAAAAATAATTATTAAATCGGGAATATCCGCTTATTTCGATACTGTAATTGCGAAACCTATGTGCTACCACGCTCAGTTCAATAACGCCACATAAGAATGTTTCACGTGAAACATTCTTACAGCAATAAAAAAGCCCCTCACAAAGCAAGGGGCTTAACCATCCAATAACAATCACAAGCGCTTAGCGCGGAAGAATCACCACATGGCGGGCGCTGCCTTCTCCCTCGGAGGCTGTTTCCACGCGATCGTCGTCGCGCAACGTAATGTGTACAATGCGGCGCTCATACGGCGTCATCGGGCGTAGCTTAATGCTACGGTGCTGGCTTGCCGCACGATTCGCCGAAGAACGCGCAATAGATTCCAACTTCTGACGCTGACGACCCTTGTATCCCTCAACATCGACAATCACCGGGTACCTGTACCCAATCGTGCGCACTGTGATGGCCGACACTAAAAACTGCAAAGCATCCAACGTCTTCCCATGGCGCCCAATAAGAACAGCCAAATCGGAGCCCGTAATATCAAGAATCAATTCGCCTTCGTCACCCTCGTACTCATCAATGGTCACTTCCCCAACATTGAAGTACTTGAGAATATCCTGCAGCGCGGCAATAGCGGTGTCGGCGATACGATCAAGCTCTTCATCGCTCAGTTCGACGGGCTGTTCCCCGTCTTCCACGTCCTGCTTCTCTTCAAGAATTTCATCAGCCATAGCAGACTCCTTCAATAGGCAGTATCAATGAGGGCTCATAAGCCACTCATTGTTTCACGTGAAACATTCAGGTTAGCGCTTTTTGGATGGACGCTTCTTCTTGGGCTTGCGAGTAACCTCAACCTCAATCGGCTTAACCTCGATAGCTTCTTCAGCTTCCGCGTCCTTCTTCTTCATAATGCGCATGGAAATCTGCTGCTGAGCAACACCAATAAGCGAAGAAGCGCCCCAGAACAAAAGCACGCCAGCGGGCGAGCCCCAGCTGATCCACAGCATGAAAACGCTCATGACACCCGACATAATAAGCGTTTGCTTACGCTGCGGATTATCTTTGTTGCCCATCTGCATCAATACCATAGGCAAGAACGTCGCACCCGCAAACACAATCATCAACACCAAATAGGGAACAAATGTTCCAAAACCCTGGGCTATTGCCTCACTGGGGCGCATAACCAAGCTAGGCACTAAGTTGTAAAACTCATACGCCGAACCCTGCGTACGGCCACCCATTTCGGAAAGCACCTGGAACAGCGCCATAAAGATAGGCATCTGAAGCAACATAGGCAAGCAGCCAGCCAGCGGATTAAACTTCGCCTCGGCGTAGAGTTTCTGCATCTCTTCTTGCTGGCGCTGCGGATCGTCGGCATATTTGCGCTGAATCTCCTGCATGAGAGGCTGAACCTTCTGCATTTGAAACGACGACTTAGTCTGCTTGTGCATAAGGGGCGAAATCAGCAAACGGAAGATAACGGTGACAATGATGATAGCAAGACCCCAGTCACCACAGAAGTTGTAGAAGAACTGGATGACGTCGAATATCCAGTTCTTAAATGCGTCCCACATTAGTATTCCTTCCTTTATGCCACAAAAGCCCCGCGAAACCCGTTAAGGAACAGGATCATATCCGTGGGGACCTCCCGGACGGCACCGCAAAATCCGCTTTGTCGTCAGCTTCAGCCCTTTAATAAACCCATAACGTTGAAACGCAATGAGTCCGTATTCTGAACAAGTCGGGACGAAACGGCAGCACGAGGGAAACAGCGGAGAAATGGCAGCGCGATAGAACGTGATCAAGAACACCGCGACCATGCTCGGCAAGCGCTTTATGAAACTCGGCTTCGTTTCCATCGCAAAAACCTCATCGTACCCCAGCTCGCTTCAACGTATCGTCGCATGCTGCTAGCACTTTACTATAAGACGCTTGCACGATGTTCGACTTTGCAAGGAAAATCACATCGTAGCCTCGCCAAGGGCCGTCCAATTCGCGGCAGAGCGCCCTCATACGGCGTTTGGCAGCATTGCGCCATACGGCATTCCCGAGTTTCTTCCCAGCAATAAAAGCAGCACGACCAGGACGGTCGTGCTGCTTTTCGTTGCGTACCACGATAAACGTGAGATAGGACGTGTGCAAACGCTTGCCGTTTGCGAACAGGGAAGAAATCTCCGCGTTGGATTTGATGGTCTCCAACCCGCGTCCCCGTTTACACGCAGAGGCGCTTGCGTCCCTTGGCGCGACGAGCGGACAAGACGGCACGGCCGCCCTTCGTCGACATGCGGGCACGGAAGCCGTGGCACTTGGCGCGCTTGCGCGTGTTAGGTTGATACGTGCGCTTCATGGTCATTTCCCTTTCAATACATTCAAGAGTAGCTTTCAAAGTATATACCATGTTACTCACTCGTCAAGGTGTTTTTACGTGGGGCGGAAAGAGACTCCTTAACATCGCCATCGCCACGACGAGAAACGGGAACAGGGGTTGTCGGTAGCTTTTACACATTTTAATAGGTATGCCGGGGATACATTCACTAGTAAGCGCTCTCAGGAAATAATAACGTCTGTTCTCGAAGCGTTTTCATCAACAGAGCGCGTTAGGTTTCCGTCCAAATTGTGGAAAATGGGGAAAACTGCCCTTTTATTCGAAGACGCCTGTGGAAAACTTCAACGACATCCCGTTGTCAAGGCGCTGTTGTATGCGAACGACATGGCTCGCGACCTGCTGTTTTGATTTCCACGAATTATGAACAGCACTTTCACCTGGGGTTTTAGAGGTAGATTGTAAACAATACCCCGCATTGATCGACATCACACAGACAACGACAGGTTACTGTTCCGACATGTTTTCAGGCGTCGTAAACGCGAACTGGGAAAACCATTATTCGGCGAAAGTCAATGAAAATTTCAACAATCAGGCGCATTTTCAACCTTCTTAACAATTATTCATTCAAACCCTTTTTTGGTTTTCCACATTTTCTGAATAAATTGTTGAAAACGTTAAAAAGTCCTCTTTGAATACCGTTTTACTTTCATGCATGACTGAATGAACACGAAATGATGTTATGAATTCCGCAGGTGAATAGATTCAGCCGTCAAAAAACGCTACAATGCCGTTGAATATCTTTGAAAAAGACTGAATATCGAATCTGAAAAATGGAACAGAATTGAACAACCAGATTGAACATTCAAATCAAGAACATGAACCCGCAGATGAGAAGGGTACCTTCGACTATACTTTCGTTGAAACCATCGCGCGCATTGCGCAGTACGATGACTTACGCAGTGCCCCACGCGTCACGGAAATTCAACCGGCACCCACGGCTGAATTTATTGAAAACCTCGCATCGAAAATTTATGAACAAGCAAAAATGGCAGGTGGCACTATTCCTTACACCGTCATTCGCGAGGTGACAGAAAATTTTATTCACGCAAGGTTCGCAGAAATTATTGTTTCCATATTGGATGAAGGAAATACTATACGTTTTGCTGACCAGGGGCCGGGTATCATTCAGAAGGACAAAGCGCAGCTGCCAGGCTTTACGTCGGCGGTTGAACCCATGAAGCGCTACATTCGCGGTGTTGGCTCGGGCCTTCCCATTGTGAAGGAGTATCTCGATTTCTCGCATGGAACAATCTCAATTGAAGATAACCTCGGCACTGGCGCGGTGGTAACAATCAGTCTCAAAGGACCTGATGAAGAACCCAATCCGTACGGCCGGGTGCCGAATGGGGCCTTTGGTGGCGCTCAAAGTTATGGACAGCCGCAGGCATTTTCCGGCCACGGCGGTGGGCCACACATGGCGTCGCGCGGCGCGCGTGAGCCGTTAATCCCCCCACTTTCTCAGCGTGAACGCGACTTTCTTCCCATCTTTTTGAGCGAAGGGGCATTAGGCGTCACCGATTTAGCGCGCCTCACCGGCGTGCCGCAGTCGAGCACCTACGTTACCCTTTCTAAGATGGAAGAAGCAGGACTTGTGGAAAAAACCGCCGGCCAAAAGCGCATCCTGACCGATCTGGGCTTTCACGTAGCGAATTCGCTATAATCACCACGCAACCCAAAGCAATCAGCGAGCGCCTCATCCCGAGGGGAACGTCATGGATAGTGAAAAACTCGAACAGATCTGGCGTGAAGTATGCGACCAGGTCAAAAGCTACAACAACATAGATCCCTCGCAGATCAACGCTTTTTTCTCGCGACTGCATCCACAGGCAATGAGCGAGGATTTCCTCATGCTTACGGCCGACAACGACTTTATTAAAACATGGATCGAGCGCCACTACCTCGACTTCATCAAGCAGGCGCTCATGGATTTGTATCACACGGCGTTTACCGTGGCGCTTGAAGTGGATATCACCGCCGAGGGAGCGAATGCGCAAGCTCCGAGTGCCGCGCCCGCTGTTGAGCAAACTCCCCGTGCGGAAGAACCGGCAGCGGTGCGGTCGGCTGGGGAAAACCCTGTAGCATATGAGAAAGAGTCGCAGATCAGGCGCAGGACGGCGCTTATTCCTGATGAGGAAGATACGTATCCTATGAGTGGACGCTCAAGCTGGGATGAACCTTCGTCAGGTGACTCTATGTATGGTGGACGCGATGAACGCGGTCTCACACGTTTTGACGAGGCGGATGATCTTCGTAACCCGTTTAGGGACAGTGCTTCTGCTTTTGACGCGCCAACCTCGGGCCTCACCTTCGAAAACTTTGTCATTGGCGACTCCAACCGCATGGCATATTCCATGGCCGTCGCCGTGGCGGAAATGCCGGGTAAAGCACACCTGAACCCCCTGTTCATCTACGGAAAATCAGGACTGGGGAAAACGCACCTTTTGCGCGCAATTCAAAACTATGTGTATGAAACGCTTCCGAACCTTTCCGTGGTGTACGTTGACTCGGCTGAGCTGCTGTCCGACTACATGGAGGCAAGCGCCGCGCACGACAAGGAAAAATCGAGCTACAAGAACTTCAAGACGCGCTATGAAGAGGCCGATGTGCTTCTGATCGACGACGTTCAGTACCTACAGGGTAAAAAGCAGACGCTCGATATTGTGTTCCAGATTTTCAACAAGTTAACCAGCCAGGGCAGGCAGGTGGTACTTTCCGCTGATCGCGCGCCGAAGAACATCGACATCGACGAGCGGTATAAGAGCCGCTTTAACTCCGGCGGTACCTTCGACATTCAGCCGCCCGAGATAGAGACGAAGCTTGGCATCGTGAAGAGCTTTGTTGAGGAATATCGGGCGAACGAAGGAAGCTCCAGCTTCGCCATTCCTGATGATATTCAAATGTATATCGCGGAAAGTTCCAGTTCAAACATTCGCGAGTTAAAAAGCGCCGTCACCAAAGTGATTTATCAGATGACGTTTTTCAACCAACCCGACTTGAGTTTAGACGACGTACGCTGTCTGCTGGAGAACCACTTCTCGGGTGGGCCGTCGAAGCGCCTGACCATTGCCGACATTCAAAAAGAGGTCGAAACGTTTTATAAGGTAAGTCACGCTGATCTCGTGGGCAAAAAGCGCACGCGCAACATTATCTACGCGCGTCAGATTGCCATTTATCTGTCCCGGCAGATGCTTGACCTGCCCTTTAACGATATCGGGAAGAAATTCAACCGCGACCACTCCACTGTTATGTACTCCGTCACCAACGTCGAAGAAAAGATGAAAGAGAACCGCGAACTTCGCGAAGAGCTTGAAACACTCAAACAATTAATTCGCGAAATCTAAAATAGAGAGTGCGAACAACGGTTCGGCGGAAAGATGACTGAAACATGACTTACCGTATGCCGAAAACCACCAGAAACAGCGGGAGAGATAATAAAAGCAATAATTCATGTTGACAGAAGGAGCGCGCCCTCCACGCTCAACGCTGGCCATTAAATAAGGCGTGACGAGGCGTTTCTTTAGTTTTCCACAAATCCACCGCCCTTATTATTACTATTATTAAAACCTTACTATATATAAAGGAAGACCTTAAAAAGATAAAAACCCGAACCCGCGGTCCTCGCGCACTTCTAAATGCTAATCCTCACGCTACAACCAATCTGCACTCTTCGCGAGACTTCACCATTCTTTACCGCACACTTCCTACGGACACCCTATAATGGCACCGTGCTCTGTACAAAATAAGTTCCCGTGCCGCATACCCCCGCGCTCATTACCGCACTGAGCGCTTTACGGTTTATGTGGCACGTAACTCATCAGCATGGCTCAGCTGGCCCTGCGATGCCTCGCATATCTGTGGAGAAGAGAGAAAGGGACCACCTTGAAATTCAGCATCAATCAGTCGGAGCTGCAGAACGCCCTCAGCGTTGTGTTAAAGGGTGTCTCGACGCGCTCAACGTTGCCCATTCTTTCCGGCGTCTACCTCGATGTGCAAGGCGACTCCCTCACGCTGCAAACCACCGACTTGGAACTTTCGGTGCAATACACGGTAGCCGCTCTGGTTGAAGAGCCTGGTCGCGCGGTGGTTCCCGGCAAGCTTTTTGCTGACATCGTGAAAAACCTTCCCGACGCGGCGGTTCATGTGGATGCCGACGAAGAATCTGCTGTCATCACCTGTGACACGGCCTCATTCTCCATTAAGGCGCTCGATCCGGAAGACTTCCCTGGGTTTCCCCATGTCGACGTCACGCAGCGTATTGAAATTCCGTTCACGCAGTTCTCGTCCATGGTGCGCCGCGTGGCGCGCGTGGTGTCGAAAGATGAAAGCCGCGCCATCCTTACCGGTGTATTGATCACGCTTGAAGACAACCATCTGAAGATGGTGGCTACCGACTCCTACCGCCTGGCTATCACGGAAACCGAACTCGAAAACGCCACTGCTGATGAATTCCAGGCTGTTATTGCTGGCACGTTCCTGCAGGATCTCGCTGCGCTGCCGAAAACCGACAGCCCGGTGGCACTGGCGCTCGCTGAAAACCAAATTGTGGTTACCTATCAGGATACGGTGTTCGTAAACCGCCGTCTTGAGGGTAATTTCCCGAACTACCGCCAGCTGCTTCCCGAGTCGTATACCACGCGCGTCAGTATGCCGGTTGAACACCTCATTGCAGCGGTAAAGCGCTCGTCGCTGCTGGGGCAGTCGTCCTCGCCGGTGCGTTTTGATATCAACGTGGCGTCTCAAACCACACAGCTGTCGTCGGTGGCGCAGGATGTGGGTTCGGCTCAAGAAACTATCGCGTGCACGGGCGAAGGCGAAGATGTGGAAATCGCCTTCAATTATGCGTACCTGCTGGACGGTTTGGCGGCTATCGGCGCGGAAGAGGTGTTTTTGGAGGTGCAGTCCTCGCTGAAGCCGGGCATTTTTAAGGCGCCGTCTGACGAGAACTTCCTCTACCTTGTCATGCCGGTGCGCATTTCATAGCGGCGTTCGCCCGCTACGCTTCGCCTTCCTATGGATTTGCGTATTGACCGCATATCGTTCCTTAATTTTCGGAACTATGAGCACTTTGAGTTGGCTGACCTGGGGCCTCTCACGGTTCTTGTCGGCCCGAATGCTGTGGGGAAGACGAATGTGGTGGAAGGCATTCAGCTGCTGACGGCGCTTCAATCGTTTCGTCACCCAACGCTTGACCAGATGGTGCGCCACGGTGCCGACTTCGCGAGCCTTGATGCTGATGTCACTGATGACAACCGGCGCTTGCGGGTGTCGCTGCGGGCGGGGGACGGAAAGAAACGCTTTTTGTTGAATGACAAGCCCAAGCGCACGGCTGATTTGAAGGGGCTGGTGCCTTCCGTCACGTTTACGCCGGATGACTTGGAGTTGGCGAAAGGGTCGTCGGCGGTTAAACGCGCCGCGCTTGATGCGTTGGGCTCGCAGCTGACGTCGAATCATTACGTCATCAAGAAGGATTACGAAAAAGTTATTCGCTATAAAAATAAGTTGCTCAAGGATGAAGCCCCTGATGCGCTGATCGCCAGCATCGATGAAACGCTTATCACGTGCGGCGCACAGCTGGCAACGTATCGCGCTGCGCTGGTTGAAAAGCTCGCGCCGGTGGTGAGCGACTATTATGCCGAAATAGCCGGTGGCCGCGAAGAAGTGGCGCTTTGCTACGTGCCTTCGTGGGAAGCGCACGATCAAAACGTACTGGTCACCTATTCGTTTGGCCGTGATGAGGCACGGGCACGCCTTCAAGCTGCGCTGACGCTGCGCGCCGGGGAAGAACGTGCGCGCCGGCGCGCCCTTGTGGGCCCCCACGCCGATCACCTGGAGTTTTTCATTAATGGCCGCAACGCCGCCCTGTATGGGAGTCAGGGTCAGCAGCGCTCGTTGGTGTTGGCGTTTAAGCTGGCTGAAGCGGCTCTTATTCACGATGTGTTGGGTCAGCGGCCCGTTCTGCTGCTTGATGATGTGATGAGTGAACTCGATAGCTCGCGTCGCAACGCACTTGTTTCGTTCATTGAAGGTGATATTCAAACGTTTATCACGACGGCGAATCTCACTTACTTCGATGAGGAATTGCTCGCCCGTGCCCGTGTGGTGGAATTACCTCTCAAGGACGGGGGCGTGCAATGAGAAAGCTTGCGGTCGATGTGGAAAAGTTAATCGCGTCGTGGGAGCGCGATGGGTCGTTTTCGCGCAAAGAGATGCGCGCGGCTATGGTGAATAAGAAGTGGGAAAATGCCGTGCGCGCGGTTTTTAAGGACGCGGCTCAGTTCGTACTCGACCACATCAATGCGGTGTATGTGGTGTCGGGGGAGCAAGGAGCTACTCTTCGCCGCTTTGATCGCTCGCGCAGCGAGGCCCAAGATGCCGTGGCGGGTGTGACGGGAAAAGTAGTGGCCGTTTACAGCGACGACAGTATGGTGCGCTCAGAGCTCGACAACCGCCAAGAACTCCTAAAAATGAAGATGCACGAGCAGGGTGAACAGGTTGAGGCCTTGCGCATAATCCCCTCAACGCGCGACATGAAGGGCCGTCGCCCTTTTGCTCTTGCGAACGAGGAAAGCCGCCAACAAAGTGCTTCAGCGAATCGTCCTTCAGTTCCGCTGAGCGATGAAGAATTCGCTGAAGTGAGTAAACGAGTGTCCTCTGTCGAAGATCCACTCGTCCGCCGCGCCCTTCTGTGTGCCATAGTGGCCGATGAAGAAACAAAGAAAGGCCAACGCGGTAAGTAGTAAGTACGTAAATGTTTCACGTGAAACATTTATTCTGCCGTTAAAAAGTGTTTCACGTGAAACAATCATTCGTTGAGCGAAATTCTTTGTAAGTAATAACTTTTTGATTTCTTGGAAATGTTTCACGTGAAATATTTACTTCATTTTTTAAGTTTTACTGATATCTCATTCATTGCGACAAAAATGTTTCACGTGAAACATTTTTGTTCAAATAATTATTTCCACCTAATTAACTTCGCTAACCTTCTTTCCGGCCGTCATATTGGCTTGTTTCTCGCTCTTTACGGTGAAATTAATACCCTTTCATTCGATCTCCCCTTAGAATTGATCTGAAAGCCTTCAAAAGGCGTGGAAATTGTTGGTAGCATAGCTGGCTTATGTTACAATTCTTAGGTTGCCGTGACGCGGTGGGGAAAAGGTTTACATAGCCTCGTTCTCATATCTCGCACGGCCACCTCGCGGCGCAGGTCACCCTGCATGCCTCAGCGAGATATCTCACTAAAAACGCACTGGAAAAGGAGCATGTCAGTGGCAAACAATCCGAGCCATTACGACGGTTCAGACATCCAGGTCCTCGAGGGCCTGGAGGCAGTCCGCAAACGTCCGGGCATGTACATCGGCTCGACCGGCCCTCGCGGTCTGCATCACCTCGTCTACGAGGTCGTCGACAACTCCGTCGACGAAGCGCTCGCCGGTTACTGCGATGAAATTGGCGTGTGGATTCACGCGGACAACTCAATAACGGTCACCGACAACGGCCGCGGTATCCCGGTTGATAAGCACCCCAAGGAAAAAATCCCCACGGTTGAGGTCGTCCTTACCATTCTGCACGCCGGCGGCAAGTTCGGCGGCGAGGGCTACAAGGTGTCCGGCGGCTTGCACGGCGTAGGTGTTTCCGTTGTAAACGCGCTGTCATCGCGTGTGGAAGTAAATGTTAAGCGAGATGGTAAGGAATACGCCATCGCTTTCGACCACGGCAAAACGTGCGAAAAGCTGCACGAAATTGGCCCCGCGAAAAAAACCGGCACGAAGACCACCTTCTGGCCCGATCCGGAAATTTTCACCGAAACCACCGTGTTTGACTACGACACGCTGGCCAACCGCTTCCGCGAAATGGCGTTCCTTAACAAGGGACTCAAAATCACGCTGCACGACGAGCGTGTAACCGACGCCGACGGCAACCCGCGCACCGAGGTCTTCCAGTACGCTGGCGGCATCGTCGATTTCGTCAAATTCCTTAACGAGGGCAAAGAAACGCTCAACAAGCCTATCTACTTCGAGGCAGAAAACGCAGATGGCACGGTGGAAGTGGCCATGCAGTGGTCCACGTCGTACTCCACCAACTCCGTCATGGCGTTCGCGAACAACATCAACACGCACGAGGGAGGCACGCACCTCGACGGCTTTAAACAGGCTGTCACGCGTACCATCAATGAGTACGCCCGCGCGAAGGGTATTCTCAAAGAGAAGGATTCAAACCTCTCGGGTGACGACACGCGCGAAGGCTGTGCGGCGGTTATTTCCGTCAAGCTGCACGACCCGCAGTTCGAGGGTCAGACGAAAACCAAGCTCGGCAACACGGAAATTCGCCCGCTCGTGCAAAACGCGGTGACGCAGGGCCTCGCTGAATACTTGGAAGAGAACCCCACGCCGGCGAAGCGCATTATCGGGAAAGCCACGCAGGCCCTGAAAGCGCGCGAAGCTGCCCGTAAGGCGCGCGAAATGACGCGCCGCAAAGGCGTGCTTGACTCGTTCGCGCTGCCGGGCAAGCTGGCCGACTGTTCGTCGAAGACGCCCGCCGACTCAGAAATTTTCATTGTAGAGGGCGATTCCGCAGGCGGTTCCGCCAAGCAGGCGCGCGACCGCAAGACGCAGGCCATTTTGCCTCTGCGCGGTAAGATTTTGAACGTGGAGCGCGCGGGCCTGCACCGCTCGCTGTCGAGCGACACCATCAGCTCGCTCATTACCGCTATAGGCACGAACATCGGCGACGATTTTGACGCTGACCAGGCGCGTTATCACCGCATTATCATCATGACCGACGCCGACGTCGACGGCGCACACATTCGCTGTCTGCTGCTGACGTTCTTCTACCGCTACATGCCGGAACTCATCAACCGCGGTTATATCTACATCGCGCAGCCGCCCATCTTCGGTCTTAAGAAGAAGAACTCGCGCAGCCCCAAGATTGAGCGTTACATCTACGACGAAAATGCGCTGTCCTCGGTGCTTGCCGAGTACGACGATCCGAACAAGTTCGACGTTCAGCGCTACAAGGGTCTCGGCGAGATGGATCCTGACCAGTTGTGGGAAACAACCATGGAGCCCGAGACGCGTACGCTTCTGCAAGTGAACATTGATGACGCCGCTGAGGCTGAGCACGTAGTGAGTGAACTCATGGGTGACCAGGTGGAACCCCGCAAGGAATTCATCCAAAAACACGCTCGCGACGTCCGCTTCCTGGATATCTAAGGAGACATAAGTGGCAGACAACACTGAAGATTTCGACTCGACCGAAGGCGCTGAAGGCGGACTTCCCGAGCGCGACGACGCGTTCGAGGAAATGCTGTCCCGTGCTGAAGCTGACTATGACGCCGACGACGAAGCGGACGACGATGACGAGAGCGGTGAAGAAGACGAAGACGCCACTCCCGCCCGCCCGCGCATTGGCGTGTCCGAAGAGGACAAAGCGCGCGCGATGATTGACACCTCCGCGTTTGGTAACCCGCACGGTTCCATCGTGGAAGGTGCAAACGGCGGCAACGGTACTATTGTGCGCTCTGCCTACCTGGGCAAAGAAATGCAGACGTCGTTCTTGGAATACTCCATGAGCGTTATCGTGGCCCGCGCCCTGCCCGATGTGCGCGACGGCTTAAAGCCAGTGCACCGTCGTATTCTCTATGCTATGAACGAGTCCGGCTACACGCCGAACCGCCCGCACATGAAGTCGGCCCGTACGGTCGGCGACGTGATCGGTAAATACCACCCCCATGGCGATTCGGCCGTGTATAACACGATGGTGCGTTTGGCGCAGCCGTTCTCTATGCGCGTGCCCCTGGTGGATGGCCACGGTAACTTCGGTTCCATCGACGGCGACGGCGCCGCTGCCATGCGTTACACCGAGTCCCGCTTAGACAAAGTGGCTATGGAGCTTCTGCGCGATTTGGACAAAGAGACGGTGGATTTCCAGCCAAACTACGACGAAAGTTTGGAAGAACCCACGGTTTTGCCCGCACGCTTCCCAAACCTGCTGGTCAACGGCTCGCAGGGTATTGCTGTTGGCATGGCTACCAACATTCCGCCGCACAACCTGGGCGAGACCATCGACGCCACGTGCATGATGCTGGACAACCCCGACGTCACCACCGAAGAGCTGATGACGGCGCTGCCAGGCCCCGACTTCCCCACGGGCGGCATCATCATGGGCAAAAAAGGCATCCTTGACGCCTATGAAACCGGTCGCGGCTCGCTCACGGTGCGCGCGCGGTGCGAGATCGAGGAAAAGAAGAACGGCCGTTGCTCCATCATCGTGAAGGAAATTCCCTACATGGTGAACCGCAACCGCCTGCTGGAAAAACTCGGTGAGTTGGTGCGCGACAAGAAACTGCCCGAAATTTCGAACATCCACGACGGCGCCG
Organism: Gordonibacter faecis; assembly: GCF_030077735.1. Lineage (NCBI taxonomy): Bacteria > Bacillati > Actinomycetota > Coriobacteriia > Eggerthellales > Eggerthellaceae > Gordonibacter > Gordonibacter faecis. Next base: position 121,570 of record NZ_JASJEU010000007.1, on the reverse strand, counting down.
ACCGCCACGGCATCGATATCATCATCGACCTTAAGCAAAACGCCATTCCGCAGGTCGTGCTCAACAAGCTGTATAAGCACACGCAGCTGCAAGTGGGCTTCGGCGCCATTATGTTGTCGCTGGTGGATGGAGTGCCGCGCGTGCTGTCGCTCAAAGAAATGCTGCACTACTACATCGCACACCAGGAAGATGTCATCGTGCGCCGCACGCGCTATGAGCTGGCGAAAGCTGAAGAGCGTGCGCACATCCTGGAGGGCTTGATTGTCGCGCTCGACAACATCGACGAAGTTATCCACATCATTCGCTCGTCGCAGACCGACGGGGAAGCGTCTGACCGCTTGACCGAGCGCTTTGGCCTGTCGAAGAAGCAGACCGACGCCATCCTAGAAATGAAGCTGCGCCGCCTCACCGGCTTGGAGCGCGGTAAGATTCAGGACGAATTGAACGCGCTGCGTGAAAAGATTGAGTACTACCATCGTGTGTTGAACGACCCGGCACTCGTCCGCGAGATCATCAAGGAGGAGTTGCAGGAGGTCAAGAAGAAGTTCGACACCCCGCGCCGCACGAAGCTGTCTGCCGACGCGAAGGATATCGACGTGGAGGATCTCATCGCTGACGAAAATATGGTCGTCACGGTGACGAAGGCCGGCTACGTGAAGCGCCTGCCGGTGGCCACCTACCGCCAGCAAAAACGCGGCGGTAAGGGTATGCAGGGTGTGAACCTCAAGGACAACGACTACGTGGAGCACCTGTTCGTGGCGTCGACGCACGCGTACATGCTGTTCTTCTCCACGGCAGGCAAGGTGTACCGCCTGAAAGTGTACGAGTTGCCCGAGGCATCGCGCCACGCGCGCGGCACCGCCATTGTGAACCTGTTGCCGCTGGCCAAGGGCGAGACCATCTCAGCCGTCATTGCGACAAAGGAATTCCCGGCTGACGAATTCCTCATGTTCGCCACCGCGCATGGCATGGTGAAAAAGACGTCCATGGATCTATATGACCGCACGCGCCGAGACGGATTGATTGCCATCAATCTGAAGGATGGCGACGAACTTATCAGCGTGCGCCGTGTTGCACCTGGTGAGAAGGTTATCATGGTGTCGAGCGCTGGTAAGGCTATCATGTGGAACGAGGACGAGGTGCGCGCCATGGGTCGCGATACCATGGGTGTGCGTGGTATGAATGTGCCGCCGATCGCGCGCGTGCTCGGCATGGAAATTGCGAAGCCGGACACGGAACTGTTTGTTATCACGGAAAAGGGTTACGGCAAGCGCACCCCGGTATCTGAGTATCCCGAGCATCATCGCGGTGGCCAGGGTGTCTTCACCATTACGATGACCGAGAAGAAGGGCCTTCTCGCTGCCATGAAGATTGTGGCGGTGGACGAGGAAATCATGATTATGTCCGAGGAAGGCGTCGTTGTGCGCACGCCGGTTCTGGGAATTTCCGAGCTGGGCCGTTCGACCCAGGGTGTCTGCGTCATGAAGGTAGCCGACAACGACCGCGTAACCGCCGTGGCTATTTCCAGTCGCAGCAAGAAAAAGCGCGCAGGAGATAAACCGACCACCGATGAAGATCAGATTGAACTTCTCGAAGAGGAATCCGAGGAAGGAGACCTCACCGAAAGCGACATCGACGAAGAATAACGCAACGCAATAAACCCCCTTGCGAACTTAATTTTTTGCTTCGCACAAGTGAAGTAATCAAAAAAAACGAGCCTCTATTTTGTGAGGCTCGTTTTTTGTTGCGCTTAATTTCGCGAAAAGATAGCCGTTGTTGTATCCCTTTTTCTTCCTTCAACACCTTATCGAATGTTTCACGTGAAACATTCAAACGCATTCTTCTCTCTTTCAAACTATCCGTTCCCACGCCGTGATTTCTTTCGCGCGTATTACATCGCGATTCATATGCGTATTAATATAAGCAATTATATCCTTGATTGTTTCACGTGAAACATTCCTTCCTGCATATGCGTAATTATTTTTTACATAACATATACCTGTAGAAACATGATTAAACGACCTCTTAAATGTTTCACGTGAAACATCTTTCTTGGCACCTGCATTGTGAGTTGTTGATTTTGCAAATATGACTAATAAACACAAGATATGTTTCACGTGAAACATATCGCATTTGAAAACATCGATTCAAAAAGTGCACTCATTTTCCACTCGAATTTCGGTGGCTTCATTGTTGGACGATGGAAAAATTATTGCATGAATTTTTTGATTATTGGTTTGGCTATCTGAGTTATGCCTTATCAAAAAAAATGCTCAAACAAGAATAATATAAAACTCACCTACTCATGAATGCGGAAAGCGTGAAGGGGTTGGTTGCCCGTAACGTGCATGTAGGCGTGCCGTATACTGCCGGCTTCGAATGAAGAGAGTGTTTACATACGGACGTATCAGGTGGAAAGGGGGCGAGAAGCCCATGTCATTGGTTGTTTTAGCCCAAGGGGCGCGCGGGTATGCACTGGGCGCAGCGGCCCGTATCCAAGGGGTACACCAGCGCGCAACCGCTTCGCGAAAGGCACGCGCTACTCGGCCCGCGGCCGAAAGAACGGCATCATCAGATGTATTTGTTCTTTCCGTTCCCCTCTTTATTGAACTTTTTATGCAGATCATGGTGGGCAACGTTAACCAGATGATGCTCGCGCCTCAAGGCGCAGGTGCCGCTGCGGCTGTCGGCAACGCGCTGCAAATACTCAATATTGTTACCATCGCACTTTCCGCCATGGGCACCGCTACCACGGTGCTAGCTACGCGCGTCTTGGGCAACGGTGCCGAACACAAGCGCTCGCTTGCAGAAATAGCTACGCTTGGCCTGGTGGTGAACGCCACACTCGGCCTGGCAGTATCAGCCGCGCTGTTCGCGTTTTGGCCGCAGTTCTTCGCCTGGCTCAACATCGACCCGGCAGTGCATGGGATGGCATCGTCGTATTTGCTCATCGTAGGGTCAACGACGCTCTTTCAAGGCGCCTTCTTCGCGGTGACCGCCCTATTGCGTGGCTTCGCTCGCGTGGGCGATGTTATGGCGGCAAGCCTCGTCATGAACGCCGTGAACATCCTGCTGTGTGCACTCCTGGTGAACGGCCTCGGCCCGATACCCGCGTTCGGTGTGGAAGGCAGTGCAACTGCCGCCGTTACCGCGCGCCTCGTAGGTCTCGTCCTGGCCGTGTTCATGCTTCTGCGCCACACTGACGTGCGACCTTCGCTACAGTGCCTGCGGCCCTTCCCGTGGCCGACGCTCAAGGGCATGATGCGCGTAGGAATTCCCTCGTCAGGTGAGCAAATGAACTACGACCTGGCCCAGATTGTTATTCTGTCGTTCATCAACGTGCTGGGCACCACCGTGGTTACCGTAAAAGTGTATTGTTCCATGTTGGCCAGCATCGCGTATCTCTACTCCATCGCGCTGTCGCAGGCGACGCAAATCATTCTCGGCTACCTCATGGGCGCGGGGAAACTTGATGTCGTGCGTCGTCGCGTGTGGATGGCCGACCTCATCGCCGCTTCACTCACCACGGCGGTCTCGCTGGTGCTTTGGTTGAATTTCGATGCAGTGATAGGCCTCTTAACGCCCGACCCCCTTGTTCACGAGCTCGGCCGGCAGATCATGCTCGTTGAAGTGTTCCTCGGCATTGGTCGTGCGCTCAATATTGTCATGGTGCGCACGCTCATCGCGCTGGGTGACGCACGCACGCCCGTTACGGTGAATATTGCGTTTTCCTGGGTGTTCGCGGTGGGCGGCGGTTGGCTGCTCGGTGTCGGCTGGGGCTGGGGGCTCGTGGGAATGTGGGTGGCCATGTGTATTGACGAATGGCTGCGCGCAGCGTTTCTTATTGTGGCTTTCGCGCGCGGTGGCTGGCGAAAGCGCGCCGAGGCGCAAGGACTTGGGCAGGCGAATAAGGATCTTAGCGCGGCTGCGCCGCATGTGAAAAATAGTTCTTTTGCTGCCCCTGGTGTGAAGCAAGACGAAATTGTGGGCGTGAACGCTCCGTCGTTCATTGGTGTAACGTCGCTCGACGCCCAACGCTCAGCTACGGCCGCCGACGCCCCTGACCTCTCGCTCTTTTAAGCGCCACCACGCTGTGTATCGGGTGTGGCTCATACGCCACACCCGATACATCTCTCGCTATTCCTCAAAATCCTCCGGCGCGAGTTCCGCCAAAAACGAGCGAAACTCCTCAATCTCCTCGGTAGCGTCCGACTCATTCTTGAACACATACGGAAACGACGCGCGCTCCAGCACCTCTTCGTCAATATAAAGCGGCGCCTGCTGGCGAATGGCTAGCGCAATGGCGTCGGAGGGGCGCGCGTCCAGGTCAACCAACCTCTCGTGCTGCTTCAGTGTGAGCCGCGCGAAAAACATTGCACCCTTCACTCCGCTGATAACCACATGATCGACCCGCGCGTCGAGGTTCGTTAGTGCATCCAGGAATAAATCGTGCGTCATCGGCCGCGCGAAGCGGGCCTTTTCCAGGGCAACTCCCAACTGCGCCGCCTCATTCGCGCCCACCCAAATGGGCACGATGCGATACTTCCCCGGCTGAATGGGCTCTTCCACCGGCTGCAATACCAGAATAGACGGCGCGGGCGCGCTCACAACAATAAGAGTTTTTACCTTGACCGGTACCATTGAAGCTCCTTGCCGATAACCAAACGCCAGCTGCGGACGGCTTTCTCCGATTATACCGCTCCCCCGCTTCCGCGTACGCAGCGCCGCGCGACGAACCCGTTCGCCACGCATTCGCAATAATTTAGACTCTCTTTCGAAAAAAAGCTGAATAAGTGCTTGACCTAACGGTTGATTCTGCGGTACATTGTTCAGGCACTTTTTTGCGGGCCCGTAGCTCAGTTGGTTAGAGCGCACGCCTGATAAGCGTGAGGTCGCTGGTTCAAATCCATTCGGGCCCACCATTTTTTTGCGATAAACGCTCCACCGTGAGCCGAGTTAGCCGGTGGAGCGTTTATTACTGTTTAGAGTGCAACGGCTCTTTCGCGGGCGAACGTTCCGGAAGATGCCGAAGAACGGGGCATTAGCTCAGCTGGGAGAGCGCGGGCTTTGCAAGCCTGAGGTCAGGGGTTCGATCCCCCTATGCTCCACCAATCAACGTCGGGTCACTTATAGTGACCCGTTTTTTCTTTCTGGCCTCCATTACTGTACTGATCCCGCATAATATATGAGTAAAATAGTTATATAATGTGAGGAAGCGTCCCAAAGATGCTGACGTATAAACTACCCAGCACCGCGATGTGCGCGGGGTAGTAGGCGTAGAAGAACCATTTCATCGGCCGGCCGCGTTGGCCGTTGTAGCTTGACAGTAGCGGGATGGTGAGTGAGCAGCCGATGAGGGGATACAAAGCGAAGGGGAGTGCCGACCAGTCGCCGGTTGGCGCTCCCGCGGCAAGTTCCGCTAATTGTGGCATCCCCGTGGCGAAAATGGCGAGGCCAACGGGGGCGACGATAGCGGTGCGTTCGCCGCGCAAGTTCTTGAACAGGTAAATCATAATGATGCCGAGAAAGCCCCAGTCGCATGCCAGGCTGAGGACGGCTCCCGCCGCGAGTCCGGTCCAGAAGAGGGCGCGGTTGCGGGCATTGTCGTCAAGCCACAGCACGCCGAGCCCCATAAGCAGCGTAAACAGCACATTGAGGTTCGCCGCGAGGAACAACCCGTATGGAATTTGCGACACAAGGGCGAAGATGCCGAGTCGGCTGGCGTAACGCGCGATATTCGATGTGTGACGATACCCCTCCACTAGCAAAAACGCCATGATAGGGAAGGTGAGGCCCCCACCTGCGAACAGCACGCAGCGTGCCCAAAACGGCAGCGTGTCTCCGAAGATATAGGCCGCGTGGTTCATAGTCATGCCAAAAATGGCGGCTATCTTGAGGACAAATGAGGAAATACCGCGTTGCTGCGGGGTGACGTGAGCGGATGAAGTGTGGTGCTCTTCGCCTCCCATGGCATTTCCTCCTTGTGTGTATCGTTGTGGCTGTTGGAGTAGCTGGCCAGCACGACCGCCTTCCGACCGGAGACTGTCTACCAGCAAGGCATCGATTATACTGCATACATGAACCTCTCAAACATGCGCGCACGTCATCCCCTTGCTTATGTCCTCGTGACGAGCGTATTGGCTATCACGTGCTACAACGTGGTTCCCGGCGAAACGCTGATTGCTATGATCATACAAACCACTGCTGCAGCCACCTGCGTTGTTGCACTTGTGGCGCTAGGTGATCCTAAAATAATTATCTTTAGAATTAACAATTATCTGACCAACCAAAGCTCGCACAACCAAAAAGTAAGTAATGAAAAATTGAGCAATCAAAATCCGCGCAACGAAAAAACGAATATTGAAAATACAAGTGATAAAAAAACGAGCGATGAGAAATCGCGCAACGAAAAACCGAGCTACGGAAAAGATAATGGCGAGAGGGTTTGCCGCGGCCGCACTGGTGTGACGGTTATTTGGGTCATTCTTATTGCGAGCGGTTGTGGGATGGCAGCTCTTTTTACGGAAGCAGCCTATGAAGGGTGGGCGTTGACTTCGGCGAGTAATCTTTTGAATGCTGGTGCGGCTGCCGCATCTTCCCCATCCACTCCATCTGTCGCCTCTCTTTTTTCGAGCGTCTTTGCGAATGCGTGCTCGCATCTGGCATCGCTCGGCGGTTTCCTTTTGTTGTGTGTTGCCACGGGAATATTCGAAGAGGCTCTTTTCCGTGGAGTGATGTTCAAGGGGCTCGCGAGCGCATTGCGTCTAAATGGCACCAACCAATCTCTTCTTGGTGCCGCGCTAGCTTCGTCAGTGGTCTTCGGGGTGCTTCATATTTCTGGGGGCGCACCTTTTTCTGGAAGTGAACTGGTTTTGCCGCAATTATTCGCGAAAACTATTCAAGCAACGCTCTTCGGCCTCATCATGGCCGGATTGTTCGTACAATGGGGAAGCATCTGGTCCGTTGCCGCTCTGCATGCTGCATTCAATGCACTTTCCGAAGCGCCGCTCTTTCTGCTGACGGGACAAGTGCCTTTAACGTACGCAACCGGCGACCCCGTCGATCTCATCATCCTCGCAGCGAGTGCCGCCCTGCTCGCTCCCCTCGCCATCCATTCTGCAGCACGTCTTGCAGCCAGCGACCACACATCCCTTTCACGAATCTAGAATGTTTCATGTGAAACATCTTCGTACTGCGTCATGAAAAAATCGCGCATGGTTTCACTATTGCGGCAGAGCTTTTAGTGTAACTCCTGTTCAGCTTTACGTATGCACCACGTATGTACCAATGTTTCACGTGAAACACTTCTCCGTTTTACTTAGTTAAAAAATAATCGCCCGTTAAGTGGTGCTAAAAAATTCGCAGTCGCCGTTATTTTTAATCATTCCGCGCTCAAAAAGACGGACGGATTACATGTTTCACGTGAAACATTTTGAATGGGAGAACAAAAGCGTAAAAATGAGTGGGCGATAATAAGTTAGCGAAAAAATGAATGCGGGGATAGGGAAGCACCTTAGTGGGGGTTCCCGCGTGCTTTCTGTGTCGCCGTTGCGCAGCGGGTCATCCATAAGTGGGGGTCGTGGTACCATACTCCTTCGGCGAAATAATTGCGCGCTTGGCGCGCACGCGACACATGGGGAGTTATGAACCGGACGGAAGCACTGCGCATCTTAGGCCTCGACGACGACGCGTCGCCCGAGGACATCAAGGCTGCGTACAAGGAAACGGCGCAGATTCTGCACCCCGACCGATTCGCTTCGAACAAAAAACTCCAAGATCGCGCAACCGAGCAATTCAAAAACCTCCAGGAAGCCTACGAGTATCTGACGAAGGGTCGCGGCGCTCGCGCATCTGCGCGCAGCAGCTCATCAGGCAGTTCGTCTCGCGCGTACACGCCCGCCAACAACCTGGAAGCACGCCTCGCCGGCATTGCCGCTGCTCGCACGCAGCTGGTGAAACAGCGCGACGTCGCGTACGACGAGCGCCGCAACGGCCTCGCCATGGTGGGCCTCGGCGGCATCGTGGCCCTGTTCGCCGGACGCCGCCCGTTTGGCCTGCTTGGCATTGTGGCGGCCATCGCAAGCGCGGTTGCCGTGTGGGGCGTGGTGCAAACTATCTCCGCGCAGCGCACCATCGCCACGCTTGACGAACACCTCGCCGACCTCAAGGAAGAACAACGCCGCCTGACTGAGGAACTGGGCGACCTCGACCCCGATCTCGACCCCGACCTCGACTAAAGGAACCGCCGCGGCCCCGCCGCGCATCACCGATACAGAAAGAAGCAGTATGAAGCAAGAGAACCTCCGCAACATCGCCATCATCGCGCACGTCGATCACGGCAAAACCACCCTCGTGGATCGCCTGCTGTACACCAGCGGCGTCTTCCGCGAAAACCAGCAGGTGGACGAGCGCGTGCTGGACTCCAACGACCAGGAGCGCGAGCGCGGCATCACCATTCTGTCGAAGAACATTTCCGTCACTTACAACGGCGTGAAAATCAACGTCATCGACACGCCCGGCCACGCCGACTTCGGCGGCGAAGTGGAGCGCGTGCTCAACATGGCCGACGGCGCCCTGCTCATTGTCGACGCCTTCGAAGGCCCCATGCCCCAGACGCGCTTCGTGCTGAAGCACGCGCTGTCGCTCGGCCTGCGCATTGTCACCGTCATCAACAAAATCGACCGCCCGGGCGCGCGCCCCGAAGAAGTGGTGGACGAAGTGTTCGACCTGATGGTGGAACTGGAAGCCTCCGACGAGCAGCTCGACTTCCCCATCATCTATGCCAGCGCCGTGAACGGCTACGCGCGCTACGCCCCCGACGACGACAACATGAACATGCTGCCTTTGCTCGACACCATCATCAAGGAAATCCCCGCGCCCGACTGCGAGCCAAACGGCCCGGTGGCGCTGCAAATTTGCACGGTCGACCACTCCAGCTTCGTCGGTCGTATCGGTGTCGGCCGCCTGTTCTCCGGCACCATCCACAAAGGCGAGCAGGCGCTCGTCATCAAAAACGACAACACGCGCTACAACACCGTCATCAAAGAGGTGTTTACGTTCGAAGAGCTGGGGAAAAAGAAGCAGACGGAAGTTCACGCGGGCGACATTGTGGCCGTGGTGGGCGTGGACGACGCGGACATCGGCGACATGGTGACCAGCCGCGAGAACCCCGTGCGCCTCGACCCCATTGAGGTGGAAGAGCCCACGATGGCCGTTGTGTTTGAGGCCTCCACCAGCCCGCTTGTTGGTCGCGAGGGCGACATCGTGGGCGCGCGCCAGCTGAAAGAGCGCCTCATGCGCGAGGCGGAAAGCAACATTTCCATGCGCATCGAGGAACTGGAAGACAAAACCGGCGTGGAAGTGGCCGGCCGCGGCGTGCTGCACCTGTCCGTGCTGATGGAAACCATGCGCCGCGAAGGGTTCGAATTCCAGGTGGGTCGCCCGCGCGTACTTATTAAGAAGGACGAGCAGGGCCGCAAGCTAGAGCCCATCGAGGAAGCCACGGTTGACGTGCCGAGCGAATACGCCGGCAAGGCCATCGAGGTGTTCGGCAGCGCCGGCGGCGAGATGTCCGACATGTTCCAGCGCGGCGACCAGACGCACCTTGTGTTCAAAATTCCCACGCGCGGCACCATGGGTCTGCGCACGCGCCTGCTGAACGCCACGCGCGGCGAGGCCACTATGTTTCACCACTTCAGCGAGTACGGTCCGTTCCGCGGTGACTTCAACGGCCGCAAGAATGGCTCGATGATCAGCATGTCCACCGAGAAATCGGTCGCCTATGCGCTCGATACGCTGCAAGAGCGCGGCCGTTTGTTCGTGGGCCCGGGCGAGGACTGCTACGAGGGCATGATTGTGGGCGAAAGCGCCAAGGAAGGCGACATGGTGGTGAACATCGCCAAGTCGAAGCAGCTGGGCAACCAGCGCTCGTCGGGCGCTGACAAGGCTATTCAGCTCACGCCTCCGCAAACCTTCACGCTGGAAGAAGCGCTGGAATACATCGAAGACGACGAGCTGGTGGAAGTCACGCCGCAGAGTATTCGTTTGAGGAAGCGCATTTTGAGCTCCATCGAACGCAAAAAGGCCAACAAGAACTAATCGGGTTCCGCGGACCTACGGCCCGCGGAACCAGCCGACGCTGCGGCCGCCTGTGGTGCCTGATCTTCGCGCGATCCCGGGAACTCGCGTACCACAGTACGCTTCGTCCCCGCGATCCCACGAATCTTAGGTACCTCGGGGCTTCTCGCTGACTTACTACGCCAACGGGGGAGTCTTCACTATCCAACCTGTGAGTTACTAATTAGTCTTCTCGCGTCATTTCTCACCCACAATCTCACCCAATCAACCCCTTCGAACTCCCCTCGCTCCCGCCCCGCGCCCGCTTCTCCACACTATTTATCAACTCTCATCCCCGTGCGTTTTGAGTGCGAACGGGGGTTTTGCGGTTGTTCCGTCCGGGCTTCGTGAAGCGAAAGTGGGTATATTGTGCATCGCTCAGGGAGCAATTGCTGCGTGTGCGAAAATACAGCCCAGTAACTTACACCATGCAAGCCGTCTGGCGGCCTGCATGTTCGAGGGAAGGGTTCTATGAAGACTGCGAACATCGTGAAGGCCGTGTGCGTCGCCGGTTTGGCGGCCAGCTGTTTCTGGGGCCTGGCGGGCTGCACATCGGGTGACGGCTCCACTGGCGGTAACGGCAACAACAGCACCTCCGCGTCCACCGGTTTGGTGGCGGCCACCGTCAACGGCACGGAAATTTCCGAAGACAAGGTGACCGACACCATCGAGAACGCCCGCGCGCAGATGAGCCTGACGGACGAGGACTCCTGGGGCAAGTGGCTGGCGGAAAACGCCATGACCCCTCAGTCGGTGCGTGAGGAAATCATCAACGCGTTCATCGACGAGGAAATCATCAAGCAGACCTCGTCCGAGCGCAACGTCACCGTGGAAGACTCCGAGGTTGACACCGTGGTGAACAACACCAAGTCCCAGTACGATTCTGACGAAAAGTGGCTGTCCGCCTTGGAAAAGGCCGGCATGACCGAGGACGATTACCGCACGAAGGTGCGCGAAGACCTCCAGCGCAAGAAGTTCCAGGAGTCCTTCATTCCCACCGAGGATCCCACTCAGGAAGAAATGCTGGAGCAGGCGAAGATGTACGCCACCGCCTATGACGGTGCGAAGCGTTCCTCGCACATTCTGTTCGAAGAGGCCGACGAGGAAACCGCCAAAACGGTGCTTGAGCAGGTGCGCAGCGGTGAGTTGGACTTCGCTGAGGCCGCCAAGCAGTATTCCAAGGACACGGGTTCGGCCGAAAAGGGCGGCGACGTGGGTTGGGACAAGCTGTCCAGCTTCGTGACCGAGTACACCGACGCGCTGAACAACCTTGAGAAAGACCAGATCAGTGACTTGGTGAAGAGCCAGTACGGCTTCCACATTATCAAGTGCACCGACGTGTTCCAGGCGCCGAAGACCACGGGCGATGACGGTGCTGAGACGGTGGAGGTCACCAGTATCGACCAGCTGCCGGCTGAGTTCGTGGAAAAGGTGAAGGAAACGCTCAAGCAGAAGAAGCAGAGCGAGGACTACCAGAACTGGATGACCGAGCGCCGCGAGGGCGAGGGCGTGAAGATCAACGACATGCCCGAGGGCCTGCCCTACTACGTTGATATGGCGAGCTACCCGTCGGAGAGCGGCGATACCACCACCCCTGAGGCAAACGACACGGCGAACACCGGCGATACCGAGGGCGCAGCCGACAACGCTGATGCTACCGGTGAGGGCACGGGCGAAGGCGACGCCGCGGGTGCTGAGGGCACCGAGGGCGGCGAGAACCAGCCGGTGGAAAACGCTGGTCAGCCCGCTGAGGGTGGCTCCACCAACGCCCAGCAGCCTGCCGAGGCCGCATAAGGGATTCGCCGAGGCACCGGGAGTACCATCTATGACAGAAGACGCGCTTTGGCGCGCGACGAAAACAGCTGCGGATTGCCCGCAGCTGTTTTCTCATGACGCGCCTTTCTTGCAGTTGCGTAGCGCCGTGGTGCGTCGTGCTGGTCGCGCTATCCTCACGGTGGATGAGTTCGATCTGGCACATGGCGAACATCTGGCGCTCTTGGGCCCGAACGGCTCGGGCAAGTCCACGTTCGTGCGCCTGATCACGCGCGAGATACTGCCGCTGCATCGCGACGAGCCGCCGGTGCGTCTCAACGGGCGCGACCGCATCACGCTGACCGAGGTCAAAAAGGCGCTCGGCGTGGTGTCCGCCACCATGCAGGACCAGATCACCGTGCACCTGCCCGCCGTAGATGTGGCGGCCGGCGGCCTGTTCGCCATGCTGGGCTTGCCGCCGAAGCTTGACCCAGCCGAAGCCGACGCCGCCCGCGCTCGTGCGCTTGAAGTCATGACGCTGCTCGGCATTGAGGACGTGGCCGAACGCGATGTGATGACGCTGTCCACCGGCCAAGCGCGCCGCGTGCTCATCGCCCGCGCACTCGTGCATGACCCCGAAGCCCTCGTGTTCGACGAACCGTGCACGGGGCTTGATCCCGAGGGCATGTTCTACGTGCGTCGCAGTATGCGAACCCTTGCGCAAGCAGGCAAAACAGTGGTCCTGGTTACACATTACCCCGAGGATGTCATCCCCGAAATTCAGCGTCTTGTGCTGGTGAAAGATGGCGCTGTGTTCGCCGACGGTCCCAAGGAGCAACTGCTGACAAGCGCTACGATGAGCGCGCTTTTCGACGTACCTATGGAAATTAAGCGAACAGGCCCGTATTATGCGCTTGTGAGCGCCTACTAGCTGTTGTATACTACGTAGCTGCTGCACGCGCTTCGGCGCCTGCAAATCGAGCAAGCGGAGAGATGTCCGAGCTGGTCGAAGGAGCACGATTGGAAATCGTGTATGCGCCAAAAGCGTATCTGGGGTTCGAATCCCCATCTCTCCGCCAGAACTATCCCGCGCAAAGGCGCGAAACCATAGGGACGGCAACGCCCCACCTAGTGCCCCGGAGTACCCGCGGCGCGCACGCCTGAAAGGCCGCACAGGAAACCGAAGCGGCCGACCCCTGCGGAGGGGTGGCAGAGTGGTTGAATGCGGCGGTCTCGAAAACCGTTTTACCCGTAACCCGGGTAACGAGGGTTCGAATCCCTCCTCCTCCGCCAGTAACTTCCCAGCGCCCCCGAGGCGCTTTTGTTTTGCCTTCGGGCGGCTTTGTTCCCAAATTCAGTTGCTGCTTGAGCGCTTTATGAGCGCTTTCGACCTTTGTCGTTATCGACGCGGAATCGGTCGTGTAACTACGACGTGCCGAGTTGCCGCTGAGCGCTCGCGCTTTTGGTTTCGTTCCTACACTGAAACGACGTGCGCTGACCAGCGCAGGCAGGATGGACGGAAGGCGAGCGAATGCGTCAGCGATCGAAATCAAAAAAAGATGACACGCGAACAAAGCGCGCCTCTTCTCCTGTCGCACCCGACGTATCCAATGCATCCGCTGCTTCGTCTTCGGGGTCTTCCACCACGTCCGCTCCAACAGGGGGGCTTGCCCTGCTCATCCTCATGTTAGCGTGTTCGTTTATGGCGTCGTTCGGCCAGAGCATGGTGAACATTGCGCTGCCTGAGGTGGCCGATCGGTTTAGCGTCACGCTTTCCATGGCGAACTGGCTCATCGTTGGCTACACCGTGGTGGCCGCAACCTCCATCACGCTGGCGGCGTTTCTCCTGGGCCGCCTCGGGCTGCGGAGGCTGTTCTTCATTGCAGGCGGCGCGCTTGCCCTTGGCAGCGGACTCGCTATAGTTGCTCCCGATTTCCCCACGCTGCTGGGATGTCGTTTTCTACAGGCCGTGGGCACGGGGCTGTTCTATCCCACGGTCACCAGTGTTGTGACGGCCACGTCTCCGCCGCAGTTGCTTGGCGTGCGTCTGGCGCTGAACAGCGGTGTCATTGCGGTGGGGCTCGCGGTGAGCCCCGTGGTGTCGGGTCTTGTGCTCACCTATTTTGGGTGGAACGGCCTGTTCATTGTGCCGTTTGGGCTGGCAGTGATTTTGCTGGTGGTGGGCTTCTTCCTCGTTCGGGACTTAAGCGCGACAAATCGCGGCAAGCCTGATCTTCTCAGCGCGGTGATGAGCCTAGTGGGCCTCGGTGCGCTCGTGTACGGCCTGGGCGAAGTGGCGCGCGACCCCCTGCCGTCGTCAGCGGTGATAGTGGCCGGTCTTGTGGTGATTATTTTTTTCGTTCGCCGCCAGCTGAAGCTGAAAACGCCGCTGCTGAATGTGCGCCCGCTCGCGCATCCACGGTTTGCCGTGGGCATTGCGCTCGTCATGCTGGGGACGATGGCGTCGTTTTCGCTGAGCGTGCTGCTGCCACTGTATTACGAAGGTGCCGAGGGACGCACCGCGTTCTTCGCTGGTCTGCTGCTTTTGGGGCCCGTGTTGGTGGATGCAGTGCTCGCGTTTGCGGGTGGCAAACTGTACGACCGCCGCGGTCTCTGGCCGCTCGTACCAGTGGGTTTCGTTTTGACATTGCTCGGCCAGATAGGCGTGATTATTGCTGCTGGTGGGCGCGTCACCTGGGTAGTGGTTGCCGCTTCGGCCGTTGTGTATGCGGGCATCGGCTTTATCTCGTCCCCTTCAAAGACAGCCGCGCTCCAGCAACTGCCGCCCGATTTAGTGCCGCACGGAGCAGCCATCAACTCAACGTTCGTCCAAATAGCGAATGCCATCGGGTCAGCCCTGTTTGTAGGCGTGCTTTCGTCAGACGTGCTGCACGCCGCCGCAACCGGTCTTGCCAAGCCAGAAGCCTACGCCACCGGCTTCGCCCACACCTTACTACTAGCCGCTGTTCTCACCCTTGTCGGCCTCGCCCTCTCCACCGCCTACGCTCGCTCCCTCCGCAAACAACCCCACTCTGATAACCACCCCCACACCCAAAACCCCAAGCACTCAAAAAATTAATTCTTAAAAAGAAAGCCACCAAAAAATGAGTCCTCAAAAATTAAGCTATCAAACTTCGCCTTTACCCCCTATCCCCCTCACCCCATTATCCTCCTCCTTTTTCGATCATTCCTTTTTTCACAACCACTGTTTCACGTGAAACAGTAACCATCGAAAAACTTGCTGCACATGTTTCACGTGAAACAATAGAAACCAAAACACCGCCGTACCAAAAATTAGTTTCTGACATCACCAACAAACAGCGCTCGTGCGAACAAAAATGTTTCACGTGAAACACTGCCGCATTGAAAAGTTGTTTCTTGTACTAGTTTCTCGCATTTCTTGCGAAATGATGCCTCGACTGCGCGCAAAGTTGTTTCACGTGAAACAACAAGCAAACGAAAAATTCGTTTCGAGTGTTTCACGTGAAACAATGGGCGCAACAAGCATTCGCTTTTTGCGGATGTGTACGAATAAATGTAGGTGGTTCTTTGATGTTTCACGTGAAACATTCACTCAAATTTTGAGTTTACTCACACGAAACACGTGGTGAAGCAGGTGTTCGTCAGAATGTTTCACGTGAAACAGCGCGCGCCTCTTGGTGGGCGTCGGCGGGTGAATTTTGAAGATACGCCGAATAAGGACACGCCGAAGGGGCTGGCCAGCGCCGGAAGGCCTACACTGGTCGGCAATGAAAGAATAAGCGTCGGGCGGTTATCGCAGGTGCGGTGGCTGATCCGGTGAAGGTGCTACTGAAAGGACAAGGCTATGGCCGATCGCGTGGTGGAAAGCTCGGAGGTTGAGGTTCCCGAGATCCCTGAAATTTTGGAGAAAGTGCTGCTCTTCTCGCTTGAGGAAGCGAAGGAGAAGATGCTGCAAGGTGCCGAAGTGGTGCCGTTTACGGCGCTGGTGGTGAAGGAGAACCTCTTTATTGAGAACCACCCAGGCGATTCCGCTGAAGAATGCTTCAACTTCGCGCGTCACACCGTGGCGAATGCTCGCGGTGCCGAGGCGTATTCGCTGTGCTACGACGGCTACATCGAGGTGGACGACGAAGCGAAGGACGCCCTCATTGCCGAGGGTGGCATTCCCGGCGAAGACGACGGCGTGGCTGTGGGCTACCTG
The DNA here is from genome assembly GCF_030077735.1 of Gordonibacter faecis. Taxonomy (NCBI): domain Bacteria; kingdom Bacillati; phylum Actinomycetota; class Coriobacteriia; order Eggerthellales; family Eggerthellaceae; genus Gordonibacter; species Gordonibacter faecis. The sequence goes on along the minus strand of NZ_JASJEU010000007.1, from coordinate 105,519 downwards.
TACACGGTTGACGACGAGGGCAATTACACGTTTGAAGAAGAGGCCGCCTACATTGGTGCCTCCCCCAACTTCATGGAAGACCTCAAAGAAGCCGCCCAGTACGACGAGGACGAAATCGACGACAAGTATCTCGACGATGAGGACGACGAAGAAGAGGCTGGCGAAGAGTAATCTTCCACACCGTTCTTCCTATTCCACATCTTCGCGAAGTATTTTTTTTCAAGAAAGTTTCGAACGCCCTTTTCTACTAATTAAAAAACACTTCAATAATTAGTAGACAGAATCACAATCAATTAAGCCTCCGCCCGCACAAGGACGGAGGCTTTTTGTATCAGAGAGAGTTCTTACCTTCTTACCTTCTTACTTACATTCGCTTTAATTCCGCGCGCACCATTTTTTCGATCGCGTAAAAACAAACACTCGTTATTTCGTTATCGAAAAAATGAGTGGTCGTTGGGTTTGCGCTTGATTTGCGTTGGGTTTTTGTTGGGGATTGGGCGTGTGGAGGACGGTTCGGGCGATGGAAAAGAGTCAGATCGGGGCGGCTCGTGGACGGTTCATTTACGGTCGAATGGTAAGGTTGCGTGGCTATACTGCGGGCAAGGGAAGTTCAGCGGACGTGAAGGGCGCATGGACAAACCGGAGGATGACGCAGGTCACGCACCTGACCACACAACGTCGCCCGCAAGAAAACGCTCGGACACGCCGCCGGCACGCAAAAGATGGTGAAACCATGTGCGCAGCGGTGAGAAACAAGTTTTCCTTGTGGGTGATGGGGGCCTTTGCTAGAATAGGCAAGCTAATCCTGCTCCGGGTTCACTGCCTTCACCAGCCCCGGAGCCGCTAAGACCAAAGGAGGTGAGCTGATGAAGGCTTATGAATTGCTGTTTTTTGTCGCTCCGTCTATCGACGAAGAATCCCGAGCCGCCGTTATGAAGCGTATCGAGACCACGATCGCCGAGGGCGAGGGCACGGTCGACAACGTCGACAACTGGGGTAAGCGCAAACTCGCATACGAGATCAATGGTCTGACCGACGGTGACTACACTCTCATCGATTTCCATGCCGATCCTACCAACGTTGCTGAACTCGATCGCGTTCTCCGCATCAATGACGCTGTTGTGCGTCACATGATTGTCAAGCGCACGGATCGCGATTAAAGCACGTGAAGGCGCCACTTTCGGCGCCCGGCATGAGAAGAGGTAGAAGACATGAGCATTAACCGAGTTATCATCAGCGGAAACCTGACGCGCGACCCCGAGCTGCGCTCGACGGCCAGCGGCCTGCCGGTCCTCGGATTCGGCGTGGCTGTGAACGATCGTCGTAAGAACCAGCAGACGGGCGAGTGGGAAGACTATCCCAACTTCATCGATTGCACGATGTTTGGCGCGCGCGCTGAAAGCCTTTCCCGTTTCCTCACCAAGGGCACCAAGGTGTCCATTGAGGGCAAGCTCCGCTGGAGCCAGTGGGAACGCGAAGGTCAGAAGCGCAGCAAGATTGAGGTAATCGTCGACGAGCTTGAGTTCATGTCAAGTCGCAACAGCGATTCGTCGTACGGCGGCGGCAACGCATCCTACGGCGGAAACGCGGGCGGCTACGCCCCGGCCGCGGCCCCTGTGGTCGCCGCACCGGTGGTTGATGCCTCTTCTTCGGTTTATGACGAAGACATCCCGTTCTAAGCGAAAGAGGTTTGTGAAATGTCCGATTACGCGAAGCAGCCGCGTCGCAAGTACTGCCAGTTCTGCAAGGACGATGCGCAGTACATCGACTACAAAGACACGCAAATGCTGCGCAAATACGTTACCGATCGCGGAAAGATCAAGCCGCGCCGCGTGACGGGTGCCTGCACCCAGCACCAGCGCGACGTCGCGAACGCCGTGAAGCGTGCGCGCGAGATGGCTTTGATGCCCTACGCGGTCCCCGCCATCAGCGGCCGCGGCGATCGTCGCAGCCGTTAGGCGAAGGAGGTTCCATGAAAGTCATCCTGCTCCAAGAATTGAAGGGCAAGGGCGGTGAAGGCGACGTTGTAGACGTTGCCCCCGGCTTCGCCAATAACTATCTGTACCCCGAGAAAATTGCCCTTCCGGCTACGAAGGGCAACCTCAAGCAGCTTGAGCAGCGCAAGCATAACATTGCGAAGCGCGAGGAGAATCGTATCTCCGATGCTGAGAAGCTGAAGGCCGCCCTTGAGGGCACCGTGGTGAAGGTGGACGCGAAGGTGGGCGAAGAGGGCCAGCTGTTCGGCTCCGTGACCGCCGTCATGATTGCCGACGCCATCAAGGCCTCCACCGAGGTTGAGGTTGACAAGCGCCGCATCGAACTGGGCCATGCCATCAAGACGGCTGGCGAGCACGAGGTGGCCATCTCCATCTACCGCGACATCAAGACCACCGTGAAGCTGCTGGTTGGCGACATCAATGCGCCTGCCGAGGCTGAGGCCGAGGTCGTCGAGGTTGAGGAAACCGTCGAAGTTGTGGAGGAAGTTGAGGCTCCCGCCGAGGCTGAGTCCGCCGAGTAAAAAAGTTTTCTCCACACTTACGCGGTGTGGAAAACCGTGGAAAACCCCCTTCGCCCACTTGGCGACGAAGGGGGTTTCCTGTTGTGTGGTGGAAAGCGTCCGCCAGCCTCATATGGCGAGAAAAATAACATGTGACCTGCAACAACGTATGCGCTACTATAAGCGGTGAAAAGCCAAGAGACTCTGCGCGCGAAGGAACGAAATGCCACCTGCGACCCAAGCCCCCACTAAAGCAACTGACTTCAACGAAGGAACCGCGGCCCGCAATAAACCCATGCCGCAAAACATCGAGGCCGAAAAGTCGGTCTTGGCGGCATGCATGCTGAACGCCGAAGCGGTGGAAGAACTCATCCTGAAGCTGAAGCCGGAGGCGTTCTACCGTCCGGCCCACCGCATCATCTTCGAAGCGGTGTGCGAACTGAACAACCGCCGCATTCCCATCGACCAGATATCGCTCGCGGACAACTTGAACGCGACAGGACAGCTGGAGGCCGTGGGTGGTAAGCCCTATCTCATTGAGTTGGCGGACAACACGTTCGCGCTCACGAACTGGCAAAACCACGCCGACATTGTGAAACGTACCGCCATTCTGCGCGAACTTATTTACGCCTCGGCCTCAATCAACGCGCTGGCCTACGACGCGCCCGACAACCTGGACGAGGTGGTGGAAGAGGCCGAAAAAACGCTCTTCAACGTCACCGAAAAGCGCGTGTCGTCCACCTTTGCAAAGATGGACACGCTGCTGATTGACGCCTTCGAAGAGCTGTCGCGCCTGGCCGAGCAGAAGGATCACATGGCCGGCGTGCCCACCGGCTTCAAGGATGCCGACGACTTGTTCCACGGCTTTCGCGGCGGTGACCTGGTTATTCTGGCGGCGCGCCCCGGTGTTGGTAAGACGTCGTTTGCGCTGAACCTGGCCGTGAACGCGGCGAAGTCGGGCGCGGCCGTGGCGTTCTTCTCCCTGGAAATGAGCGCGGGCCAGCTGGTGCAGCGTATCTTGTGCGCCGAGGCCCGCGTCAGCTTGTCGAAGATTCGCGGCGGTTTCATCTCCGAAGGCGACTGGGGCGCCATCGCCGATGCCACCAACACGCTTTCGAACCTGGAGCTGTACATCGACGACTCGCCGGGTTTGTCCATCCTGGAAGCGCGCGCCAAGGCGCGCCGCGAACTGCGCCGCGCGGAGGGCAAAGGCCTCATCATCGTGGACTACCTGCAGCTCATGCAGCCGCCGCAAACGCGCCGCGACGGCAACCGAGCCGTTGAGGTGGGCGAAATCTCGCGAGGCCTGAAGGTGCTCGCGAAGGAAATGGACATGCCGGTTATCGCGCTCTCGCAGCTGTCGCGTGCCGTGGAAATGCGCGGCAAGAAGCGCCCGATGCTCTCTGACCTGCGCGAATCGGGTTCTATCGAACAGGACGCCGACATCGTTATGTTCATCGACCGCAGTATGGACGAGGTGGAAGCCGAAAGCGAAGACCGCCCAGACCTGGGCACCGCCGAACTTATTGTGGCGAAGCACCGTAACGGTCCCACGCGCGACATTCCGCTCGCCTTCAACCCCGAGTACACGCGCTTCATGGATTTCATCGACGATTCGCGCGCAGGCGGGTACTAGCCGGCCCGCGCGGGGCGCGGTCGCGTTACACTTACCGCCATGGCGAAAAAACTCACATTCATCCACGCAGCCGACCTCCATCTGGGGGCGCCGTTCCGCGGCGTGCGTGCGCTGTCTGACGCCTGGGCGAATAGGCTGCTTGACGCCATCCCCGAGGCGTATGATCGCGTGATTGACGCGGCGGTGTCGCGCGCGGTAGATTTCGTGGTCATCGCGGGCGACATCTTCGACACGGCGCGCGCCTCTTACGGCGACTACCTGCACTTTTTCAAAGGACTGCACCGCTTGGACGAAGCGGGCATCCCCGTGTATTTGTGCACGGGTAACCACGACCCCTTCACCTCGTGGCAGCGCGACTTCTTTGCGTTCCCGCCGAATACCGTTATGCTGCCGGCCGACAAGCCCGGCTTCGCCGCCTTCCGCAAGGACGGCGAAACGCTGGCACTTATCTGCGGGCGCGGCTATTACAACCAAACATGGCCCGCTGACGAGGACATTTCCTCGGGCCTGACGCGCGCGGCTGCCATTGAGGCGCTCGCGGGCGAAGCGCCCGACGCGGCCAGCGCACCCTTCGTCGTGGGTGTGCTGCACACCGGCCTCGATCTCGACCCGGTGAAAGCTCCTACCAACACGGCCGCGCTGCTGCGTGCGGGCGTGGACTACTGGGCGCTCGGCCACATCCACCAGAAGTTCGCGCGCCCCTCGTTCGACGACCCGCGTATCGTATTTTCGGGCTGCATCCAGGGCCGCGATATCAAAGAAACAGGCGAGCGCGGCTGCTTTGTGGTGACGCTGGAGGAAGGGCGGCGCAACAGCGTGGAATTCGTGCCTACGGCCAGTGTGGTGTGGCAGCGCCTGGACGTGGACGTGACCGATTGCGCGAATGTGGGCGATGTCACCGACAAAATTATGCGCGAACTGTTCCGCGCGAACGGCAAGGCGCACTGCGAAGAAATGTGCGCGCGCATAACGCTGACGGGCGCCACGCCGCTGCATGCGGTGCTCGCGCGCCCCGGCGTGGTGGAAGATCTGCGCAAACACATCAACGATGGCTACCCCTCCTTCTTCTGCGATGCGCTGATTGACGCCACCACCAGGCCCTGCGACAAGGAGGCACTGCGCCGCGAAGGCTTGTTCCCCGCCGTGTTCTTGCAGGTGGCGGACGCGCTGCGCGCGGACAGCGACGAAGAAATGGCGTATCTTCAGGAGGAATTCCTGAAGAAGAATGTGCAGCTGCCCAGCGCCTTTGCGCGCCGCATCGACGATTTGGCGGCGGACGCCGAGAACCTGGTGCTTGACTTGCTGAATAGGGGGGACGAATGATGCCTGATCAAGGCCATGCTCCCTACCTTGAGCGCGTGAAAATGGAAAGCTTCGGCGCGTTCACCGACAAGGTGGTTGGGCCGTTCGCGCCGGGATTGAACGTAGTGTTCGGCCACAACGAGGCGGGCAAGTCTACGCTGGCGTCGTTTGTGGGCGGCGTGCTGTTTGGCTGGGAAGAGGCCCGCGGCACGCGCAATACGTACCGCCCCAGCAACGCCGAGCGCGCGGGTTCGCTGTTTTTCGCGCCGCGCCCCGGCGACGCGGATAATGGCGAGGAAGAACCGCCTGAGGGGTGGGTGCTCTCTCGCGCGCGAAACGCCGACGGCCTACAGGGTGCAACCGAGCTGGTGGACGACATCGACAAGGAAACGTTCCAAACGATGTTCTCCCTGACCAGCGACGAGTTGCGTAGCCTGCGCAACACCACCGACATCACGGCAAAGCTGCTGACGGTAGGGTCGGGCACGGGCGCGAGCCCCGCCCACGCCCTCGCCGAGGTGCAGGCGCGCCTCGCGGAATACACGTCGAAAGCGGCGGGCATCGAACATTCGCTTGCGAATCTGGCCGCTGAGCAGGACGACCTGCGTGCTCAGATGGCGGCCGCGGCCGACGAGGCCGAACGCTACAAGGCGCGCGACAAGGAATTCCACGAGCTGGCACCTGAGCGTGCGCAGATGCTCGCGCGCATTGACGCGCTGAACACCGCCATCGAAACGCTGACAGCGCAGCGCGCCAGCCTAGAAAAACTCGACACGCAGCGCGCCGAATACAAGCGCCAGCGCGACGCCCTGCGCGAAGACGAAGCAGCGCTGCACGCTGAGCAGCGCCTCCATGGTCGCACCAAAGATCCGGCCCTTGTCAACCTGGGCACCGCAGACGAACGCCACCTGCGTGACCGCATCGATGCCCTGGCCGATGAACAGGCGAAATGCGCCCACAGCGTTGATCTCGCGAAGGACAACTACGCCGCCTCCACGGCCGCCTACGAGGCGCTGCTGGAAACGGAAGGCGCCAGCGAGGCGCGCGAGAAACGCCGCAGCCAGCGCCGCGTGCAGGTGGGGCTTTCCATCGTGTTGCCGCTGGTGTTTGTGGCGGCGGGTCTGCCGCTGTTCATGCACGGGCGCGACATCAACAGCCTGTCGTTTACGGCGCTCGGCATTGGTCTGGTGGTATTTGCCCTGATGCTGGCCGCAGCAGCGCTCGTTATGTTGTTCCGTCCCGACAAAGCCGCCGAGGCGCAAGAGGCCCGCAAGCAGGACGCGAAGTGGGTCATGCTGCAAGACAAAAAGAAGCTGGAAGCGTGTCTGGCCGCGCAAGAACAGCTGGCCGGTCGTGTGCACGCGCAGCTGGACGAGGCGGGCCTCGCCGCCGCGCAGGGTTCGTTGCGTAGCGCACGCACGTTGCTTGATGAGGCGCGCGAAGCCCGCGCCGCCGAAGGCCTCTTCTTCCAGCGCCAACAGGCCCTTGTTGCGCGCCTCTCGTCGGTGGAAGAAAGCCTGGTTGAGGTAGAGCGCGAACGCATACGCATTCTGCGCCGTGCTGCGCTACCCGACGACGCGTCAATCGCGTCGCTGGACGCTGCCATCGACCAAAAAACCCGCCAGCGCGCGGGTCTGCTAGAGGCCAGCGAGAACCTCAACCGTCGCTACGGCGAACTCAAGCAGGAGCTGTCGCAGGCCGAACGCGCCCGCAGCTTCGACGAAATAAAGCTGCGCTACCAGCAGGTGCGCACCCGCCAAAACGAAAGCGCGCAGGACTACGCGCGCCTGCTTCTGGCCAAACGCATGCTGGAAGCAGCCATTGGCGCGTGGGAATCGAAGAGCCAGCCCGAGGTATATCGCCAGGCCAGCCGCCTGCTTTCTCTCATGACCGATGGTCGCTGGACGAAGGTGGCCATGACACCTGGGGGCAAACTTACGGTGACCGACGCCGTAAAAACTACGCGCGAACCCGTGCACCTGTCGCTCGGCACGTGCCAGCAGCTCTACCTGGCGCTGCGTATTGCGCTGTTGCTTACGGCCGACAACGTGGGTCGCTCGGTGCCCATCCTGGCCGACGACATCCTCGTAAACTTCGATACCCGCCGCCGCGAAGGCGCCGCTCGCGCGCTAGCTGAACTGGCAACCGTGCGCCAGGTGGTGCTCTTCACCTGCCATGAAGAAATAGTAGAGTCCATGCGCTCCGCCGATCCAGCACTGAACGTGGTGAATCTGTAGACCAGCAGCCAGCAGCACGCTCAAACAACCCCCCTGTAACCACCTTCCACACCTCAACACTTATTTCAAAAATGTAATATCTATTACAGCCGATTCAATTGAGTGGCATCTTTCCGTTTGCAATACTCAGCCTGCAACCTTGTTCACCGAAGAGTCACTGAAAGCGTGCAAGGAAGGGCGAGTATCAACGAGAGGGGGATTGCACATGAGCAATCAAACACGGGGAAAAGGCAGCATTACCAGGCGCTCGTTTGTTGGAGCAAGCGCCGCTGCCATGGCAACGTTGGCCTTGACGGGTTGCCAGCCCGAGACCAGGCTGAAAAAGACCGAAGAGGAACCCAAAGGCGCGGCCAGAGACAAAGAGCTCGATCCGAACGTTGAAGGCAAGTGGGTCACCGCCTGCTGCAACAACAACTGCGGCGGCATGTGTTTGAACAAAGTGTACGTTGTCGATGGCGTGGTTGTGCGCCAGAAGACTGACGACACAACGGAAGACAGCATGGCTGCTCCGCAGCTGCGCGCCTGCCCGCGCGGCCGCTCGAAGAAGCAGCACACATTCGGTGTCGATCGCCTGAAGTACCCTATGAAGCGCAAAAATTGGGAACCGCACACCGGCGGTAAGAAGGAACTGCGCGGCGTGGACGAATGGGTGCGCATCAGCTGGGATGAAGCGCTTGACATTGTGGCTGACGAATTGAAGAACACTATCGACACGCATGGCAATCGCGCCATCCTGTATCCGGGCCAGGTCAAAGGCAACATCACAGGCGTTATTAACGCGTTGGGTGGCGCGGTGGGTTCCATCACTTCTGGTTCAATGGGTACTGCCGTATACCACTCCACGGTAATGGGACAGCCGCTCATGGGTATTGGCGAGCAGAACGACCGCACCGACTGGGTGAACGCCGACTACCTTGTGCTGTACGGCTGCAACCAGGCATGGGCGTCTCCCGGTACGTATATGTACTACTTTAACGAAGCAAAGAAGGCGGGCGTCCAGTTTGTATTCGTCGGCCCCGAGTATAACGTGACAGCGGCTCACTTCAACGCAAAGTGGATACAGGTGCGTCCTGGTACTGACACGGCATTTTTGCTGGCAGTAGCCTATCAAATGTTCAAGAGCGATGAAGCCCAGAAGGGTTCAGTTATCGATTGGGACTTTCTCGCCAAGTATACGGTGGGTATTGACGGTAATAGCATGCCCGCCGATGCCAAGGTGAACGAAAATTTCCACGATTACGTGATGGGCACTTACGACGGACAACCGAAGACGCCAGAATGGGCATCGGCTATCAGTGGCACGCCGCCCGAGGACATTGTGTTTTATGCCGATATGCTCAAAAGGGATAACGCAGTTACCACGCTCCGCAGCTACGCGGCGTTCCGTACCAATGACTCAGACGATGCGAACTACCTGTACATGGCAGTTGGCCTGATGGGCGGCCACTTGGGCAAGCCTGGTCATGCGATTGGTGAGGCCTACCACAACTGTGCGGGCAGCTGCATGGACACCATTTTCAATCTGGGCGCATCGGGTGCTCCTGCCGCGCCGAAAAACCCCATCACCGACATTGTCAACGACCCCGAGCAGTGGAGCGCCATCCTGACCGGTACGTTCAACAGCCGAGGCCCGTGGCCTACGTGCCCGCCCGAGAACCGCAAAGACATCGATACGCGTCTCATCGTGTTCACCGAGGCCAGCCCCATGAATACGCTGCTTGATACCGGTTCTGCCATCGAAGCGGTGCGCAAGGTTGATTTCGTGTTCTCCACGGCGCGCTCCTACACCACTCAGGCGCAGTACTCGGACGTGGTTTTGCCTGTCATCACCGAATGGGAAAAGGTGGGTGACTTGCGTGGCGGTTCGGTTATGACGCTGAAAAACCGCGAGGCACTCATTGCTGCGACCCAAGTGTGCGAACCGCTCTTCGAAGCGAAATCAGACAAGCAGATTGCCAAAGAACTTGCCGCGAAAGTGGGGCTCAACGCCGATGAGCTGTTCCCCTTGAGCGATGAGCAGGAGTTCTTCAACATGCTGGCGGGCACCACCATGAAGTCTCCCGACACCGGCGAGTTTGTTCCGTTCCTCACCATCACCGATGATGACATTTCTTCTTGGGGTGTCGAAGGCAAGCCGCAAGAGGGCGTAATCTCCCTGAGCGAATTTTTGGACAAGGGTATCTACAAGGTTGAGCGCAAGCCGGGTGACGTGTATACCTATTATGGCTACCAGGACTTTATCAAGGATCCCACGGCCAACCCGCGCGAAACGCCCAGTGGCAAGTTCGAAATCTACAGCCAGACGAAGGCAGATTCCTTGAATGCCGCCGGTTATACCAAAGACGGCTTCGTGTGGAAGCCCTATCCCACGTACAAGGTCCCCGTCAATGGATACGAGGCGTCATTCGCCGACTTCGCGAACGGCGTGAAGGGCGACTATCCCTACCAGGTATTCAATCCGCACTATCTGCGCCGATCACACACGCAGTTCGACAACCTGCCCTATCTGCGTCAGGCGTTTGCAAATCCGGTGTTCATTTCGTCAGTTGATGCTGCCGAGAAGGGAATCGTCGATGGTGACACGGTGCGCATCTGGAATGGGAAGGCCCAGTCGCTGCGTCCCGCCAGCGTGACCGAGCGCCTTATGCCTGGTGTTATTGCGCTACCGCATGGTCCCTGGGTGGATGTGGATAAGGACGGCGTGGACCGCGCTGGTGCCGAGAATCTGTTCACCTCGCCCGCTACCTCGGGATTTGGCGTTGCCGGGTACAACACCAACCTGGTGAACTTCGAAAAATACCAAGGGGACGCGCTCGAAGAGGACTACTTGGTTCCGCAGCGTATCCCTTCGATTCAGGAATAAAGGGGTGGACGAGCTATGACCCAGTTCGGTTTTTATTTTAACCAAGAAGACTGCATCGGTTGTCGAGTGTGCCAGGTGGCGTGCTGTGATCGTAACGACCTGGCTCCAGGCGTGACGTTCCGCCGAGTTGAGTCGTTCGAAACGGGTGCCTACCCAACGGCGACGGTGTATCACTATGCGCTCACGTGCAACCACTGCGCGAAGCCGGCATGTGTGGCCAACTGCCCGTCGGGAGCTATGCAGAAAGATCCTGATGACGGCACGGTATTCATTGATTATAAGGAGTGCATTGGCTGCGGCACCTGCGTGAAGTCCTGCCCCTATGGCGTGCCGGTATTGCAGGAGGACAAGGGAACTTCGGGCAAGTGTGACGGTTGTAAGGCGTTTCGTGATGCCGGGCAGAATCCGGTGTGCGTGGATGCGTGCGTGATGCGCGCCCTCGAATACGGCGACATAGAAGAGCTGCGAGCTCAGCATGGTACTGCCGTAAGCGCATTACCTATCCTGCCCGATCCGGCAGCAACCGACCCTTCACTGGCTGTAGATCCAAAGGAAGCCGCGTTGAGCGAGCAGTACAAGCCCTTCATTATCTAGCGCACGATGAAAACAAGGGGATAGCATGTGATGCCTTGCCGGGAGTCAGTTCCCGGCAAGGCACTGAGGTATAAGGGGAATAACATGATGAAGGAAGAAACGCTTGAGTGGCTGGCGGCGCGGTCGTATACCTATTTACTCTTTCAGCGCTTGCTGGGCACAGAGCCAAGTGCTGAACTGTTTGAAGCGATTGAGGTTACTGTCGCGCAAGAAGCCTTTGCACTGGTATTCGGCGAAGGAAGTGCCGCGCTTCAACAGTCGGAAACTATGATCCACCACATTCAAACGGCGCGTGACAGCGTTGCCTCATGGCGCAGCGAATATAGGCGTCTGTTCGAAGGGCCAGCCGAATTGCCCGCCCCTCCTTGGGAATCGGTTTATACGTCGAACAAACGGCTGCTCATGCAACCGACAACGCTTGACGTTCGTAACGCTTATCGTGCACACGGATTTATTCCTGAATGCTATCCCCGTGTTCCCGACGATCATATTGCGCTTGAGCTTGACTTCCTTGCGACGCTCGCCGCCCGGGCTCAAGAGGCGTATGACCAGGGTGACAAGGAGTACTGCCAAAAACTTCTCGAATCGAGCCACACGTTTATTGCTGATCATGTGGGCATCTGGGTGAATGATTTTGCTCAGGACGTGGCTACAAAGGGCCATTCTGATTATTATGAAGGGGTAACGCACACACTCGCTGCTTTCATTGCGGCTGATGCCAAGGCTTTGGAAAGGGCGAGGTCGTTGGCGTAAGGGGGTAATCCGGAACGGGCCTGCGAGAATTCCTCAGGGCCCGTTCGGTAAAGGGGTAAAGGCATGGCGAAACGCAAAGTGGGTTTGAAAGCCAAATTTGCAGTGCTGTTCATTGTGACGGCAGCGTTTCTGCTTGCCATTAACGCGGTATGGCGCGATTCCGTTCAGCATGACCAGGTTGAACGCGAGATGCTTGAGTCGGCACATATGCTCGCTACCGAGATGGACGCAGTCTGGGATTTTATGGAGGTCAACCAAAGCCAATTTATCCGAAATGAAGACGGCACCTATAACGTGTACTGCGTGGTGGCGGCCAAGGTGGTAGCGCAGAAGTTCACCAACAACAGCGGCGGCATCATCATTCACTACACCAACCTCGAAACGCGCAAGCCTACGGATGCTCCCGATGCGTACGAACTTGAGGCGCTGCAAGCCCTTCGCGATAACCCCGATCTTGAGGCGTACTATGGGCTGGTTGATTACGAAGGTGACAAGGCGTTTCGCTACATTGAGCCGCTGTGGATGTCGGAATCATGTCTTGAGTGCCACGGTATGCCCGAAGGCGAACTTGATGTCATGGGTTACCCCAAAGAGGGTCGATCTGTTGGGGATCTTGCGGGTGCGGCAAGCATTATTATCCCTGCTGACACGTATCTGGTTGGCGCTCAAGAAAGTATCGCGCGGGAAACGCTGGTTTTCTTTCTTTTTTTGGCCTGTTGTTTGCTTATTGCATTTTACGGCGTGTCGCGGCTGGTGACGCGTCCCTTAAGAAAGTTGGGCGAGGCCTCGGGCAAGCTTGAGAAGCATGATTTTGACGTTGATCTTCAAGGTATTGGACAACGGGATGAAATGGAAGATTTGGCGCTCCGCTTCGACTCTATGGCCAGGGAGTTGAAGACGCTCTATGAGCATTTGGAGTCAGAAGTGGATGTGCGTACGGCGCAACTGATTGAATCGAATAAAGCGCTGGAACGACAGCGGATCGAACTTGAGCATATGAACAGCATCCTTCAAAAGGATAATGAACTGAAAGAGGACTTCCTCGCCACCGTGAGCCACGAATTGCGCACGCCGCTTACCTCTATCTTGGCATTTGTCGATCTTTGGGAGCAAACGAATACGCCGCGCGACAGCAATGAAAAGAAAATCATGAACGAAATGAAATTCAGCAGCCGCATTTTACTATCAATGGTGAACAACATGCTGGATTTAACGCGTATTGAAGCGGGGCGTACTGACGTGTCAAAGGGTCCTGTTGACGTGGCTGACTTACTGGGCATTGTGCGTGACGATGCAACGTTTTTGGCTGAGAAGAAAGCCGCAAAGCTTTCTCTTGCAGTTGATGAAAATGTTCCGGTGGTTTTGACCGATGGTGACAAGCTCAGGCGCATTTTAGAGAATCTCGTGTCGAATGCCATCAAGTTTATCGATGCCGGCGGACATGTGGACTTACGTGCCAGCTTTGACGAAACATCCGCGCTGCTTACGCTCAAGGTGTGTGATGATGGATGCGGTATCGATCCGAATGAAGTCCCAGGCCTTTTCGAGCGATTCGCAAAAGGTTCTCACCCTTCCGCCTCCTTCGATCGCTCTTACGGAAGCAGCGGCTTGGGTCTGGCACTGGTCAAAGATTTGGTTGAGGTGCTAGAAGGCACCATTGAGGTGGACTCCTGCGTGGGACGCGGAAGTAGTTTCACAATAACCATTCCGGTGGAGCCGATTGACTGGTTGGACGAAGAAGAATAAGACGCGCGAAGCGAAAGTGCAAGAAACCAGTAATCGAACTTGGAGGAGATGTACGAAGGGGAAGCAATGAAAGCTCTTTTTGCTGATGACGATGAAGGCATGCGCACGTTAGTGGAGCATATTTTAACTGGTAATGGTTACGAATACGTTTGCGCCAAAGACGGCGAAGAGGCGCTTGCCCTTTTGGAGAAGGAACATCCGGACATCATTTTACTTGACGTCATGATGCCAAAGGTTGATGGCCACGAGGTATGTGGTCGGGTGCGGAGCAAAGGGTTTACCACTCCTATTATTATGCTTACGGCAAAGGGTGATATTCTGGATAAGAGCGTGGGTTTCAAAATGGGGGCAGATGATTACCTGGTAAAACCCTTTGTTGCGCAAGAACTCCTGCTGCGTATGGAAGCGCTTTTGCGCCGCTCGCAAATGAGTGTTGGGAAGGGTATGGGCAGCGAAGTACTGAAGGTTGACGGACTTGAGATAGATACCGTGAACCGCCGTGTAACGGTACGCGGCGAATCGGTGGTGCTTTCCCCGAAGGAATATCAGTTGTTGGTTATTATGGCGAGCAGTCCGGGACAGGTGTTTTCGCATAAAGAACTAACCGAAGAAATGTGGGGTCCCAAGTACGCAGGCGAAATTACCAGTATTACCGTTCTCGTTCATCGCTTGCGCAGCAAGATTGAAGAAGATCCGTCGAACCCACATTTCATTCAAACCGTCTGGCATGCCGGCTACCGTTTTGGGCCGGAATAAGCAGGAGAAGACTTTCCCCTGTATCGCTCTCATGTGGAAGCCTCAAAAAGAATTGCGCCAAAAGAAAAACTGCCTCCTAGATTGATATAATCATGAACTTGCGGATAGGTTGAGGTGGCGTTCGCGGCGTGGGGGTTCTGACGTCGCGCGGCGCGCAAGCGGGAGGCTTCCGAAGGAGGCTCCGCGCGAGGCCCGGCGCCTAAAGCGGCGGGCGTGAAAGGATGCGAACCATATGCCCAGCACGGTACTTGTCGGCGCCCAGTGGGGGGACGAAGGCAAAGGGAAAATCACCGACCTCATTGCGAGCGACTATGATTATGTCGTGCGCTATCAAGGCGGCAACAACGCCGGTCACACGGTTATTCACGGCGACAAAAAGCTGGCGCTCCATCTCATGCCCTCCGGCGTCATGTACGAAAACGCCGTGCCCGTCATCGGCAACGGCGTGGTCATTGACCCGGGCGTGCTCATCAAAGAGATGGTCATGCTTGAGGCCGAAGGCATCTCGTGCAAGAACCTGAAAATCTCGTGCGACGCGCATATCATCATGCCGTACCACAAGGACTTCGACGGCGCGGACGAAAAGCGCCTCGGCGAAAACAAAATTGGCACCACGAAGCGCGGCATTGGCCCGTGCTACCAGGACAAAGTGGCTCGCAAGGGCATTCGCGTGCAGGACTTGCTCGACGAAAAAATCTTCCGTCTGAAGCTGGACGCGGTGCTCGCGCAGAAAAACCCCATCCTGGAAAAGATTTACGGCCTGCACACCTACACGGTGGAAGAAATCTGCGAGGAATATCTGCCCTACGCGCGCATCCTGAAGCCCTACATGGCCGAAACGGCGCAGCTGCTGAACGAGGCCGTGCGCGAAGGCAAGTCAATCCTGTTCGAGGGCGCGCAAGGCACGCTGCTCGACATCGACCACGGCACGTACCCCTACGTCACGTCGTCGTCGTGCTGCGCGGGCGGCGCGGCCACGGGCACGGGCGTGGGCCCGAAGGCCATCGATCGCGTGCTGGGCATCCAGAAAGCTTACATCACGCGCGTCGGCGGCGGCCCCTTCCCCACGGAGCAGCGCTTTGCGGAGGACGGTGGCGTTGGTGAAGAAGCCGAAACCGGCGAGCTGTTGTGCAAGGTGGGCCACGAGTTCGGCGTGACCACCGGACGCAAGCGCCGTTGCGGCTGGTTCGACGCGGTCATCGCGCGCTACGCCGCCGAGGTGAACGGCCTCACCGATGTGGCGCTGACCAAGCTGGACGTGCTCTCCGCCTTCGACACTATTAAAGTGTGCACGGCGTATGAGTGCGAAGGTAAGGTGTACGATTACTTCCCCATGCAGCAAAGCGTGCTGTTCCACGCGAAGCCCGTGTACGAGGAATTGCCGGGGTGGAAGGACGTGGACATCACGGGGTGCCGCTCGTTCGAGGAACTGCCGGAGAACGCGCAGCGCTACGTGGAGTATTTGGAGAAGATCACCGGCGTGCGCATCAGCATTATCGCCGTAGGCCCCGACCGCGACCAAACAATTCTTCGCGGCTGGTAGGATGGGTTTGAAAGGACCTGGTATGAACATCTTGGTTTTGGGCGGCGGCGGTCGCGAGCATGCAATCGCGTGGGCGCTGGCGAAATCTCCGCGCACCGATGCGCTGTACGTGGCGCCGGGCAATGGCGGAACGGCGAGCATCGCCCGCAACGTGCCCGGGTTGGATGCCGAAGATGGCCGCGCGGTGCTGGCCTTCGCGGAAGAACACGCTATCGACCTGGTGGTTATTGGGCCGGAGGCCCCGCTGGTGGCCGGTGTGGCCGACGTGCTGCGCGAGGCGGGTATCGCGGTGTTTGGCCCCGATGCGCAGGGCGCTCAGCTGGAGGGCAGTAAGACGTTCAGCAAGCGCTTCATGGACGCGAACGACATTCCCACGGCGCGCTACGGCAGCTTCACTGAGCAGGAGCCGGCGCTCGCCTACGTGCGTGAGCTGGGCGCTCCCGTGGTGGTGAAGGCCGATGGCCTGGCCGCCGGCAAAGGCGTGGTAGTGGCCGAGACGGTGGAAGATGCCGAAGAGGCCGTGCGCGAATGCTTCGAGGGCGCATTCGGCGAGGCGGGCTCCACCGTGGTGGTGGAAGAGTGTCTGACCGGCCCCGAGTGCTCCATCCTGGCGTTCGTGAGCGGCGGCAAGGCGCACTGCATGGCCACCGCGCAGGACCACAAGCGCGCCTTCGACGGCGACCGCGGGCCGAACACGGGCGGCATGGGTGTGTACTCGCCGGTGCCTATTGTTATGCCTGATGAACTGGCCGTTATGCACGAAGTCATGGAGAAGGCGGCCGAAGCTACGGCGCGCGAGTTCGACAACGATTACCGCGGCGTGCTGTACGGCGGCTTCATGTTGACGCCCGAGGGCCCGAAGGTGCTGGAGTTCAACGCGCGCTTCGGCGACCCGGAGACGCAGGTAGTGCTGCCGCGCCTTGAGGCCGACTTGGTGGACATTCTGCTGGCGGCGGCCGAGGGCCGTCCCGACGACATCGACCTGCGTTGGAGCGAGCAGTGGGCCGTGTGCGTGGTGCTGGCGAGCGAAGGCTACCCCGGCGCGTACGAAAAAGGCAAGGTCATCCTTGGTGTGGAAGAGGCCGAGGAACTGGACGGCGTCACCGTGTTCCATGCGGGCACGGCGCGCAACGCCGATGACGAGCTGGTGACCGCCGGCGGTCGCGTGCTGAACGTGGTGGCGCTCGGCGACACATTCGACGAGGCGCGCGAAAAGGCCTACGAGGCCTGCGACCTCATCAACTTCGAAGGCAAGCAGTACCGCACCGACATCGGCAAAAAAGCCGCCGCCGGCCGAAGCGCCTGGGAATAGGGGTAACGTTGCTATCCGAACGCATGCTTACGGCGGTTGTTCGCCAGTGCACGAAAAGTTATTTGAAGCTTCAGCCGACCGATGATGCGCGGGTGCCGGGGCCGAAGCCGGGGCAGAAGTACATGCTTTACATGCACGTGCCGTTTTGCGAGCGGCTGTGCCCCTACTGCTCGTTCAACCGCTTCCCGTTTGCGGAGGAACGTGCGCGGCCGTACTTCGCCAGCATGCGCAAGGAAATGATGATGTTGAAGGATCTCGGCTACGATTTCGAGAGTTTGTACGTGGGCGGCGGCACGCCCACCATCATGCTGGACGAGCTGTGCGACACCATTGACCTGGCGAAAGAAACGTTCTCCATCAAAGAAGTGTCCAGCGAGACGAACCCGAACCACCTCATTCCGTCGTATCTGGATAAGCTGCAAGGGCGCGTGCAACGCCTGAGCGTGGGCGTGCAGAGTTTTGATAACGGCCTGTTGAAGCAGATGGATCGCTACGACAAGTACGGCAGCGGCGAGGAAATTCTTGAGCGTATTGGCGAGGCCAGCCCGTATTTTACCTCGCTCAACGTGGATATGATTTTCAACTTCCCGGCGCAGACCGAGGACATTCTTATCAACGATATTGAGCGCGTGATTGAAAGCGGTACGAGCCAGACGACGTTTTACCCGCTTATGGCCAGCCCGAGCGTGGCGCGCCAACTCGCGCGCACCGTGGGTCGCGTGGACTACGACCGCGAGCAAACGTACTACGAAATGATCAGCGAGCTTCTGACCGGGGGCGATACCCCGCTCTTCGACTTCGGCAGCGCGTGGACCTTCAACAAGCGCGGCACCGGTGCGGCGGGCGAAGATGCCATGATTGACGAATACGTGGTGGACTACGAAGAGTATCCCGCCATCGGTTCGGGCGGCATCACGTATTTGGGCGACAATCTGTTCGTGAACACGTTCTCTGTGAACGATTACAACGCTGCTATTGCGGAAGGGCGCATGTCGCTCATGGGTAAGACCACGTTCAGTAAGCGCGACCGCATGCGCTATCGCTTCATGATGCAGCTGTTTGGCCTGCGCCTAGACAAGCGCCAGTGGGAACACGACTTCGGCTGCACGGTGGAAGCGGGGCTTCCCGTGGAGATGGCGTTCATGAAGGCCGCCGGCGCGTTCGACCGCGACACGCGCGACGAACTCACGCTCACGCCGAAGGGCCGCTACCTCATGGTGGTCATGATGCGTCAGTTCTTCATCGGCGTGAACAACCTGCGTGACCAGGCCCGCGCCGCACTCACTGGCGAGGAACGCGAGCTGCTGTTCGGCTAGCGCACGGCCGCCCTCCTTCCGCACCCCTTTCACCTGTGCCTTTCGACTTGTTGCCGCCTGAACCGGGCTGTGTGCCCCGTAGCGGCGCGCTAAAATACGACCCGCTCGCTCAGCGAGTGAGAGTTGAGATGCCCCTGATGCTGAGACGCGCTGCGCGCCCTGCAAGACGGCGGCCGCATTCCTCGAAAAATCGAAAGGTATAGGCGATGTTTGCAGAACACGCGAACGAATTGAGCGCGTACGGAATCAACTACATAGAAGCGCTCGATCGGTTCGACGGCGACGAGGCGTTCTTTGAGCACCTGATGATGCGGTTTGCCGAAGATAATTCGTGTGCGGCACTTCACCTGGCGATTTTCACGGAAGACGCGGGGTCGGTCTATCGGGCGGCGCATGCGCTCAAGGGTGTGGCGGGAACGCTGTGCTGCTCGGAGTTGTATGCGTGCGCTTCGCGGGTGGCCGACTCGGCACGCGCGGGTGACCTGGCAACTTCGGCCGCAGGGCTCAACGATCTTGACCAGGCGTACGATCGCGTGCTCAAGGCTATTCGCCGGTTCGCTGGCTAGTGCACGTGGGCGTCCCCAGCGCGTCAGCGCATTCCGCTTCTGCCCCCGCCCGTTATTGAGCAGCCCCCCGGTGTTATACTGTCCTTGGAAGCTGCCTTCAATCTCTATTGAATGCCTATGCTCTCGCATAAGATGGTATGATAAAAGGTACTCCGCGGCACAGCACAGAAGCGAGGCGAGGGACGAAGCAGCAGATGGCGCGCGTAAAACATAGTGAGGGATTCACCGTCGCTGAACTGCTCACAGTGGTGGCTATCCTCGCGGTGCTTGCGGCTGTCATCGGAGTGTCCTTGTTCGGCTACATTCGTAATTTCACGCTGACCAAGTACGATAACGCGGCGAAATCCCTCTACCTGGCTGCTCAGAACAGCATCGCCGATTTGCAGGCGTCGGGCGAGTGGGACGTCCATAACAAGGAGTTTACGGGGACGCCGGACGCTCAGGGAAACAGGGCAATTACGCCAACAGCGCTGCGCACCGATGACGACGGCAAAACCACAAGCGATGGCTATACCTATTATTATATAACGGCTGCGTTCGCCCAGGCGCACGGTATTTTGCCGCAAGGCGCCATCGACGCCGACGTGTGGAATCATGCGTATATCATTGAGTATTGCTACGAAACAGGCGCCGTGTACGGCGTGTTCTATACCGAAGAACCCCAAAGTGTGTTGGACGCGTATTACCTCAGGGGTGTAGATGGGGCGGAGATTCGTGACCGTGACCAGCGCAGAAAGGCAACCAATACACTGGTTGGTTACTACGGCGGTGCGGCTGCTGACGCGCTGAAGTACGAGGTGCTGGAGCCGCCGACGGTGGCCGTGGCGAACGGGCACATTTTGGTGACCGACCCCAACCTCAAACCCGCGCATCGTTCGTGGAACACCTACCAAATGCTTACCATTAAAGGCGCGAATGAAACATTGGTGCTGCGCCTTTCCGCGATGGGGACGCTTTCGCGTGTAGACCTCTACCGTAAAACCAATACCGGACTGACCCTGGTCGCTCCAGACGTGAAAGATGTCTGCGAACTGACGACCGACCAGGTGAACGGCACGTCGATCACCGCTGATACCTACCGCATAAGTATAGCTGCGCTCACGTCGGCGGTTGAAGGCACGGCGGGCCAGGCTCCGCTTGGGTTCACTGAGGGCGAAGTGGTGGATCTCACGTCGAAATGCAGCAGCAACGTGGTGCTGTGTCGCTCCGTCTATGGCTACGCTCAGGGAATGTGGGGTGCAGCGGTGGCTGATGACCTTATTTTCACCTCCAACATCATGTCTGACTGGCAAACTGAGGCCACTATCGACGTCTATATTACGAACACCGGCGTGCTGTCCGATCAGCAAAAAGGGAAAGAAAAAGGCAACGCGATTGAAATAGCCCTGAGGAACTTCTATGACGAAGATACCTACTCTGATAACAGCCTGTGCTACACCGTTACTATTGAGAAGGACGGCCACGCTACCGGCGATTTCACGTTTGAAGTACGTGGTGGCCATAACGCGAGTGGGAACGATAATGGAAACGTGCATCCCGAAAACGGCTATTACTTCTTCAATGGCCTCCAGAACACCCAAAGACTTGTGCTTACGCTGGAAGAGGCCGCGATACGTGGGATGACCGACGGGGCAACGTACATGCTCACGGTGAGGGGTCACAAGGTTAAGGGCTCAATGGCGGAGCCGTCACCGACGAAGAAGCTGGTCATAACCATCAACGTGCATAAGAGTGATGAAACCAATTACTATTACGTGATTGATAGACCAGGGTCGCTCTACGCTGAACTCATCGTAGCGACGGGTACGGCGGTTCAACCGATAGTGTCGTGGGAGGGCGGTTTGTCCATTGACCCGTCGAGTCCGCTCGTTGGCGGTGTGCAGACAGGTACGATCCTCGAACTTAATCAAACACTTCCCGCACAAAGCAGCTACTCCATAAAGTTCCTGAAGAACAATCCGTCCGCGAACTACGCGAAGGATACAACAGTGTTCAGCGGAAATTCCCAAGGTATAGCGGTGTCCTGAGATGAGGCAGATGAAAACAGCGTTCGGACATACCACGCACGACCAGGTGCTCAGCATACGGGCTCAGGCGCCACTGGGCGCGTGTGCCCTCTTTGCGGCTGCGCTCAGTCTCGTGGTGGCCGTGCTCCTTTCGGTGTTCTTGCTGGCAACTCCCATTTCCGCCTCGGCCGAGGACGGCCTCTTCGCCGGAGGCACCGGCACCGAGACTGATCCCTACCAAATTGCCAACGCCGACCAACTAAAGAACCTCGCCGACCAGGTGAACGCAGGCAGTGCTCAGTACGCGACGGCCCACTATGCGCTTACCGGCAACATCGATCTGGCGGGAAGCAGGTTTAGCAGCGCCAACACGCGCATCGGTTATGCTGACAGCTTTAGGGATGCAAGCAACCACGGCTTCCGCGGAACCTTCGACGGTGGAGGGTTCACCATCAAGAATGTGAAGCTTGACCTTTCGACTCTTACCTCAAAGAACGGCATGTATACAGCAGGGCTGTTCGGAGCTACGCAGGGCGCCACTATTAAGAATTTGAATCTGCAAACCGTTACGTTGTCCGGAACTCTGTCGGAGGCTCCTTCTGTAGATGTAGCGCTGGGGTGCTTGGTGGGTGCGGCATTTGGTTCTACCAACATTGATCAGTGCAGCGTTATGAATGGCATGATTGAAGAGTTGACGCCTGCAGGCACCACAACCAACACGCGGCTCTATGCTGCCGGCGGCCTGGTGGGCGATGCCTACACGACAGGCAGCGGCGCGAATGCCTCAATCACAAACTGTAGCGTGGATTGTACGATTCAAACCACGGGAACCTACAGCAGCCAGTCATATGCGGGTGGCATTGTGGGTCGCTCGCGTGTGAACAGCAACGAAGGTGGTTGGTTGCCCGTTCAGGTGAACTCGTGTGCGTTCGCCGGCTCTATCAAGGCTGACGGCTACAATGCCCCGGTGATTGCCGGTGTTCGTCGTGGAGCTGGTACTAATGCTGCTACGGGGACTAACATCTCGACAGCTGTCACGTTCAACATGTGCTTCTATCAGGCGAAACTTTCCATGAATGACGGCACGATGCCGAATTCGGTGTACAACCTCACGCAGAGTGATGACGTGTCGCAAGGCTTCGTGTACGACGAAGCCGGCGCGTATCGCTGGGGTGACGACAAGCTGAGCGGCTCCTACAGTGCCGCTAACATTGCCGACTGTAAGGCGACGCTCGATCCCGGTGGAGTAACCTGGCGCCAGGCTTCCAAGAATGGTGTGCCGATTCTTGTCCTCAATCATGTTTCGGTGGGAATCACCCTCGACGAGCCTCTTCATGGACGTTATTACTTGTCCGAAGGCTATTTCGGTGTGTACGAGGGAGAAACAGGCGCATCGCTTGAGAACCCTGCATGGAGCACGAACGTGAACGTAACTGCCGAAGGCCGCCACTTCGTCACGCTTGCTCCTGACGCGCAAGAGGCCTCGGTCGCCTTTGGGAGCAACCGGCAGCAGGCAAGCTGCGTTATCCCTGCTCCAAGTGATGTTTTCGTAGCGGTTCAGCGAGTAAATAACAATGCCGGTCGCGTTGTTTCCCTTTCCGCGGTCATTGTGAATGGTGACGCGTGGGGGCTGAACACAGACGATTTCACCTACGAATGGTTCGAAGGAAGCATTGCTTCGGGCGGCGTCATTTCAACGGAGTCCTCGCTCGACGTTTCGAGCGCTCCGGTTGGCGCGAAGTTCACTGTTAAAGCGACGCTGGTGGCTAATAACGCACTCACCTTCCAAGCCACAGGCGCGGCCGGCGGACGCACGGTGTTCGTCGATGCTAACGCCGGCGACGACAACGCAAAAGGCACGTCCCCTGATACGGCCGTCCGAACTATCCCGAGAGCATACGAACTGCTGGATGAACACGGCACGGTTGAGTCGAACGTTATCGTCATCGTGGGCGAGTACAACGATTCGTCGTTCGGACTTGAACAGCAGAACGGTAAGCCGAACGCGTTCTATAAACCAGCCACCATTACCGGCTACGACGCGGGGTATCCGGAAGCCAGTAAAGGCACGAATAGCCTTTCCGGCGACGACGCTCGATTTAACGACTACGGGCGGTTGACGTGGCATAATGACGAAGCGCGCGGCAAGTTCCTATACGCGGACACCGCGATACGTGACATCGTTCTCTACGGTGGCGGCGGAAACGTTGGCTACATCTATTGCCAGGGCCACAACCTCACGATGGACGAGAACATCAAGATGTATGGGTACAGCCAGGCCAGCACTGACAACTTCGGCCTGTTGGCGGGCACGAATGTTCCCAACTTCCACCTTGTGGGCGGCTACTACGACAAACAGGACAGCGCCACCGGGCAGAAGCAGGGCGATGAGTGCACCATCACGGTGAAGAGTGGCTGCTACGCGCGTATTTTGGCGGGCAACCGCAATACGAAAATGAACGACGGAAGCCATAACACGCTGGGCAGTGAAACTGATTACTTCAAGTCGAAGATTGTTGTGGACATTCAGCAGCCGTCGCGCGGCGGATATAACTGCGACGTGGGCATGCTCTGCGGTGGGCAGACAGACGGTTCTGTGTTTGCGGTATCCGATGTTGAGTTGAACAGCGGGTACGTGAAGCTGTTCCTCGGTTCCAGCATTGGCTATAACCGCTCGACGGGTGACGAACGCTACTCCAATAACGACTTCGTGGGTTTGGTGCGCGCTACGGTGAACGGTGGCACGGTTGAGCAACTGTACGGCGGGTGCCTCGGTCGTTGGAGTAACAGCAGTTCCGCCTCCAAAGACCTGGGCATTGATTCCCACTATCGCCACTCCGATGCCATCCGGAAGAAGGAAGGCCTCGACGCTTCGCAGCCCGACATCCTCATCACTATAAATGGGGGCACGGTGGGAACGAGCGACGCGACCGGCGCCGTGTTCGCGAGCGGCGCGGGCGGAACCACGGGCACGGCCGAGGACCCCGCGTCCGTCGCCGTGGCGGTGAACGGCGGAACCATCAACGGTTCGGTGTACGGTGGCGGCGACGGCAAGACCACCACTGGCAATGCCACTACGGCGTGCGCAACCGCCGGCATGCTGTACGGCTCGGCGAGCGTTTCCGTTGCCGACGGCACTGTTACCGGTAGCGTGTATGGCGGCGGTGCGGGCACCGATGCGTATCTCACCAACGTTGACAAGCGCGCGTTAGCTCAGGTCATCGGTGATACCGAGGTGTCCGTGACCGGGGGCATCGTAAACGGCAGCGTGTATGGCGGCGGGAATGGTATCGAAAGCAAAGACGCGCCGCACATGGCGCGCGTCACGGGCAACACGTATGTATCCGTTTCGGGTGGTCAAGTAGGCGGCAGTGTGTACGGCGGCGGCGCACGGGGTACGGTGGGCGAAGGCACCGTCGGCGGCAACGGCAGATTGCCCTACGAGGTAACGTCGGCCGGATCCACGACCGTGGTCGTGAGTGGCGGAGCGGTGGCTGGAAGCGTGTTTGGCGGCGGCGAAGGTTTCGGTCAGGGGGATACTGACCAGGCGCTTATCAAGGGCGCGGTGTTCGGCACCTCCACTGTGAAGGTGTACGGCGGCTCCATCAAAGACGACGTGTTTGGCGGCGGCAACGAAAGCAGAACCTACGCGCCGGCGGTGGATGGCACGGCGACGCAAGCAACACTTGTTATTGTGAACAGTACCGATGAGGGTATTGCGGTGCTGCCTGAAACCGACGCGCAGGACGCAGGCAAAGTTGTCAGCAACGACACCGAAGCTGCACGCATCGTTGATGACCTTTGCGACCTTGGCGAAGGGGCCGCTGCATCGCGTACGGTTGACCTCGGCGGCTCGGTCTTCGGCGGCGGCAACCGCAGCAAGCAATCGGGCTCGGGGCAGGCGAATGACTACACGGTGTACGGCAACACCGAGGTGTTCGTCAAAGGCTCCGGCGTCAGTTTCGGTGGCGAAAGCGGCGGCGTATACGGCGACGGCAATGTGAGCAAGGCCTTCGGCACGCGCCACATTACGCTGATCGACTTCAAGAATGATGCGCCGGACGCCGATCCGCTAAAGATGTTCTATTCGCTGCAACGCGCCGACCGCGCCATCATGAGCAACTCGAAGGTGTACACCCTGGGTGCCCTCGACCGCGTGAACTCGCTCGATAGCACGAAGTACGCCGTCAACCGCGTGCAACTGCTGAAGCTGTACAACGGCTCCACGCTGCAGCTTGACACGGTGGTGAACGGGTTGGGCTCGCTGTGGAGCGACGTGGAAACCGAGCGCGATTTCCGCAAAGATGATTGGATGGAGAAAAAGGACGCCAGCGGCCACAAGGTCAAAGAACTTGACCAGTATCGCCAGGCCTACGAGCAGGGCACGTTATGGACGAGCCTGGCGACGGGTACGGCATTCCAGGCGCTCAACACGGTCATCATCAACAACGGCAAGCAGCTTGATGTTGCCTACGCCGACGACGAGCAGCCCGAAACCGGCAAGTACGGCCATGTGATCGGCCTGTTCACGTTGTCATTGCTCACGCCTGGCGAAAACGAGGGCGGCGCGTTTGTGTTCGCGGCTACGGGCACCGATACCCAAGCGTTCAATCCGGACAGCACGGGCCACTTCGCCTGCGTCACCAAGGAATACGAGGACGGCGAGGAAGAAGACGACTACCTCGACCTGCGAACCCAGCAACTGAACGGCAACCGCATTTGGTACGTGGAGGGTCACACCTACCAGTACGACCTCACCATCAAGGGCTACACCACCGGAAACACCACCGTGACGGCGCAAGCCTGGCTTCCCGTAAACGAACGGGAAGACGACGAAAACGGGAAGGATTGCTACCTGCAATTCGACTCGCGTAAAGACATTGCGATTGAAAATACGCCCGAGCTGGTGGGCGAGGGAGTAACGCCGGGCGAAAAACAAGCGCAGTTGCGCATGGATGTGAACACCAACGCTGGTGAGTCGCTGGGTGGGTACTACTACTTCCAGAATCCAGGCCGTGCGCCGGATGACCGATTCCGGTATGACGAAAACGAGAAACTTATTCCCGTGACGTTCTCCCTTACCCTGGGGCAAAACATGACCGCCGTGAACGACGGCTTGGTCACGTTCCAGCTGCGGGATATGAACGAAGACGAGGACATGAACACCTACCTGTTCAGGGTTCACATCATCATCGAAAGCCCCACATCTGACGGCTATGCGCTCAAGCACTACGGCAAGATTTACGGCGACGTGCCCTACACCACCACCGACACCATCACCAGCAAAAGCGCCTACACCGCCGAATTCATCAGCACCTATAGCCCGTCCGCCTACTCAGGCAAGTCCTGGTCGATTATTCCTTATTGGGATGGAAACATCGCCGAGCATTCGGCTGGCCAAACAAGCCAAGGCCCCGACTGGTACAGCAGGTTTAGCCCAGGGCTAAAGATTACGATGATAGACCTCACCAACGCGAACAACCCACAATACTATTATCACGAGTGCGAAGGTGAAACTGAGATCAACCTCGATTCGTTCGATAAAGTTAACGGCTCCGGTAAGTTTAGCGACACCAAGAGCGGCAACACCGTCATCAGGGAAAAGCTGGTGTTTATTGTAGATTACGAAAACGCTGAGAATAAACCCGAGCATACGCAAAAGTTTTTGATGTTAAAACACACCTATAACAACGGTGCCAACGACATCCTGCGCTACACGGAATACAACCAAGATGGTTCAGTCTTCAACGAACATTACGCTCCAGGTGTTGAGCAGCAAATCGAATACGAAAGCTCAACAACAGGCTTTTCAAAAGCAAGTCTCACCGCAGGGCCTCGGGTGACGTCACTCGATTATCTCTATGATGTTTACCACTTTGATTTTTCACTCAAACTAAATGATGCAGTAAAGAATACACGATTCGAAGAAAACGAGTTCTCAGTAATTCTGTGGCTTGAACGCGCGAAAAACTTACCTTTGGGAACGAGCATTATTGTTACTGATGCATCAGGTCGGCCTATTGATTCGCGTTACGTACGCATGAATATGTCTAATGACGAAGAGCGTGCTGGTATTGTCGCAAACATAAAAGAAGCTGGAGACTATCACATTGCTCTGCAGGTATCTCGTTATTTAACATATGGGCGCTTTTCATCCGTTTGGGGAGCGACCCTACGTGCAAACGTGTATTCATCGAGCAATGGCCTGTATCCGTATGGCAATGTTGGAAAAGTTAACATAGGAGAAAGTTCATGGATAGGCCAATGGACAGATATGAATCCTAAGTTGCCTAGCCCTGTGTACAACTTGAAAGTGGATAGCATTACTGCGGCCGATAAGACTGTGACCGCTCAGTTGTTTGCTTCGAAGAAGGTGCAAAACGAAGCTGAAGATTTAGCTCCCTACAATGGGCTCACCGTATGGCGTTCACTCAAGGGGAATGCCGCAAGTGCTGTTAATGTGACGGCAGGTGTTACACCTGCGCAGGGCAAAGCGACAGGGACGATGGATTTCACGCTCACTGATACCGTGCCTGGGCCGGGGACGTATGAATATACGTTCTTCTATGGCACCACGGTTGAAACCAAGACGGTGACGGTAGGGTAGCGTTGGTGGGGGGTTCGACATATGGGCCAGCGGCGCGCCGTGTGGTGGATGTCGCTCAGGATACGCGGGGCGCTTCCATTCTCATTGCGTTGCTGTTTTTCCTGGTGTGCGCGCTGGTGGGTGCCGTCGTGTTGACGGCGGCCACCGTGAGCACGGGTCAGCTGGTCGACTACGAGAAAAGCCAGCAGGCATATTATTCCACCACGTCGGCGGCCGAATTGTTCCGCGACGAACTGGTTGGCGGCACCTGTACCGTTAGCGGCGAGGACTATACCTGCGCCTTCGCCGATGCGAATACCAGCGTGCAGAACTTCATTGCCGGTGCGGTGAAGTCGCAAAACACCACTTCCAACCCACTGGCCCCCAGCGCGGCAACCGCCACGCTGAAAGTGAGCGCGCCTGCCGACAACGACACGCTGAAAGACGTCACGGCGCGCCTGACCATGGGTGGCAAGAATGCCAGTACGCCGTTCGACCTGCGCATTACCTTCTCGCCGACCGTCTACGACGGCGCGGTGGGCAACTACCAGGTGGTGCTCACCATTCCTGCGTCGTGTTTGTACGACGAGGCGGGCACCACGCTGCAAAGCATCACGTGGAAAGATGCGGTGATTACGAAAAGCCCTCGTCAGACGGAGAGTAGCTAGTATGAAGCTGCGCGATCGCATACTTCGTTCGCAAGCGGGCGAAACCATCACCGAGGTGCTGGTGGGCGTTCTTATTGTGGGCCTAGCTACGGTGGTGTTGGCAGCGCTCATTAACGCCGCCGTGCAGTCGTCGCTGATGAGTACCGCCGCCTTGCAGGGTGCCTACGAGCAAACGAGCAGCGTCGATGCGGGCACCGGCCCAGCGGCAGCGGGTGCCATTACCGTGACCAGTTCTACCGATGTGGGCGAGCGTCCCTCGTGGGGCGACGCGCTCAAGTGGGAAGCCACGGTGGCCATCAACCAGTCCACCGACAGCGACGCCAACGGCTACGCGTTTTCGCGCTACACGCTCAAGGATGGCAGCTAGCATGCGGGCCTTTTCCAGCATAGTCCCCGCCTGCGCGAAGCGTTCGCCACGCCCGTTCCGCCCATCGCGTGCAGTGCGCCTCCTGCGTACAACCAGCGGCTTCACCCTGGGGGAAGTGCTGGTTACTGTGCTGTTAGTGGGCCTTCTCACGCTGGCGGTGGCCATGGGCATTGGCTCCGCGATAGGCTCGTACAGCACCATCAAGCAGGCTACCGACGCGAACGCGCTGCTCACCAACGCCGTCACGGCGGTTGAAGACGAGTTGCGGTTCGCCTACGATGTTGAGGCTGTTTCCGTGGCCGCAGGCACAGGCATTGATGGCAACGGCACCACGGCCTACACGTTCGACAGCTCGGTGCGTGGCTACCGGCTTTACCTGGCCAACACCACGGACAGTGACGGCGTGACGTCCATCACGCTGAACGGCGTGAATGCTCTGGATGCCGACGGCAAGCAGGCGAACCTTCCTGCCGACGTGGACACGCTTGCCGCCTTGCCGCTGCTGAACATCGACACGGCAGGCACGGGCGCGTCCGTCCAGCTGACAGAGCTCACGTGGACACCGAGCCCAAATGGGCGCGGCGGCCTGTGGACGTTCTCCGTGAAGGTGAGCGGCGCGGGTCAGGACGCGGAATCGGGAACCATCACGGTGCGCGCCGTGAACAACTGGTAGCGCACTCGACGCGGCCGCAGCGCAGGCAGCGGCACAGCGGCAGAACGCATGACGAACCTCGGACCCGCGCGGCCCGATAGCGAAAGGAAGCACGACGCATGGCGTACAAGCGACTGGGAGATATGCTTCTCGACAGCGGCTACATTACCGCTGATCAGCTGAATACTGCTCTCGCCTTGCAAAAGGACAGCGGCAAGCGTCTGGGTGAGCAGCTCATCGATGCAGGCTACATCACCGAAAAAGAACTTATCGATGTGCTGTGCATGCAGCTGGGCATCGACTTTATCGATCTGACGAACGTCATTCTGCCCACCGACCTCACGCAAACCATTCCCAAGAGCATGGCGAAAAAGTACAACATGGTGCCTGTGCGTGCGACGCCCGACGAGGTGTTCGTGGCCATGAGCGATCCCATGAACTTCATCGCGCAGGAGGAAGCGCGCGCGGCCACGCGGCGGCGCATCGTTCCCATGGTGTCCACGAAGCTGGCCATCGAGCGCGCCATCATGCAGCTCTACGGCAACGAAGGCGCCGCGCGCGCCATTGAGGACATGCGCACCGAGGCCGCGGCATCCACCGCTCCCGGCGATGCCACCGACGTGCGCTTCGCCGGCACCACGCTCGACGCGGAGGACGAGGCCCAAAGTGCGCCCACTATTCGCCTGGTGAACTCCATCATCGAACGTGCCGCCACCGAACGCGCTTCCGACGTACACCTGGAACCGCGCGAGGGCGACCTGCAAGTACGTATGCGCATCGACGGCCTCATGCGTAACGTGCTCACGGTGCCACGCGACTTGCAAAGCAGCGTGATTTCGCGCCTGAAAATCATGGGCGGCATGAACATCGCCGAGCGCCGCGTTCCCCAAGATGGTCGCGCGAACGTGCGCATCAAAAGCCGCGACATCGACCTGCGCCTGTCCACGCTTCCCACCATCTATGGCGAGTCGGTGGTGGTGCGCTTGTTGGACAAAAGCTCACAGCTGCTCGACCCGAAGGGCATCGGCCTCTACGGCGACAACCTGGATAGCTACCACAAGCTGGTGCATTCCAACAACGGCGTGCTGCTTATTGCGGGCCCCACGGGTTCCGGCAAGTCGTCCACCATGTACACTATGATTCGCGAACTCAACACTGAACAGGTGAAACTCATCACGCTTGAGGACCCGGTTGAGTACAACATCGACGGCATCAACCAGGTGCAAATCAACGAGAAAACGGGCCTCACCTTCTCCAGCGGCCTGCGCTCCATCCTGCGCCAGGACCCGGACATTGTGGCGGTGGGCGAAATCCGCGACGGCGAAACGGCCGAGATTGCCATGCGTGCCGCCATCACCGGTCATTTGGTGCTTTCCACGATTCACACCTACGACGCGCTGTCCACCATCGACCGCTTGCTCGACATTGGCGTGGAGCCCTACCTGATTGCGTCGGGCTTGCGTGGCATCATCAGCCAGCGCCTGGTGCGCCGCATTTGCCCGCATTGCCGCGAGGAATACCAGCCCGCGCCCGAGGACTTGGAAGCGCTCGGCCTGCCCGCGAACTCGGGCATCAAGTTCTTCCACGGCAAGGGTTGCCCCATGTGTTTCCACACTGGCTATCGCGGGCGCACGGGCGTGTTCGAGATACTGGTTATCGACCGCGAACTGCGCCGCGCCATCGCCGAAAACGCTGGTCGCGATGCCATTCGCGCCATCTTGGCGAAGTCGCGCTTCGTCACGCTGTCCACCAGTTGCATTCAGCTGGTGCACGACGGCGTAACCACCGTTGAAGAAGCCACACGCACCATTAACACGCTGGATTAGGAGCGCCCCATGACGAAAAGCATTGAAGAGCTGGTTGACCAGGCGCACGCGGCGGGCGCGTCCGACATTCACCTGGTGAGCGGCCTGCCACCGAAGCAGCGTGTCGACGGTGTGCTGGTAAGCATGCCCAGCTGCGAGCCGCTGACGCCTGACCAGTGTGAAGTGTACGCGCAGGCGCTGGCCGGGCGCGGCTACGACGCCATCAAAGAGCGCGGTGAGCTGGACCTGGCGCACACCATCGCCGGCGTGCGTGTGCGTATCAACCTCTTCCGCCAAAAGGGAAACATCAGCGCGGCGCTGCGCCTGCTGTCCGATGTCATTCCGCCCCTGGATGGGCTGGGCGTGCCGCCTGCGGTGCTGGACTTCCCCAAGCTGCAGCGCGGCATCATCCTGGTCACGGGCGAAACCGGGTCCGGTAAGTCCACCACCATGGCGGCGCTGCTCGACCAGATCAACCACACGCGCGACGACCACATCATCACGCTGGAAGACCCCATCGAGTACGTGCACACGCCCGACCGCTGCGTCATCAATCAGCGCGAAATTGGCACCGACACCGCCAGCTACGCCGACGCGCTGCGCGCCGTGCTGCGCGAAGACCCCGACGTCATTCTCATTGGCGAGATGCGCGACCTCAACACCATTGAGACGGCGCTCACCGCCGCCGAGACCGGCCACCTGGTGCTGGCCACGCTGCACACGAATTCCGCGGCCGACTCCATCGACCGCATGGTGGACGTGTTCCCCGAGGGCCTGCAGCGCCAAATTCGCATGCAGGTGTCCACGTGTCTGCACGCTGTGCTCAGCCAGCAGCTGGTGCACCGCCGCGGTGGTGGGCGCGTGCTGGCGGCCGAACTCATGATTGTGACGCCGGCCATTCGCAACCTCATTCGCGAGGGCAAGACGCCGCAAATTGTGAATGCGCTGTCCACCTCGGCGGCCGTGGGGTCCATCACCATGGACAACGCGCTCATCAACCTGTACAAGCGCAATGAAATTGACGCGCAAACGGCCATCGAAGCCGCGCACGACATCGACTACGTTACCAAAAGCACCGGGCGCTTCTAGCGCGAGAAAGGCAAGGCCGTGGCAGTATTCAAGTACGAGGGAACGTCGGCGTCGGGGCAGCAGCTCTCCGGCGTGGTTGAAGCGTTCGACGAGTTCGAGGCGCTGGAGAAGGCGAAGGTCACGTGCCGCGTGGTCAGCAAAATCACGCCCGTCAAAGAGCGCCCGAGCTTCCTGAAGCAAGAAATTGGCTCCGGCAAGATAAAGTCGAAGGTCATCGCCATCATGTGCTCGCAGTTCGCCATCATTATTGCATCGGGCATGGGCATGGCGCGCTGCGTGGAACTGGTTGCCGAGCAGACTTCCGACAAGGGGCTGAAGGCCATCCTCGACGAGGTGGCCGAGGACGTGGCGGCTGGTCACAGCCTGGCGAACAGCTTCGAAAGCAAAGGCGGGGCGAAGCTGCCCATCCTGTTCTACGAGACCATTCGCGCAGGTGAACAGGCAGGTACGCTCGACCAAAGCTTCGACACGCTGCACAAGTACTACGACAAGTCCAGCAAGACAAAGGCCAAGGTGGCCCAGGCGCTCACGTACCCTGTCTTCGTTATTTTTATTGCCATTGTGGTGGTGGCCGTGATGATGGTGGCGGTTATTCCCACGTTCAAAAACATCCTGTCCAGCTACGACGCCGAAATGCCGCTGGCCACGCAAATTCTTATCAATGCGAGCGACTTTATGGCAGCGAACATCCTGTGGATTGTGCTGGTACTGGCCGCCGTGGCGCTGGGTGTGAAACTGTGGACAAAGACCGAACGCGGCCGTGTAGCCTGGTCAACATTTAAGCTGAAACTGCCAGCGCTGGGGCGCGTGGCGCAGCTTTCGAACGCCGCGCAGTACGCGAACACCATGTCCACGTTGCTGGCGTCGGGTTTGCAGATGACGCACGCGGTGGATGTGACGGCGAAGGTGATGGACAACTACGTCATGAGCCAAGGCGTGGCGAAGATGACGGCGAAGCTGGAGGAGGGCAAACAGCTGGGCGAGTGCATGGAAAGCGTGCCGTTTATGCCACGCCCCCTGATAGAAATGGCTGCTGTGGGCGAGGAAACGGGCTCACTGGAAGAAACATTATCCACCATGGGGGTGTTTTATGACGACGAAACCGACCGTGCAACCCAAAAGGCCTTGTCAAAGCTTGAACCAGCGATTCTAATATTTATTGCAGTGTTTGCAGGCTACATAGTACTTTCTTTGTATATAGCAATGTTTTCTATATACGGTTCAATGTAGTATTTTTCATTGTTGCAGTACTTAAGACCCGGTATGATGGCAATACGAGAAATGGCGGGTGGGGGATGCTATATATTTCTAACCCACAAGATCAGAAGTTTTTATAACTTCTGAGAGGAGGAAATGATGAAACAAATGATCCAAAGAATCCGAGAGGAAAAAAGTGGCTTTACCCTGGCTGAACTGCTTATTGTTGTTGCTATTGTTGCTGTTTTGGTTGCCATTGCCATTCCGGTATTCTCAGCTCAGCTGGCAAAAGCTAACGCTGGCACCGATGAGGCAAATATTCGTTCCGGCTATGCACAAGCCCAATCATTTATTCTGACAAAAATGGATAACGATAAAACTAAAATTGCAAGTGGCGATGTGTACTACTTGACCACTGATGCCGGTCTCTCAAAAACGGGCACAAAGTATGAGACCAAGGGAACTAGCACCGATGTTGATAATGTTCCAGGTTATCTTCCTGCATGGACTGCTCAGCAAAACGTCAAGTACACTTTCACGGTTAGTGCAGACACTGGTGAGGTTACTGTAGCGGTTGAAGCTGTAGATAAAACGAAATAAGCAACGTTTAAAACTGTAAATATTAGTAAAAGGCGGTCGGATTTGTCGGCCGCCTTTTAAATTAAGAAACTCCAAGTAGGAGTTTATGCCGTTAATTTGTAGATTGATGGCTTTGGCGCTATGAGTATGCGTCAGAATATCCGACATGATTCCAACGTGTCGCTGTCGGTGAAGGCAACCCCGCATATAAAGCGGCCGCAACAAAAGCCCTGTCCCGCTGCCTAAAAGTGTGACGCGCTATCGCGCTGCTAATTACGCCAGGATGTGATGCGTCTCCCTATCACTATGACGAGGGCTCTTTCATGTACGATAAACCTACCTAAAAAGGTTATCTTCGTAGGGGCGCCCTCTCCGCCGCAGGCGGAGAACCCAACCATAACCTACGTTTTCGCGCTTGCGCGAACGGCGCACTGGAGTACGCCGCTACGGAGGTTAACCCTCTTGTAAGACTTCGCCTTCAAGTCAGTCAGCCCGCGTCGTAAAGCAAGGAACTTGGATACCTCATGGCGTACTAGCCAGCGCGAAGCGCGTTACACTCTTTTGTAACGGGAGTCTCCTACAGTCAACCTGGTAGATGAAAACTTCGGTTCCTTATTAATTCAAAAAGTTAGTTCTAGAAGTAAAAGAGTTAATTAACTAACGCGAGGATGAATGAAATCTAAAAGCTAAACGCCTTTGAAGAGGTCTTCAAGCGTGATATCAAAACCTTCTGCAATCTTTTCTAAAGTCGCGAGAGTGACGTTGCGGTTGCCGGATTCTAGGTGGCCAATGGTGGAATAATGAAAGTCGAGGTACGTGGCGCACTCCTGCTGCGTCCAGCCTCGTTCTTCCCGCAAGGTCTTAATCCTCAACCCAAGTTGTTTCGCCGATTTAACCATGTCACCAACCAATGCGACGCATTAACTGTCCTCTGGCATATATACCAGAATCCGCCTGCTGTTCAATAGCTCTTTAAGAAAGCGGGCTTTGCGGTATAGGTCATCGGGGTGGGGTTTGTGGTATTCTGCTTGCATGGAAATTGCGGCTGACAGCAGGGGTTTTTCTCGGGTTGAGATTGTTTGCATCGTGGGTATTGCGTGCTTTGCGGTGGCGCTTGCGGCGGTGGTTGGGTGGTATGCGCTGGGGCTTATGTGGCAGGGCAACGATGCGAACGTGCTCAATACGGCCGAGGGTGTTGCAGCGACGGCGGCCGCCGAGTCGTGTCTTGTTCCCGGGTGCCCTGGCGGCGATTTTTCCGAACATCGCGATCACGTCACTTCCGATGGCACGAACGTTGCCTACTACGACAAGGGCGGCAACTGTTTGGTGGCCGACCCGCCTGCAGGGTATAACGAAAGTGATACCCTCGTGGTAGAGGGCGAACAACGCCACGTCGAGCGCGGTTCTCTGATTATCAAAGTTACGAGGAAAAACGGGACCTTCGCTGTCTCATGGGTAGAAGCCAACGCCGCGCACTAATTTTTTGGTTGCAGGATTTTTCAAGCGAATGAACACCGGGGTGCTGCAAAATGTTTCACGTGAAACATTTGAGAAAGGAGCGGCGGGATGCAGTTGAGTGAGTTGGCCGTGCTCTCGCCAGTGTGGCCGGTGTTCTTCCTGGTGGTCGCAGGCGTGTTGGGCGCATGCCTCGGAAGTTTCATCAACTGTTTGGCGTGGCGACTTGTGCATGGTGAGAGTGTGTGGAAGGGGCGTAGCCATTGTGCGGTGTGCGACCATCCGCTGAACGCGCTCGACCTGGTGCCGGTGCTCAGCTGGCTCTTCTTGCGCGGACGGTGCCGCTATTGCAATGAAAAAATCGCGCCGCGGTATATGGTGGCGGAACTTGTGTGTGCGGCGTACTTCATAAGCATTGTGGCTGTCTACGGCCTCACCATTCATGCGCTCGCCCTGTGCGTGCTGGGGTGCGTGCTTTTGGGGTTGTCGCTCGTTGACCTGGAAAGCTACACCATCCCGAACGGGTTCATTCTATCGGGCATCGTGGTGTGGGTGGCCTCGTTCGCGTTTTATGACGTGGACTTGTCCACCATTGGGCTGGGGTCGCTCATGTGGGCGCTCACGGGTTCGTCGCTCTTGGCCGTGCTCACAGACGGGCTCCTTGGCGCGTTTGTGGTGGCGGGGTGTCTGCTGGCCATTGCGCTGGTGTTCGATCGCGTGGTTGGGCGGCAAAGCCTCGGCGGCGGCGATGTGAAACTCGTGTTTATGGTGGGCCTCTACCTGGGGCTAGTGGGCAACGTCCTCAACCTCATGGTGGCTTGCGTCATCGGCATTGTGTTCGCCGTCCTCACGCAGCGTCGCCGGCAGAATGCGGAAGACCCGCGTGCCTTCCCCTTCGGCCCCTCTCTTGCGCTGGCCACATGGTTCACGCTGCTGTTCGGGCCGACGCTCATCACGCTGTACTTTGGGCTGTTTTAACCCCTGTTCACCTGAAAGATTGGGTCAACTTGCGGCTGCTCTGCCCTCTCGTGCTCGCTTAGAGCCCGGGGCTGGCTTATAATGGCCAGCGAGGGAAAGAGGATGCGCATGGCAAAAGCACTCACGGGCATAGATATTGGTTCCGGCCATCTGAAGATGGCGGTGTGCGACGGGCGCGCCGTGTCGCAGGTGATTGTTGAAGACATGCCCGATAACCTGGTGAAAGACGGTCGCATCACGTCGCTTGAAACCATGTCCGAGCTGTTGCGCAACACCGTGCGCAAGCATCGGGTGTCCGCGAAGAATGCCGCATTCGTGCTCAATTCGCGCGACGTGTACACGCGTCGCATCGTGCTTCCCGCCATGACGGTGGACGAACTGAAGTTAAACCTGCCGTTCGAATTCAGAGATTACATTGCCGATGGCAAGGACAAATACCGCTTCGATTACGCGCTTTTGGAGATGCGCCACGACGAAGTCGGCGTTCCGCAAGAGATGGACGTGCTGGCCGTGGCGGCTCCTATCGAAACCATTGAAGGGTACGCCGACATGCTGCGGCGCGCGGGCCTTAAGCTGAAGATTGCCGCGCCTGACATCATGGCGTACGCGAACATCATCGCGCAGTACGAGCGCAACCATCCGGTGACTGACGCTGCGCCCGCTGCCGCTTCCTCCGTTCCCGACGCGCCCGCAGCCCCCGCCGCCAGGGACTTCTGCTTCCTTGACATCGGCAGCACCAACACGCGCGTATACCTATTCCCGCAAGGAAAATACGAGGTCACCCGCTCGGTGGAGTTTGGCGTGCATTCGCTGGTGGCCGCTGTGGCTGACCACTTCGGCGTGGACGAGAACCTGGCAAAAACCTACGTGGCAACCAATTACGAAAACGCCCAGACTATCCAGCCGTGCCTCGATTTGTACGAGCGCATTGGCGTGGAGCTGGCGCGTATCGTAAGTTTCTTCAACTTCAACTACCCCGACAGCCAGCTGGCAACCGTGCACTACTGCGGCAGCGGGTCCGGCATTGTGCCCCTGCTGCACGCCATTGATGAACACCTGAGCATTGACCTGGTGGACATCGGCGCAATGATGCCCTATTCGCCAGCCGTCGCCGACAGCTTGCGCGCGTGTCCCGCCGCCGTGGGCCTGGCCTTGCAGTAAGGAGCGGACATGGCATTGGAACTGACGCTCAAGCGAAGCAAAAAGCCGGTGTATCCCACCAAAACCACCATTAACCTGGCCGAGGACGATCAGCGCGGCAACAACACGCGCTCCCTTGTGCTGTTCGTGGTGGCGCTTATCGCCATTGCGCTCTTCGCGAAGTTCGCCGTCATTGACGTGATGGGCGCGGCAAACGCCAGCTTGGCGAAGGTGGCCACCGCTCAGTCGCAACTCTCGGCGCTGGAAGAAGCGAACGCTGACTACCCTGAGCTGCAGGAACGCTACGCGGCCTTCGCGGTGAACAGCCTGTCGGACGAGGAACGCGCGCTCGCCGACCGCGGTGCCATCCTGGAGCTTCTGCAAGGAACCGTGGCCAACATGGCCGAACTGCAATCGGTTAGCGTGACGGGCAACACCCTCATGCTGCAATTCGCGAACACGTCGCTTGAGGACGTGAGCCGCGTGGTGGCCTCGCTGGAGAGCAGCGATTTGGTGGCGAATGTGTCGATGAGCACGGCAAAGACCGACCGCAACGACGAAGTGGTGTCCACCATCACCGTAACGCTGAAGGGCGAAGGCCAGGACGTCTCCGAGGCGCTGGCTGCAATGGACGAGGCGGTTGCCGCCGCAGGCTCAAGCACGGGATTGGGGGCGTAACATGAACCGCACCTTCACCACGCGCGAAAAAGTGCTCCTGCTCATTCTGGCCGTGCTGCTTCTGGGCTGCTGCTATTACCTGCTGGTGCTAAAGCCATCGCTGGACACCATAACGTCCAGCACGTCGCGCCTGTCTGCCGTGCAGAGCGAAATCACGGTGCAGCAGGCCGTCGCCACAAAGAAAGCCCAGCTGGAGAAGGAAATCGAGCAGGCAGAAGCCTCTGGCGCCGCACAGAAAACGATCCCTGCGTACGACAACACCAAAAACGAGATTACCGAACTGAACGTCATTCTGGCGGATGCCACTAGCTATACCATTAACTTCTCGGATGCTGAAATGGTTGATACGCTCGTGCGCCGCCAGGTGGACATCGCGTTCACGTCTGACTCGTACCCAGCCGCGCATTCGGTGCTGCAAAAGCTGGTGAACTGCAAGTATCCCTGCTTGGTGACCGACATCACCATGGCGGGCAACGGGTTGGGATCCGCCGAGTCGGGTAAGGTGTCGGCGAGCGCATCGGTGACGTTCTTCGAAACGCTGAAGGGTTAGGGGAAGAGCGCAGCGGGTGACGCGAAGAAGAGTGACCTGCGTGCGAGTCCCGCGCTGGCCGCGCCGCCGCTACTGTTCGCCGTCGCCGTTCGCGTCGCTTTCATCCGCTGCGCGTTGCTCAATCACAAAGCGATCCTTGCCGCCCGCCTTCGCTCGGTAGAGCGCCTGGTCAGCCGCGCGATACCACGTTTGATATGAGTTGGTTTTCCCTGCAAACATCACGCCGCCCACGCTGATGGTGATGGTGCGCATCGTGCCATCCTGGTCGCGGAATTCCACGCCGCGCTTCACGATGCCAGCGCAGCGTTCCTCCAAATTGGACAGCTCAATGGGGCCGTTGATGCAGACGGCGAACTCGTCGCCTCCCAAGCGCCCAATGAGGTCCTGCGGGCGGAAGGTGCGCCTGAGCGCGTCGGCCGTGCTTTGCAGCGCCACGTCGCCGGACTGATGTCCGTACGTGTCGTTCACCTGCTTGAAGTCGTCGGTGTCGAAGACAAGCAGAGCTCCCGCGTTCCCCTCTTTCATGAGAGCACCCGCGCGCTCCTGGAACGTTTTCCAGTTCAGCAGGCCAGTCAGGCCATCGTGGTGCGCGCGCTCTGATAGGTCCAGCTTCTCGCGCATTTCGTCATCGATATTCGTGATTTTTCCGATGACCGAAATGGGCTTGCCGGCGTCGTCAACGACGAAGTGCGAAATGATGCGCAGCCACACCGCATTGCCGTCCGCGTCGGCGTGCGCCACATCGACGCTGTTCATGCTGGGGGAGGTGAGCGCCTCGGCCACGCCGGGCTCCAGGTTCCGCTCCAGGAATTCGCGCGCGTTGCGGAACAGGCGATACGGGCCTTCGTCTGCGGGCAAGGCGTATTCCTTCAAGTCCTCGCTGCTTGGGATGAGCGTGTGTGGGTCGGAAATCATCAGCGTGTCGTTCTTGATGTTGTATTCGAAGAATTCCTCGTTGGCCAGGGAATACAGCTTTTGGAAGCGGCGGTTTTCCTCGCGCACGCTGCGCGCGGCTTTCACGCGCTGGTGCAGGTACAGGGCCAGAAGTGCAATGATCAGCGTCAGCACCACAATGCAACCCACGGCAAGTTCCAGCAGGTGATCGCGTATGAACAGGTTGATCTGCTCGTTTTGGGTAATGAGCGAGTTGTCGTAAATGATGGAATCAAGTTCTTCCGTGGAAAGGCCGCGGATGGATTTGTTGAGGATGGTGAGCAGTTCGGGTTCCACCGGATGCACAATCCCCAGGCACACTTCCGTCGTTTTAGTGGACGCTGGCAAGGAGAGAATGTTGGTCAGGCCTCCCACGTTCGTGTAGTAGGGAGTGGTGAACGTGGTCCCGTATGTGTAGTCGGCTTCGCCGCTGTTCACTGCCTTGAAGCATTCGTCAAGCGAGTCGTATACAACGATGTTGCGGGTGCTGGACAGAAAACCGCCCTCTAGCTCCCAGGGAATGGCGAGGCGCTTGCCGTCAAGTTCATCGGGATTGACGAACTTGTTGTACACCATCTGCATCGACGCGGTCATATACGGCGCGCTCAGCGATACGCCCATCTTCAACGCGGCATCTTGGTTGGTGTCGATGCCGCCGATAAGGTCCACGTCAGCAGCCTTGATGGCCGCGTTCAGATCGTCGGAGCGCTCGATTTTTACCACTTCGAACTCAAGCCCGGTGCGCTCGCTCAGGAAATCCAGCACGCCTATGGTCACGCCAGTAGGCTTCCCCGTGGTTTTGTCGAATGACTGCACGGGCGCCTTCTCCGACAGAATGCCGACGCGCAGCGTGTCGCGCTGGCGCGCGAACGCTTTCTCGTCGTCGGTGAGTTCATAGTTGCTGCTGCTATGGTTGAAGTACTGGTTGTAAAGCGAATTCTGTAGCGTGGGATTGCTTTCGTTGATGTGCTTGATGGTGGCGTCGATCTCGTCGATGATGGCGCGCTGGCCTTTGGGTGCGGTGAAATAGTACGGCCGCCCGACGAACGACTCCAAGATGACGAAACCTTCGCGCACGTTCACGTCGATGTCGAGGAAGGCATCGGCCTTGCCGGATGTCACAGCATCGTATAAGCCCTGTTCCGCAGCGCATTCAACCGTGGTAAGTTCCAGGTTGTTTTTCTGGCAGAAGTAAGTAAGTTCTTCGCGGCGCTGTTTAGCGCTGGCCAAAATAGCCACGGACAACTTGCCGCGCGTCACATAGTTGGTGGTAGAAACCTTAGCGTCGGTTTCGGGCACGAAGAGTGCTGTGTGGGCAGTGCCGTAACTGTTTTGCGGATACTCATACATGGTTGCGAGGGCAGAGCTGTATGTCATGTTGCCCTCAATGTCCACCTCGCCGTTGTCAAGCATTTCAAGCAGGCGTAGGGCGCTCTCGTCGGTGGTTTCGCCTTCGGCTTCAATGAATTCGTATTTCCAGCCGGTGAACTGGGCAATGCGCATGAGGTAATCGTACGTATAGCCTTCAAGTTGCCCACTCTCGTTGCGCGAGAAATCGCCGGGGCGGGTCACGTAACCCACTTTGATGACGCGCTGCTGCGTTTCTTCCGCGTTGGAGGCGGAAGGGGAGGCCGGCGCGTTGTCGGCGAAGGCCTGTGGCGTGGCTGCTGGTACGGCGGCCACGCTCAGCGCGAGCGCGAGGGCAAGCAGCGTGGCAAGAACGCTGCGAAGCGTTGTTGATGTTGCAGATATGTGGTGGCTCTTCGTGCCCATTTTTTATCCCACAAGCGCGCGTAATCGGCGCCTTCCTCTGTTTGTCCTTGCTGCAAGTATACTCTTGCTCCCGAATATACAGCGGTCAAGCAATCCGATAGAGCAAAAATTTTTAGTCAGGGGGATGCGATTTAATGCGCTGCGGCGAACGACGCGCGAGGGGGAGCAAGAGGCGCGGCCACTCCAGCCACCCCAGAGGCCTCGCCACGATTCCCTCGGAAAAAAGGCGTATGGTGCTTGACCCGCGCGGGCGCTACCGGTACAATATCGTTCCACGTCCTTGCGGACGATGTTTGTGGTCGGGTAGCTCAGTTGGTAGAGCAGCGGACTGAAAATCCGCGTGCCGAGGGTTCAAGTCCCCCTCCGACCACCACGAATCATCAGCGCCCCTCCCGAGGGGCGCTTTTTTATAGCAGCCCAAAGAGGGTGGCCAGGGTTGAGATGCGCACGGCTGCCAACTTACCCTCGTCGAACTTGTCGATTTCCTCTGCATATGCGATACAATAATAAAAATTGTTCGTTTGAACGTACAATTTGAAAGTAGTGAATCCATCGGCGTTTACGGCTCACAACACGCTAAAGATTTAACAATGGAGGTATGGATGGCATGATGAAGTATTCTGCCGAAAAGATGCGCCTTGGGATGAGGATTTCATACCTGCGCAACAAAGCCGGATTGTCGCAGAGTAAGCTAGCGATGGCGGTGGGTGTTCACCGTCCTACGATCAATCAAATTGAGAGCGGCCGCGCAAACCCGCAACTTGAGACACTGGCGCGCATCGCCCAGGGCATAGGTGTGGAAGTGGAAGATCTTTTCAAGGATTAAGCAGTGTTCCCTTCGCGGTGGCAATGAGAGATTCGTAAGCGGTCGAACGTAGCACCCTTCTATTTCAGAAGTGCTATTTGCTTGCCAACATTGGTTTGAGGCATGCTGTCTTCTTTTTCTTGACAGAAGGATACTTCGGTGGGAGAATTAAATTACTTCGGGAAAGGAAGTATCTTCATGGGCGAGAACGAAGTGCCCTTTGCTTCTGAAGGGTTTTACTGGGAATTTATAGATGCGACGAAGGACGCGTTCTCCACGGAGCGGTGGCAGAGCATGCTCATGGACTGCTCCAAAAACGAAATGCTTGCGCTCGTGCATGTGTATCGCGCCGGCGAGACCACCATGTCGCGCGTCGCCGAGTACGTGGGCGTGCCGCTGAACACGGCAACGGGCATTGTGACGCGGCTGGAAAAGCGAGGGCTTGTGCAGCGGTGGCGCAGTGAACAGGACAAACGCGTCATGGTGGTGCGCATTACCGACCAGGGCACGCGGCAAGTAAACGCCGTCATTGAGGCTATCGGTACAACGGTGGGGCGGGTTTTCGCAGGGCTCGAGAACGAGGAACGTCAGGTGCTGCTGAAACTCATCGGCCGTCTCCCGGCGCTGCTTCAAGAAGAGGCTGAAACCCAGAAGACGTCGCGCACCAAGAAAGGCAGCATGAAGCGCATCGCCATTGACTAGCAACACAACGGAAAACGAGCGGCTGGACAAGCCGCGTTTTTCGAACAGATAGTTCGAGTAACGAATAATTCGTAGCAGGAAGAAAAAGAAGGGCGAACGTGACTACCATGGCGAACATCAGGATATTCACAGGCAAGGGCGGCGTCGGGAAAACAAGCGTTGCGGCAGCGTCCGCGTGGAAAGCGGCCGCCCAGGGTGTGTCCACGCTCCTGGTGAGTACCGACGCGGCACACAGCGTGGGTGACGTGCTGGGCCAGCGCGTCGGCCCCGCGGTGGTTGAAGTGGCAGCCAACCTTTCTGCGGTCGAGCTTGATGCCGACCGCATCATGGAGCAGGAGTACGGCGACCTCATGCGATCCGTCACCTCCATGGTCACGAGCGCGGGTGCTGGCGGCGACCAGGAAGACCTCCCCGCCATGCCGGGTTATGACGGCCTGTTCGCCCTGCTCAAAATCATCGACTTTGCCGAAAGCGGTAACTGGGAAACCATCGTTGTGGATTGCGCTCCCACCGGTGAGACGCTGGCGCTGCTTAAGTTTCCGGAACTTTTTGGGTGGTATTTGGAAAAGTGGCTGCCCGCGGGCAAAGTGGCCCTGCGTGTGCTCTCGCCGCTATCAAAGAAGCTACTCAAGCTGGAATTGCCTGACAAGCACGCCCTCTCTGACATTGAGCGCCTATACGTGCGTCTTATCGAATTGCAGCAACTGCTGAAGGACCCCGCGCGCACAAGCGTGCGCATTGTGACGCTGCCGGAGAAGATGGTCGTGGAGGAAACGAAGCGCAACTACCTCTACCTCAACTTGTTCGGTTACCGCGTGGATGGCCTGGTGGTAAACCGCATGCTGCCGCCCGAGGCGCAGAGCGGGTTTTTCGCTGAATGGGCGGAGGTGCAAGCGCGCTGCGCGAACGAACTCAACCAGGTGTTTGACGGCGTACCGCATGAGCATCTTCCCTGGT
Organism: Gordonibacter faecis; assembly: GCF_030077735.1. Lineage (NCBI taxonomy): Bacteria > Bacillati > Actinomycetota > Coriobacteriia > Eggerthellales > Eggerthellaceae > Gordonibacter > Gordonibacter faecis. The sequence goes on along the minus strand of NZ_JASJEU010000007.1, from coordinate 61,478 downwards.
ACGAAACTGATATCTGCGGGCTTGCGGGGGTGGAGCGGCTTGCCGCTGCGTTGCCGGATGATGCGTTTTTCGCTGCTGCGTCGCCGGTTGAGCATGAGCGCTACGAAAAGACAGACGAAGGGTGGGTGCTTGAGCTTGCGTTGCCGCTGGCGCGCAAGGAGGCGCTTGAGCTGTACCAGGCATCAAGTGACCTGGTGGTACGCGTTGGCCCGCTCACGCGGTGCATTCCGCTGCCGAATGTGCTGGCGGGTTATGAGGTGGGCGCAGCTCGTCTGAATGACGGCGTGCTGCGCGTGGAATTCGCGAAAGGAGAGGTGCGATGAACGCTACATGTATGAGCAAGATGCTTGAGGCGAAGCGCCTGGAAGTTGAAGCGTTTGCCGAACTGGTGCCACCAGAGGTACGTCGCATCGCGGCCGCAGGGGTGCGCGTGTGCGCGGACACAGCGCTGAGCGTTCTTGAAGCGCCGGCCGAAGAGCAGGGCGCGCCCCAGCGTACGCGCGCCGCGCGTCCCATCACCATTGACTAGAACGGAGCCGCACTCATGAGGATTATTCTGTACACGGGCAAGGGCGGCGTAGGCAAGACGTGCGTGGCCGCTGCGACGGCGCTGCATCTGGCTGACGCGGGCCGGCGCGTGCTTGTGGCCAGCACCGATATCGCCCACAGTTTGGGCGACGCATTCGATAGGCCCGTGGGAAGCGAGCCTGTTTCCGTAGCGCCCAACTTGGATGCGCTTGAAATTGACCCGGTTGTTGCCGGGCGCGAGGCGTGGGGTCAGTTGCAAGCCTATCTGCGCGTGATCATGACAAGCCACGGCGGCAGCGCAGACGAAGCGGGCATTGAGGTGGACGAACTGTTTGTGTTCCCTGGACTTGAGGAACTGCTTGCGCTCAGCGTGCTGCTCGATATTGAAGAAGCGGGCGCCTATGACGTCCTGGTGGTGGATTGCGCGCCCACCGGCGAAACGCTTTCGCTGCTCAAGTACCCCGAGCGGTTCGGCTCGTTCATTGAGCAGGCATTGCCACTCAAGCGCACGGCGCTCAAAGTGGGTCGTCCGGTCATTGAACGCGTCATGAATATGCCAATGCCGCCGGACACGATCTTCGATGAAATATCCGCGCTGGTGAATCGGCTTGAGCGGCTGCGTGCACTGCTTGTTGATGCCGACCGCACAAGTTTGCGCGTAGTGACCACGCCCGAGCGCATTGTGGTGCAGGAGGCGAAGCGGGCGTTCGCGTGGCTGCATCTTTATGGCTACAACGTGGATGCCGTGGTGGTGAACCGGCTGTATCCCGATGACGCGCTTGCCGGCTACTTCGAGCGTTGGAGTGAGTTGCAACGTGTGTCACTGGCGGAAATTGAGGAAGGGTTTGCGGGTGTGCCTGTGCTGCGGCTCATGCTGCGCCACAGCGAACTGCGCGGTTTGCCTGGCTTGCGGGAGGCTGCGGCGGAACTGTACGCAGGAGTTGACCCCGAGCCGGTACTTGCGCGGGCGGATGCGGTGAGCGTTCACGAATGCAACGATGGGTGGGAGTTGAGCCTCGCGGTACCGTTTTTCGACAAACAAGACCTTGGCCTGCGACAAGACGGCGATACGCTTCTGGTGGCCGCCCGCAACCAATCGCGACGCATCCCACTTCCCGAAGAGTTGTGGGGACGTACGGTGACCGGTGCTCGCTACGAAAACGGTTGTTTGGTGGTGCACTTCGTGGCGTGAAGGGGGAGGGTGCTTACGAGTGTCTTATGATTCGGGTGCCGGATACATCTCGCGGGGTATACTGCCTGTATGGAGCGTTTGCCTACTTATACTACGTCGCAGATTGCGCGGATTGCGGGGGTGCATCCGAATACGGTGCGGCTGTATGAGCGCATTGGATTTATTACGGCGCCGGCGCGGCGTGCGAATGGGTATCGGGTGTTCACGGAGCTGCATGTGTTGCAGGTGCAGTTTGTACGAGCGGCGCTTAACGTGGAGCTGGTGCAGAACGGGCTGCGTCGGGAAGTGCTCGCCATCATTGATGCTATGGCGCGTCAATCCTATGACGAGGCGCTTGCACTGGCCGAGCAGCGCATTGCGCACCTGCGGCGTGAGCGAGCCGCTGCTGAAGAGGCGCTGCGCCAGGTGCGCAAGTTGCTCACACACGTGGGTGAGCCTGACGCGCCCGGCGAGCCCCTTATGCTCACGCGCAAACAGACGGCCGACTACCTGGACACCACCATCGACGCGCTGCGCAACTGGGAAATGAACGGGTTGTTGCAGGTCAGACGCAAGCGAAACGGCTATCGCGTCTACACGGCTGCCGACATCAATCGCCTTGCCATCATTCGCGCCTTGCGTGCGGCGAACTATTCGCTTGCTTCCATCCTGCGTCTGCTTGAGGCGCTCGACTGCGACGCAGCCACCGATATTGAGCAGGTGCTCGACAGCCCCGATCCTAACGAAGACATCCTGTCGGTCTGCGACCAGCTGCTCACGTCTCTCGACGCGGCTGAGCGCAACGCCTTCGAAATGATCGACCTTCTGCAGCGCATGAAAGAAATTCCCACAACCTAACCCTCCACTTTGCCACCAGAGTTTGTGCCTCTCCTAGTATGGCCCGCGACCGAAAGAAAGGAGAGGCGCATGAATAACGTTGTCAGCGTGCGCGAACTGAGGAAATCGTACGGGAGCGAGCCGGCCGTAGCGGGCGTGAGCTTCGACGTGGCGCGCGGCGAAACGTTCGGCCTGCTTGGCGCGAACGGCGCGGGGAAGACCACCACGCTGGAGTGCCTGCTGGGGGTGCGCACACCCGACGCGGGCAGTGCCACCATTCTGGGAATGGACCCGCGCTCCCAGCGCAAGAAGCTGTTCGAGCGGGTGGGCGTGCAGTTCCAAGAGGCGCGCTACCAGGACAAAATCACTGTCGACGAACTGTGCCGTGAGACGCGCGCGCTCTACCGCGAGGCCGACGATCCCGCACAGCTGCTCGCCCGCTTCGGGCTGACCGACGTGCGCACGCAGGCCGTGGAGTCGCTTTCCGGCGGGCAGCGCCAGCGTCTATTTGTGGTGCTGGCGCTCATCCCGCGCCCCGAGGTGGTGTTCCTCGACGAACTCACCACCGGGCTTGACGTGAAGGCGCGTCGCGACGTGTGGAATCTGCTGGCCGAGATGCGTGCGAAGGGCATGACCATAGTTCTGACCAGCCACTTTATGGACGAGGTGGAGGCGCTCTGCGATCGCATCGCCATTATGCGGAAGGGTCGCATTGTGTTCTCGGGCACGGTGGACGAAGCCGTGGCCGCCCAATCAGCTAAAACATTTGAGGATGCGTACCTCGCCTACGCCGAGATCGCAGAAAACGCGGAAAACGCGGAAGGAGCCAGCTATGAAAGCCTTTAGCACCCTGTTCGGAGTTGAATTTCGCCTGTCGTTGCGCGACATGAACATGCCCATCTTCGCCGTGATCATGCCCGTAGTGGTGATGCTGATCATCGGCATGGTGTTCGGCGGCCAGCCCGCCTTCGAGGGCGCGAACTACACGTTTGTGGCGCAATCGGTAGGTGCGGTGTCAGCCATCGCCATCTGCGCGGGCGGCGCGATGGGTCTGCCGCTGGTGGTGTCGAACTACCGTTACCGCAAAATTCTCAAGCGCTATTTCGTCACGCCGGTGAGCGCCCGCATGATCCTCGCGGTGCAGGTGACCATCTACAGCGTGTATGCTCTGGTGGCGATGGTGCTCGTGTTTGGCGTGGCCGCGCTGTTCTTCGGCTATCAGTTCACGGGGTCGTGGCTGGCGTTCGTCGGCTCGTACGTACTTGTGCTGGCGGCAACCTTGGCGCTTGGCATGATGGTGGGCGGCCTCGCACCCAACGAAAAAATGGCCGGTGTTCTCACTAGCGTGCTGTACTTTCCCATGTTGCTGCTTTCGGGAACCACGCTTCCCTATGAAGTGATGCCGCAAGCGGTGCAACGCGTGGCCGACTTTCTGCCACTCACCCAAGGCGTGAAACTGCTGAAAGCTACGTCACTGGGACTGCCTATTGACCAGGCCATCGTGCCCGTGATCGTAATGGTAGTGTGGGCAGTCGTGTGCACGGCAATTGCCGTACGGTTCTTCAAGTGGGAATAAACTGATCAGACTGAAGGTGCGTCCCTCTGCTGGGCAAACGGAGGGACGCAAAACGGGTTCTGACTGGTTGGCAAATCTTTGCGGGACGAAGTTTTCTCAAATGTTGTCGCTTCTCGGACATTTCCGTGCTATTCTGTTGAACATAAATTCAATGAAAGGATGTTCAACAAATGGTGACGCGCCAAGAACAGCGTGAACGGCGGCGGCAGGAGATCCTCGGGGAGGCTCTCAAGCTGTTCGTCCGCAAGGGGTACGCCGGGACGAAGATCGGTGACATCGCCGAGGCGGTGGGCATGAGCGCGGGCCTCATGTTCCACTACTTCGATTCGAAGGAGGCGCTCTACGAGGAACTGATCCGCTTCGGCGTAGAGGGCCCCATGGGTATGGTGGGCACGATGGCAGCCGAGGGCGACGCGCTCGCGTTCTTCGAAGGGGCTTCCGCGGGCATTCTTGAATACCTGCACGCGGATCCCGCTACGGCGGACATGTTTGTGCTCATGGGCAACGCGCTCATGGACGACTCGGTGCCCGAAAGCGTGAAGGAACTGCTCAGCGGCTTCGACGTACATACGCCCACGGCTAAGGTCGTGCGGCGGGGCCAGCGCGAGGGCACTATCCGCGAGGGCGACCCTGTGGCGCTTTCGATCGCCTTCTGGTGCGCTATCCAAGGTATCGCTGAAGAACTGGCGCTCAATCCGGACATGCCGTGTCCCGACAGCGCATGGATCGTCGACATCGTGAGGAAGAGGTAGACCGTGGAGCAGGCAACGAACAAGCGAGTCGCCATTGTGGGGGCGGGCATCGCAGGGCTCGCGGCGGGCGTGTACGCGCGCCAAAGCGGCTTCGAGGCAACCATCTTCGAATCGCACATCATTCCCGGCGGGGCTTCCACCAGCTGGAAGCGGAAGGGGTACCTCTTCGAAGGCGGCATGCACTGGCTCACCGGCTCGTCGCCGAAGACGGCGCTCAACGCGGTGTGGAACGAGATCGGCGCGCTCAATCCGGACGTGCCTGTGTACGTGCGCGACCCCTTCCTCGTCTACGAGTTCGCGGACAAAACGGTTTGCCTGTACCGCGACCTCGATCGCCTTGAGAAACACCTGATAGAGGTCGCGCCCGAGGACGAGAAGCAGATCCGTCAACTCGTGAAGGATGTGCGGAAGTTCATGAAGGTAGACATGCCCATCACCGACCTCAAGGGCGTGCAGGTGGCCCGGAAACGCACGATTGGCATGCGCGACATGCTTGCCATGCTGCCGGCGATGCCGCGCATGGCGTCCTACGCGAACCAAACCGCCCGCACCTTCGCCGAGTGGTTCCAAAGCCCGCTCTTGCGCACCTTGTTCGTTGGCATGGTGGGCGAGGACATGGCGGCGACGAGCCTCGTGTTCACGCTGGCCACGCTCGCCTCGGGCGACGGGGGCTATCCGCTTGGCGGGTCGCTCGCCATGGCGCGGCGCATCGCCGAGACGTTTGAAGGCCTTGGCGGCACGATAGAGTACCGCTGCCCAGTCGAGCGCGTTGCGGTGGAGGACGGCCGGGCCGTGGGCGTGGTCGTTGACGGCGAGATGCGCACCTTCGATGCCGTGATCGTGACGCAGGATTTGCGCGTCGCCGTCGACGCTCTGTTCGATCCGCCGCTTGCCGAGGAGTGGGCGCAGCGGCTGCGCGCGAACGTCAGCCCCATCCTCGACACGTTTGTGAGCCTCGGCATCCGCGCCGACCTCTCCGACGTGCCCGAAAGCGTCGGCTTTCCCGTGAGCGATCCCGTGTTCTGCGGCGGGCAGCGCCACGACAACCTGGCCATCAACAACTACGCGGCCTACGAAGGCTACGCGCCCGAGGGCTGTACGGCGGTGACGCTATTCATGAGCGGCGACACGTACGACTGGTGGGCCGCCCGCAAGGCCGACGGCACGTACGCGCAGGAGAAAGAGCGCCTGGCCGAAGCGATAATAGCGGCGTTGTCGAAGAAGTATCCGCAGGTGGAAGGCAAGGTGGAAGTGTGGGACGTGGCCACGCCGCTCACGTACGAGCGGTACCTGCATTCGTACAAGGGGTCGTGGATGTCGAACATGGTGCCGGGCGAGAAGATGGTAAGCTACCCGGCGAAACCGGAGGGCATCGCGAGCGTCTATTTTGCCGGCCAGCGCCTCGTGGCTCCCGGCGGCCTGCCCACGGCCGCCGACACGGCCCGTACCGCCATCCAGCATCTCTGCCGAGATACAGGCACGGTATTCCAAGGAGCGTCAGCGCCGCAATAGCCCGAGCGATCTGAAGGTGGCGGATAGCGCTTGGGAGTGGCCGATGCTTTCGAAACCTCCTGATGATCAGGAGAGTGCTCGCTGGGGAGGCGAACCCTCTCCCTGTATGGGAGCACCCGCAGGTTTCCGTGCTATACTGCGGCGATTCAGTGAGGTTGGGGGGTCTGGTGTTGCAGATAGGGGAGTTTTCTCGGCTTTCGCGGATATCGGTGCGCATGCTGCGCCATTACGATCAGGTGGGGTTGCTCCGGCCTGCCGAGCAGGACGCCGTAACGGGGTATCGCCGCTACGCTGTGGCGCAACTGGCGGAAGCGGCGCGCATTACTACGTTGCGCGACCTGGGATTCCGCATTCAGGATATCGCCGATCTGGTGCATGCGGGCGACGAGGAACTGCTCCATGCCCTCGACATCCGCGCGCAAGAACTTGAGGAAAGCATTGACCGCGAGCGCCGCCGTCTTGCTGACCTGCGTCGTTTCCATCAGGAAGTGGAAGCCGGCGGCTCCGACATCAGCTGCGAGGTGGCGCTCGTGTCGGTTCCCTCTTATGATGTGGTGGCGTTGCGCATGGAGTTGGCAAGCTACGACGACGAGCGGCTGGCCTGGGAACGCTTGGGCGCGTGCATGAAAGAGCGGGGGATAGCGCCGTCCGACCCCTATACCGAATACTGCGAGTTCCGCGACGAATCTGCTGATTCCTCTTCGTCTACCGTTGCTGTGGAGGTGGCGGTTGCTACCGACGCCCCTGGTCAGGACGACGGGCCGCTGCGCTTCTACCGCAGCAAGGCGCTGCCGCTCGCCGCGAGCATCAAGGTGTACGGCCCCTTCGAAAACATCGCGCCCGTGTACGCGTCGTTCGGGCGCTGGCTGGAGGCCCATCCCACATTGCGCATGGCGGGTCCCACCCGTGAGGTGGCTCACCGTGGCCCATGGAATGCGAGTGATCCGCAGGACTACCTCACGGAACTGCTCATTCCCGTGGAGGAAGTTTCATAGGATTCACGCGTCCTGCGTTCGGCCCGCTTGACCCTCTCACGGTGTCAGCCTGTACGCTCCTTCCAGATGCCGCCACGAGGGCGGCCTCAGATTGAGGAAAGGAGCACTGCTCATGGAAACGTTTTCCGTGCATCCCATTGGCGTCGTGAGCGGAGGGGGCGAAGATCCGGCGCACCTGCGCATTAACCCGGAATATCGCGATGGCCTGCGCGGCCTTGAGGGCTTCGGTCATGCCGTTGTTTTGTGGTGGGCCCATGAAATGGACGACCCCGAACTGCGCGCCCTTACGGATGCGGGACGCCCCTACGTGCGTCTCGACCACGACCTGGGTATCTTCGCCACGCGCTCGCCGCTGCGCCCCAACCCGATTGCCCTCACCGTGATTGAGCTGGCTGCTGTCGACGTCGAAGCCGGCCTCATCGAAACTCCCTACCTCGACGCCAACGACGGTACTCCCCTTCTCGACCTCAAACCCTACACTCCCAGCATCGACCGCATTGAAAACCCAACCGTCCCCACCTGGTGCACCCACTGGCCCCAAAGCATCGAATCCTCCGCAGATTTCGACTGGGTCGCTGAGTTTAGGTTCTAGTTGCTACAATAAAACTCAAAGTTCGTGTGAGAACCCCTTGACCCTCCGGTTGCAGGAGGGGGTTGAATGGGATGCGGAAGGAGGTGAACGGCGTGTTTTACATCGGAGAGTTCTCGAAAATGGGCAAGACTACGGTGAAGACGCTGCACCACTACGACCACATTGGGCTGCTGCGTCCGGAGGCGGTGGACGCGGCCACGGGGTATCGGCTGTACACGACGCGCCAGCTGGCCGAGCTGCACCGCATTCAGGCGCTGCGCCAGGCGGGGCTTGCGCTCGACGAGGTGGCTGCCATCGTCGGCGGCGCCGACCCAACGCCCATCCTCGCGAAACGCTGCGAGGAAGTTGCCCGGGAACTCGCAACCGCACAAGAGCGCCTCGCGCGCATCACATTCATGCTTTCAAACGACGGAAAGGGGCTTTCCATGAACTATCAGGCAACCATCAAAGACATTCCCAGCTGCATCGTGTACACGAAGCGACTGACCGTACCCGACTTCAACGCATACTTCGAGGTCATTCCCGCCATCGGCCGCGCGGTGACCGCAGCGAACCCGAACCTGCAGTGCGCCAAGCCGGAGTACTGCTTCATCAGCTACCTCGACGGCGAGTACAAGGACCATGACATTGCCATCGAATACAACGAGGCCGTCACTGAGTTCGGCAACGAGACCGACGGCATATTCTTCCGCGAGATGCCCGCCGTCCACGTGGCGTCGGTGATGCATCGCGGTCCCTATGCCGACCTGCCCCAGGCATACGCCTTCCTGATGGAGTGGATCGAACAAAACGGCTATCGACCTTGTGACCTGGCCCGCGAGTCCTACATCGATGGCATCTGGAACGGCATACCCGACTCCGAATGGCTCACCGAAATCCAAATCCCCATCGAGAAGAAGTAGCGAACTTCGAACGGCCTGCAATAGCAAGCGCCTCCGCCCCGCGCGGAGGCGCTTGCGAAACCTTTTGCCTGCCAGGTTGACCGTAGGGCAAGGGCTCTGCCCTTGCCGACAGCTACGTTTGACCTGGCAGGTTTGTTGTTACTGGGAGCGGCAAGGGAGAACTCCTCGCCTCGCGGAACGTTTGCAAAAGGAACAGTTGCTGCGGCTGCGCCTTACGCGCGATGCCGCATGAGGCCGTGGGTAGTGCAGTATGTGTAGAACGTGTCGCCGCCCAGGCGGGGGAGACGTGCTTCGCCACCTTGCTCGGGGTAGAGGCGCTCGAACGCCACGCGGTCGTAGCCAACCACGGCGACAAACCCCAGGTAATGCGCCTTTTCCATCGGGTGATTAAACGTGAAATACCAATCGCCTTCCACCGATTCCACGCGCAGGGCGTGAGTATCGTCGGCGGGTTGGGCCTTGAGGGGCGCAAGCGTGCGTCCGCAGCAAGACACCTCGGCGTCTCCCGTGGTAATAATAACGTTTCCGCAGGTGGGGCACACGCGGAATGCAGTGCGCTTCATGGAGCCTCCCTTTCTGGTGTCGACGGCAAGGCTGCCCTCGAGCACGGTTTTAACAGGAACGCCCAGACACGACGAAAGCGCGCTCAGCAACTCAATATCGGGGCAACCGCCGCCGCGCTCCCACTTCGACACAGCTTTGTCGGTGACTCCCACTGCGTCGGCAAGCTGGCGCTGCGTCAGCCCGCGTTCCTCGCGCAAAGCGCGAATAAGCGCCCCGGTAGATCTGGCGTCCATAACGTTCCTTCCTGTTTCATTCAACGAGTCCCACCATACCCGCCCCACCGCTCCCACGCAATAAACGCCCCGTAGAGTGCCAAGGCGCGAGGGGGCGCAAAGGCGCGCGGGCAAGGAAGATATACTAGGGCAAACTCGGAGAAAAGGCGCGGGGCCCGTGAGTCGCGGCCCGCGAAGCGGAGAGGCTCGCATGTGCGAATTTGCCCCTCGTGCCTTCGGCTCCCAAGGGAAAGAAGAGGAAGATGGCTAGGATTGATGACCTGGTGTTTCTTGTGCGTGCGCTTGTTGAAGAGCGCTTTGGCGAAGGTGCCCCTCAGCTTGCAGGCGTGGAAAACGCCGCTGGGGAAGAGGTGCTGTTTCGGCAGTTTCGCGATCTTGTGAATACGCGCGAGCCCCTTCCGGCGTCTGAGGAATTTCTCGCCACGCAAGATCGCGTGCTGCAGGGGCTGATAGAAGACGCCGGTATCACCGACGCCGCCGCGCTGCAGCGCGTTCCGCTGGACAGCCGCCTGTCGCTCTGGCGGGGAGACATTACCACGCTTGCGGCCGACGCCATTGTGAACGCCGCTAACAGCCAGATGCTGGGATGCTGGGTGCCGGGGCATTATTGCATCGACAACGCCATTCACACGTTTGCGGGCGTGCAGCTGCGCGCGGAATGTGCGCGCCTCATGCGTGAGCAGGGGCATGAGGAACCGACGGGGCGCGCCAAGGTGACGCCCGCTTACAACCTGCCCGCGCGCTTCGTCATTCACACGGTGGGGCCCATTGCGAATGGGCATCCGACCAGGCGCGATGAAGAACTTCTGGCTCAGAGCTACACCAGTTGCCTGAACGCTGCGGAAGGCCTTGGCTGTACCTCCCTCGCGTTTTGCTGTATCAGCACCGGTGTGTTCGGCTTCCCGCAAGCGAAAGCCGCACCCATTGCTGTTGCCACCGTGCGCGCGTGGCTGGACGCCCACGGCTCTGACCTGCATATCGTTTTCAACGTGTTCAGCGAGAAGGACGAAAGAATCTACCATGAGCTTCTTTTCGACTAACATTCCCGGAGGCCGCCTCGTGTGCGCCAACGGCGGCGAAGCCGAGATGGCTGTGGGTACAGAACGGCTGCACCGCGCGCTGCGCGAGGCCGATACCGTGCTCATCGGTGCCGGTGCCGGGATGTCTACCGCAGCGAGACTGACCTATTCAGGTGAGCGATTCGATACACATTTCGCCGACTTCCGCGACCGCTTTGGCATTACCGACATGTACTCGGGAGGCTTCTTCCCCTTCCCTGATGCCGAGACGTTCTGGGCGTGGTGGAGCCGGCACATCTTCATCAACCGCTACGACGTGGAGCCGGGCAAGCCGTATTGCGACCTGCTCAACCTGGTGCGCGACAAGGACTACTTCGTCATCACTACGAATGTGGATCACCAGTTCCAGCTGGCGGGCTTCGACGAGCGCCGGCTGTTTTGTACCCAAGGTGACTATGGCCTGTTCCAGTGCAGCGTCCCCTGTTCGGAAGAGACGTACAACAACGAAGCAACCGTGCGCGCCATGGTGGAGCGGCAAAGCGCCATGCGCGTGCCGAGCGATCTCCTGCCGCGCTGCCCGCGCTGTGGCCGCCCCCTCACCACCAACCTGCGCATTGACGACCGCTTCGTGCAAGACGAGGAATGGTACAAGGCGAACGCCCGCTACCAGGACTTCTGCCGAACCCACGAGGGTGCCAACGTGCTCTACCTCGAACTCGGCGTGGGAATGAACACCCCCGTCATCATAAAATACCCCTTCTGGAACGCCGTAAACAACAACCACCGCGCAATCTACTGCTGCATAAACAAAGGAGAATCCTGCGCCCCCGAATCAATCAAGGCCCGCTCCATCCTGCTCAACGCCGACATAGCCGAGGTGCTATCAAACGTGCGCTTTCCGTTGGCATAGCTGGCACAATTTCTGCTGTAAAATTCGATGCCCAGAGATTTAAACGTAATGGAAATAGCCATTAGTCGAATTCGTTAAAGACGGGCCTTTCGAAATCAAGTGGAGTTTCAGCCTTGCGAATGCGACAGAGCAATCCACGATACGGATGGTCACCTGCGAAATCACATACGTCATAGTCGTCGGGTATGATGGCGTTGATGTTGGAGTCCCATACGCCGAACAGGTAAGGGTCTTCCGCAGGTTGCTCGGGATAGTACCAAAACGCTTCGGCATGCACGACGTCGGGTGCTATGGCGGTAGTCACACACGCTCTCTGGCGCACGCTTCCCAACGGTGTCTCCACCAGCACGGTGTCGCCGTTCACGATGCCAAACGCACGCGCCGTCTCGGGATGCATCTGGGTTTCGGGCAGCTCGTGGCGCCAACGCAATGAGGAAAGCTCGCGGTAGCTGGTGTGCCAGTATGGCCTCACGCGCGAACCGCTGATGAGCGTCAGCGGGTATTCACGCGCCAGTTCCGGAGTGCGGGAACGGCTTTGTGGCGGCTCTACATAGTCGGGCACGGGATCAAGCCCGCAGGCAGCAAGCGCGCTGGGTGCCAGTTCGCACTTTCCACTGGCCGTGCCGAAGCCGCGGCCCTCTTTGGCATATCGTTCGAACTCTCGGCCTGTATCGCTTTCGAAATAGTATTGGGAGCTGTTCGCCACCTGAGCATGCGTCCTGCCCGAAGGGCGCAGGATAAGGTCGTACATGCTTTCCAGAGTGTCGGGCCATTCATAAGGGAGCCCCACGCGATGCGCCAGCTCCTTCCATAGCCAGTAATCGTCCTTGCGCTCGTAGAGTGCGGGAAGAGGCTGCTCGTAGGCGATGGCAGTGGCAGACACACCCCAATACAGCATGGTGTGTGGGCGCTCTATCCAGCTGGCCGCTGGCAACACGTAGTCACACAGGGCCATGGAGGGTGTCATGAAGAAGTCCATGCCCACCAGCAGGTCGACCTTCTTCAGGGCCTCATAACAATCCCGAGCTCCGGCCAGCGTGACCAGCGGATTGCCTGCATGGATGAACAACGCCCGTATCGGGTAAGGCTCGCCATAGCGAATGGCGTCGTAGATGCCGCGCGAGGACGGGTACAGGAAATAGAGCGGGCACCCGTAGCCCTGCCCCCATGCCTTCTTGATGGCACCGTTGATGCGCGTGAGCGATGCCTTCGAGCAAACGGGGAACCGGTTCGCCGTCACACTGTCGCGGTCGGAGTGTTCTAAGTGCTCGACCAGCAGATCCCATCCCATGGCGTTGTACCAATCCACCTGGTTAGGCAAGGGTCCGGTCATCGGGTTGCCACCCTCTCGGTCGATGTTGCCGGTAATAGCGCGGATAACTGCCTGGGTGTATACCGCCGCATAACCTGCTCCGTTACCATAGTGGCAACCCGAAAGGCTCCAGACGTAGTTCGTGGGGCCATCGGCATAAGCGCGTGCGAAACGCAGTATCTTTCCTACTGGCACGCCCGTGATTTTAGAAACACGCTCAGGTGAATACTTCTTCGCCTTTTCGGTCACTTGGTCGAATCCCGTACACCACCGTTCTACGAATTCTTTGTCGTACAGTCCCTCCTCTATGAGTATGTGGATGACTCCCCAGCCCAAAGCGCCATCGGTTGCAGGACGTGGCTGCAGCCAGAGGTCGGCGTACGAGGCGGCCTCGGAAAACCGAGGATCCACCACGATGAGGCGGGCTCCACGATCTTGGCATGCTCTGATGGAGTTCCATTTTACGGCTGCGCTTTCGGGTGGGTTTGACCCCCAAAGCACAATATTGCGGCTCTTTCCGGGCATAGGCGCGACACCCAGGCTGTCCCAGCCGTACATGGTGCATTCCACGATGGTGTTCGCCTGTCCGCAATCCTTGCCTGTGTTAAACGAGTTTGGGGAGCCCCATTGGTTGAAGAATCGCCAGCTTGCCCAGTCTGCTGGGCCGTGGATGGTGCCGCCCAGTTTGGCAAGCGCTTCGGGTCCTGATTCTTCGCGGATGGCAAGCAAACGTGCGGCTATATCGTCCAGTGCTTCTTCCCAGGTGACGCGCTCCCATCGGCCCGATCCGCGTTTTCCCACGCGTTTGCGAGGGTGGTTCAGGCGCTTGGAGCTGTAGTGGAATTCCGGCACGCCGGCCAGCCGCTCGCAGCCATAACCACCTCCCGTCACGCCGTTCGGGTTGCCCGTCACGTGCTTCAGAATGCCGTCCTCAACATGCAGTCTGACCTCGCATTGGTGCCAGCACAGGTGGCACCCGCACACCTTGACCTCGTCCCGCGCCATGAGCAGCCCCCTTGCACATCTTGCCTCCAAAGCAGTATATAATAAAACCCGCGCCATCGGCCACGGCGCATCCCAGCAACCAAGGAGGCCTTGCGTCATGGACATCAGAGTACTGCGTTACTTTCTTGCGGTTGCTGAAGAAGGAACCATGTCCAAGGCGGCCAAGGAGATTCATGTCACGCAACCCAATCTATCGCGCCAGATATCCGACCTGGAGCGCGAGGTGGGAGCCGAACTGTTCGTACGCGGCAGTCGTCAGACCACGCTGACGGAAGAGGGTCTGTTCCTGCAGAAGCGCGCCAAAGAGATGGTACGCATTGCAGACGAAACACTGGCCACGCTCAGTACCTATGATGGCGTTATGGCAGGATCAGTGCGTCTGGGCGGATACAGTCCGCACAGCGTGCGAACCGTTGCGAAAGTTGTGGGCAAAATGCATCGACAGCACCCGCACGTGCACTTTTCGTTCAAAAGCCTTCAGTCGTCAGACGCGACTGCGGCTCTTGACGAAGGGCGCATCGACTTCTCCGTGGTGACGGAACCCGTTGACTTGACGGAATACGAGCGCATGCAGCTACCTGTCGCTAGCGTGTGGGGCATCCTCGCTCGGCGGGACAGCCAGCTGGCCCTTTTGGAGCAGGTGCGTCCGGCCGATCTGCACGATGCGCCTCTTCTGTGTCCCGAGCAGATCCTCGAGAAGCACTGGCTGCATGGCTGGTTTGGTGCCGATGACGGCAAGCTGGACGTTGTTATGACCTACGACCTGCCTGCCGCCATGGTAGCGCCGGTAGAGGAAGGGGTTGGTTACGCGCTCTGTACCGAAGACGCCGTGAAGATTCCAGAAAGTTCGAACCTCTGCTTCCGTGCACTGGGACCTCGTTTGGAGTCGAAGACATTTATTGCCTGGAAGAGATACAGGGATTTCCCAGCCCCATCCGCGCGCTTTCTAGAGCTAATTCGTCAGGAATTACTGCAGGTCTTGTAGCGTGGGCTACTCCTGCAGTGAACCAGGAGCGACGGGGATCGAGGGAGCCTTCGGAACTCCTGGTGTCGCCGGAGTGCTAGGAGCTCCGGCGACACCTGCGACGGGCAGCGTTGCTCCGCACTGCGAACAGGAGGCGTCGGCGGGCTGGCAGACGGTTCCGCACTCGGGGCACTTCTTTTCGATGTTTACGGCTGATGGTCTGAAGCACATGACAGAGAATCTCCTTTCACCGCCGATGTCGGCGGCACGAATGCGCCCGGAAAAAGTTCTCTTACTTCTTCCGGGCCTTTTCCTTATATTACGCAAACGGCAACCGATTCATAGACGGCGGCCGATTTGGCAAAGGGCCAGGCACCGTGCTTGCGCGGCGGCGCCTGTGACGCTCAGTGCCCGTTCGACACGAGACGAGGCAACGTAGGCATGTTGATGAAGCGGAGCGCCCTGTCGAGGCTTTTGCCTTCAACCTGAGCCAAATTCGAGCAGCAGCTTGATGCGCTGCATTTTGTCGCGTCGCCTCGGCGGGCCAAGGCGACGATACCCACCTCGTCCACTAGAAACGACACCATGCAGCGGTTGGAGCACATCCGACACCGACTACTCTCAAGACGCTCTGCGCTCATGGCCCTAGCCTTCCACCTCGGGTGCAACAACCTGGTCGTAGGCCAAGTCGGTGTCGCAAGGGTACACCTTGCACAGCATGCCGCGGAAAGGCAGGTTGCCTGCGATGTCGCTGCACTCATAGTCGTCGGGCAGGATGGAGTTGATGTTGGTGTCCCATACGCCAAACAGGTAGGGTTCTTCTTCGGGCATTTCGGGGAAGTACCAATAGGCTTCCGCATGCACCGTACCCAACTTCATACCGTTGTCGATGCGGGCCTTTTGACGGACGCGGCCAAGCGGCGTCTCTATGTACACCATTTCTCCATCGACGATGCCCAACGAGCGCGCATCTTCGGGGTTGATGGTGAGCAGCGGGTATTGGTGCTGCCACCGCAGGGTCTTGAGTTCGCGGTAGCTGGTGTGCCAATACGGGCGCTTGCGTGCGCCGCTGGTAAGAACCAAAGGATACTCTTTGGCCAGATCGGGCGTGCGGTACTTGCTCCACGACGGCTCTATGTAGTCGGGAACGGGATCTTCGCCCGCGAACGCCAGAGTGGTTGGAGCCAGTTCGCATTTGCCGCTGGGAGTGCCGAAGCCGTAACCGTTCACCTTGTGATGATAATAGTCTTGGTCCGCCAGCAGGTAGTTCGGGGTGCTCTCGGCGATCTCTCCATGCGTGCGGCCCGAGGGGCGCAGCATGAGGTCGTACATGCCCTCCAAGGTTTCGGGCCATTCGCCCTGCGTACCTGTGCGGCGCGCCAGTTCGCTCCATAAATAGTAGTCGTCCTTGCGTTCGTGCAGGGCGGGCAGGGGCTGCTTGTAGCAAGGATTGAACGTAGACAGGCCCCAATAAAGCTGCATGTGCGGGCGCTCTATCCAGCTGGCCGCCGGCAGCACGTAGTCACACAGCGCCATGGAGGGTGTCATGAAGAAGTCCATACCCACCAGCAGGTCGACCTTCTTCAGGGCCTCATGCCAGTTCTTAGCACCAGTATAGGTGAGCAGCGGGTTGCCGCACTGGATAAAGAACGCCTTGATGGGGTACGGAGTGCCGTAGCGCATGGCATCAACCAGGCCGCGGGTGTTGGGGTAGAAGAAGTAGCCGGCAGCACCGTACCCCTTGCCGCCCCATGCCTTCTTAATAGGCTCGTTGAACTGGCGGATCATCTTTTTCGAACACACCGGGAAGTGTTCGGCCGACACACAATCGCGGTCAGAGTTCTCAAGATGCTCGAACAGCAACTCCCATCCGATGGCACCGTACCAGTCGATGTCGTCGGAGATGGGGCCGGGTATGGCGTTGCCGCCCGGGCGGTCCATGTTGCCCGTAATGGAGCGGATGACCGCCTGGGTGTAGGCGGCTGCATAGCCGGCACCGTTGCCCTCGTGGTTGCAGGTGAGGTTCCAGTTGAAATTGGTAGGGCCGTCTGCGCAGTAATGGGCAAGCTCGATTATCTTCTCGGCTGGCACTTCGGTTATTTCAGCCACGCGTTCAGGTGGGTAGTTCTTCGCCTTTTCGGCTACCTGGTCGAAACCCGAACACCATTCCTCGACGAACTCCTTGTCGTAGATGCCTTCTTCGATGAGCACGTTGATGACACCCCACCCAAGAGCGCCGTCGGTGCCGGGACGTATCTGCAGCCACAGGTCGGCTGCGGCTGCGATCTCGGACAGACGCGGGTCTATGACGACAAGTTTGGTGCCCTGATCCATGCACGCGCGCACCAGGTTCCACTTCAGTTGGTTGGATTCGGGCGGGTTGGCACCCCACATGATGATGTTCTTGGTCACGCCCAGTTCGGGGGCGGAACCCGAACCGTCCCATCCGTACATGGCGCATTCTACTGTGGTGTTCAGCTGGCCGCAGTTCTTACCGGAATTCATGAAGTTTGGACTACCCCAATGGCAGAAGAAGCGCCACGACGACCAGTCGGCCGGGCCATGAATGGTGCCGCCAACCTTGCCCACGGCTTCGGGGCCGAACTCGTCGCGAATGGCTACCAGCTTCTCGGCAATTTCGGTGAGAGCTTGCTCCCATGTGATGCGCTCCCACTTAGCCTCACCACGCTCGCCCTTGCGCTTGAGCGGGTAATTCAGCCGCATCTCGCTGTAGTGAAACTCGGATACGGCTGACAGGCGCTCGCAGCCGTAGCCGCCGCTGCCCACGTGGTCGGGGTCCGGCGTGCATTTCTTCAGCACGCCGTCCTCGACGTGCAAGATGACACCGCATTGTTGCCAGCACAGATGGCAGCCGGTCTTGATATACTGCGTTTCGGACATGGTTGTTGCCTCCTCTTCCTCGTCACACTCGTAGTCTTACAGGTCTTCCACTTCCAGAAGCTCTATGCGCTCGCCGTTCAGGCCTCGCACCATGAGAGATTTCAGGCGCTCGGCACCGAAGTCTTCGATGATGGCCACCTGGTCGGATTCCAACGTGCAACGCGGCTCCTCTGTTAAACGTGCCTTTACTGCCTCAATGTCCTTCACGTAGAGGGCGAAGTGGTTATTGGTGTTGAGCGCTGCAGGCTTCGGATTGTCCACACCAGCTAGCTCGATGAGCTCAAGCATGACGCCGTTCTGTGATACGAACGAGTTCTTGTCCACGCCTCCGTCGGGATAGGCGTAATCGAAACGGAATTCGAGCTTGAAGCCCAGTGCCTCGGTGTAGAATTCGATGGCCTCCTCGCGGTCGGCCACGTTGACGCTCAGGTGATGCAGTCCGTAGAATTCCTTTTCGCGTGCCATGGTGACAGCCTCCTTAATCAGGTTTACGTTTGTGCGGAATGGCCAAAATCCCTTCCGCAGCCTTTTTCAGCATCAGGCTCTAATCCGCCACTTCGACGCGCCTCGTGGCAATGAACAGCAGCACGATGGTCGCCACGGCAGTAGCTATCATCGCCATCAAGCCCGTTTGGTACGTGCCAGCAATGTCGTAGAACGCATTCAGGATGGTGGGGCCGAATGCAAATCCGAACAGGCAGAACGACGTGACAGTGCCCATTTTCTTGCTGAATTCCTTGCGGCCGAACGCCTCGCGGATTGATACGCCCATGGGCATTTGTGCTGCGCCGCTGGTAAAGCCGACGCAGACGGCTGCCGCGTACATGAGTACGGGGGAAAGGCCTCCCGTGTTGCCGCCCATCAAGAAGATGACAGCAGCAACGGCGATGACGAGCGACGAAACCGCCACGCCCCACCGGCTGCCGAACTTGTCGATGATAGGGCCGACGAGCGCGAAGCTGACAGCTTGGGCCACTAAGGCCACACTGAGAATAAAGCCCGATTGGTTCCCGAAGCCGAAGTCGCCGGCGAACAGAGCCAGGTTGCTCATGATAGCGAAGGCCAGCAGTCCGTTGCCGAAGTAGCCGAGCGCCATGAGCCAGAACTGGTAGGTCTTGAAGATGCCGCGGTACGAGACGCCACCCTCGTCGTCCATAAAGTCGTCTCCGTTTTCTCCGTCGGTTTTGACTTCGTTGGCGTACATGGGGGCCACGCCTAGGTCTTTTGGATCACCCTTGTAGAACAGGCTGATGAGTACCCAGCTGACCACGCCACAAGCTACAATGATCCAAAATGGAATACGCCAGCCTAGGTTGGCAATGAGCAGCGCCCATAGGCTAGCAAACGCAATACCTGCAACAGCGCTGAAGGTATTGGGAATGGAAATGTATTTAGCCTGGTTCTTCATGAACCACCGGTCGACAATGACGTTGACCGTATTTATTGACATGCCTGCCGAACTGAACCCGAACAACGCGCCGCCCAGCCAGATGAAGTACACGTTTTGTGCACAGGCAAACGAAACGAATGCCAACAAAGCAACCGTGTTGCACAGCAGTAGGTATTTACGCATACCCAGCTTTTCTACCATGCGGCCGTAGAAGAACATGGAAATGATGGCGTTTACCACGTTCACCAACGTGATGCCAAACGTGAATTCCGTGCGCGTGCAGCCGAACTCGCTGATGATGGGATCCGCGAACAGCGGAAAGGTGTTCCAGGCAATACCGGCACTGAACACCACTGCAATGCACATAGCAATGACGGTGTTCGTGGCGTAGCGCTTGGTCTTGGCTTTGTCCATCGACTCTCTCCTCCTTTTGCAGTGACGGTACGAATGCGGTCGTCGGAGATACACCCCCCCATCCGGACGACCCTGCGTTTTTGTGGAATCTATTCGTCGCGACAGCAGGGACTATACCCGCGAAACCAGGGAAGAAAAATTACTTGTTTTTAATGGGAAAGCATAAAAAAAAATTAATAGCGAGAGCATTTATCCTGCTCATATGGCCTATCCCCAACTTGGATGTCCAAATCATAATCGTATTCTCTCTATTCCTTCAAATAGCCCATCGATGTCACGCTTAACCTCATATGCATATTTGACGTCAAGAATATTGTGGCTGACAAAATTGTCTACGCAGTCTGTGATAATTGAAGCAGCCCTGCTGATATCGGAGTTTTTTGCTGGGAAGACCGGAGACCAGCAACCAGTGCCCTCCCATGGCAAGCCCTTAGAATTCATTAGCTTTATATCCTTCGACATCAGGGGCTCAAAAGCCCTGTAATATTCATCAACAGAGAATGCATCTAAGGTTGACGATGAGATATATACTCGCTCCGCGGCGTATCCAAAGGAGCAGACAAATAGCCTTCGGTTTCCTTTTGATTTATCAAGCAGGGATAGGGTCTCTAGAGAAGAACTGCAATCAATAATGATGTCAAAACATTTAAATAGTTTCTCGTCTCCGCGTCCAAGGGCGTCCCGACTTTCAACTTGCGCCATTGGATTGATCCCGTTTAATACATCGGAAACAGAAGATGCCTTTGCATATCCGGCATTGTTCGCAGCGAGGAGATGGCGAGTAATGTTCCGTATTTCGAATAGGTCTGAATCAAAAACGCAGAGATCAGTGACTCCTCCTCTAATCAGGTTATTAGCAACTAAACTCCCTAACGAGCCAACACCTATAAGAGCAATTCGAGATTCACATAGCTTCTCTGATAGGCGGCCTCGCGAATGGAGCTGATCACGAGAGCAATTGACGCTTGTCACCCAATCAACTCGCGTATTGGATGCGAAGGTCTTGTGCTTGTCTACGATCTTCAAGATATCCCTCTTGTGAACGCCAGATTTTCCAAATTCCTGCCCATTCGAAAGAGCTGGCATTTTTAACACAAACCATGAGAGACATCTCGCATCTCCCCCAACAATATCTGGACATGCCACCCCTATGGCAAGATAGTGCCTAACACCATCGCGCAAGTCCATGGAGTGTTGACCGACAATCTCGTCTAAATCTATCCCTTCGCTTCTTGCCCAAATACGGAGTTCCCCATAGGTGTTAGGAGATTGCCAGTTTCGGATATGGGGGACAGATGAGGCGATAAGCCAGATACCTTTATGGGTCTTTTTCTTTTTGTTACGTACGAAAGCTGCGCCCCAGACTGGAGAGTAAACGGTGCAATTATCATTTCCGTAAAAACAGGATAAGCAAACTAACCCTGGGCTGCTTTCGAGCATCTCGAGCCACCCGCTCAAGTAAGCGGGATGGCTCTCCCAGATCATTTGCGAAACCTCATCTTCAGCATAGAGGACAACCTCGCCTGATCCTATATTCTGCATAGGGAACTCAACGCGATCGCCGTCTTTTAGCAATTTGCAATCGTTAGCAGCGTTTAACCATTCCAAAAACTTTTCCATATGCGAAAATAGCGTGAAATCCGCATCGCCCCTTATGGACCACTCGGTATTTTCTGTAAAAAGGCACAACCGACCTGATCGGCAGTATTTTCCGTGAGGCTCAAGTCCATTGTTCGATTGATGCGGATAAGTGTCCTCTATGCCTCCGTCAACCGAAGGAAATATTCTGACAAAACCATCAGGGTACGAATCCTCGACAACGGCCACCCATGTCGTTTTTGATGGCAGTTTGTTGCCAGCCTTTAAGTTTGCTTGAAAGGCTAGGCACCAGCAAGTAATGGAATCATCCCATATCCAGTCTTCCGCAACGATTTGAGGCTGAAGTTCTTCCAGAGCCCTGCGGGCGCGACGAAACGAATCCGGCAGTTCAGGGCTCATGAGAACCGCGCTTCACCTAGCGTAGTAGCAGCGCCTGCTCTTGCCGTAAACTTTGCTTTGCTTTCTGGTTCTGGCGCGAGAGGAAACTCTTCTCCAAAAAGCTCATTCCACTTTGTCGAAGCTTCGTAAGTATTTTCGGCGTCAAATGCCATACGCGCGAAAGAAGCTGCCTCAACGATAGCGTCATAGAACTTTGCGTAATCGCTCTGAGAAACACTCGACATAACGTCATTGGGTAGACCCCTGTCTGGCAAAATTGGTTTGGTAGAGCCAAGAGCAACAATGGATTCGAAGGTTAGGGTTACCCCTTCTGCTACAGATTCGATTCCGTCGGGACAGCAATTTCCAATCAAGTGCTCCAATGGGTAGCCTTTAGGGTATTTCTTGTCTGGATGCTTCGTCCTCCACCACCATTTGATTGCTTTGACAACGTTTACGTAATGTCCAGAGCAGCTTGCGTTCTTTTCGATAGTCCAGCTGATCTGGCTGAGCGGATCCGTATCTTCCCAAATCTGTGCTTCGCGATTAGGAATCCTTAAGGGTTCGTTCTTCCAATCGTCGCTTGAAAGTATGCGATTGATTCCCTCCATTGTCCTCGAACCGTACAGATCCACTGTTGTCCCGCTATTGACAAGCGCTTCGACATCCAATGATGAAAAGAGAGCGTTTTTTGTTGCTTCGGAGCGGGAGAAAGCCTCACTTGGAGCGGATGTGGGCACAAGATCAATATCCGCATCATCTAGATGAATTCCCCAGGACCTTCCTTGTCGCTCATATCTACCCGAATAGTTTTCCTCTAGAAATTCGACAAACATGTCGAGTGCTTGCGAAGGTGTGTACTCATCCTCCTTGATGTTGGTGACCACCACGACATCAACATCGGAACTTTGTCCGGCAGCGGGCTTGATTATGGTTGAGCGTCTATAACTGCCTTGGAGGAAAGTGCTTACAATCGCCTCTCTAAGATCATCGCTTTTCTTCAAGCTCTCTCGTAGTCTTTCATGGGCCTCGATGAGCGCGGACCGTTGATCATCAGTCAGCCTGATTTCTTTCAGAAAATCATCGAAGTACGAACGCATATGCGGAATGCTTGTCATAATCCCCTCCCTGAACTGGTTTATCTGCTCTCGGTTTGAAACTTCGAAATACGATTTTTCATTGCGTGGTATACCTATAAATACTGTATTTGCAGAACAGTTGTCTCCCTCCCTCGATTCTCTGTTCGCTCAGACCCGATCCCAAGACTAATACACAGCCGCTAGCTCGCAACAAATAATGAAGCATATCGACTGACACCTACTGACACCTACTGACACCTACTGCGATGTACTGGCACCCGTCGAAATGGACCACTAGTCGGAGTGATGCTGGTCATCTTTGATCGAATAGTACTGTTCCGGGTCGTTGTTGGAACTTCCGTGCCATTGGAGGTAGTCCCTGTTCGAAAGTCTCTTAAGCAGCGCAGACGCAGCTTTTCGAGACAAGCCAGTTGCGTCAACGAGGGCGCGAGTGGTCACCCTGCCCGTTCTCCCTACGATCCTAATCGCTTCCTTTTCGTTCTCCGTTAAACGCTCAATTTTGTCAGGCTCTTTGTTTGTCGGCAAGTTGTACTCGGGGGCTTTTTGCAGCGGTAGCGTCAATATCGTCCGATCAGGCCCGTACTCCTCCTCATAAGAAGGTTCGGCGTATCCGGCCGCCTTCCAACCGTGAAAAATCTTGGATATGCCGCTGCCAGCACGCTCGCCTGCGTCGATCATGGCAAACATTTTGAGCATGGTTGCGTTGCGCGGATTCGATTCTCCTGGCAACATGGCCTTCTTGAGGGGGATGCGAAACTCACCCGGATTGGCGATGGTTAGCGCATCGTCTTTCCAGAGGCAGACGATGCCCCGACTCTCGTGATAGTTTGCGTTGGTTACGCAGTTCACAATGGCCTCGCGCAGGGCTTCATGAGCCGGGGTATCGTCGACACGCTCTATTCCCTCCAGCTTAAATGGCACTTTCAAGGAAGCCTTGAGCTTGTTGTATACCCTGATATAGAAATCATAGACATTACCCGACCAGTCTCCTGAGAACGAAACGAACCTATCCTCCCAGCGCGTGTCAGAACTTGTCTCCTGCCGATAATCTAAGAAATAGTTCGGGAGTACGCGCGTTATCCAGCAATCTTTGCCGAACATGAGAACCCCTGCGTATGTCGGTCTGAGGATCCCATCCTTGTCTTTCCCGGCCGCACCCAGAAAAGTCAAAAAGTCCTCGTCGCTGGCATCGTTCCAGATATGACCCTCGTTTCTAAACTCAAAACGCTTGCGGTACTTCCTCACCGTCTCGTAATCGATGTAATCCATATCGGCATCTTCTGCGATGCGGGAATCGTCGCTTGTTGTTCCTGCATCGCGCAGCATAGACTGTATTTCCTCGCGCGTGCAGCGATGGTCCCCCGTATGCGTGCGTCGCCAAGTTTCGCCCAGTATATCCTTGTTCAGGAACACCGGCCTCATCACCCTGCTAACCCGGGGCACCTCTATGACGATGACCTCTTTGCCGTCAACGACCTCTATGCGCGCATCCTCCTCTTGCAAGAATCTCGCGCTCAGCTTGTCCTTGCTTAGAGCTGCGTTCCAGAAGTCGTCGAGCATCTTATGGGCATCGTCAAGCCCGGCGACCTCGAGCGTTTTGTCTTTCCGCTCCTTGGCTCCGAGCACTATGATCCCTCCCGACGTATTGGCGAAAGCGCAGACGGATTCCCAGATGCTTTTAGGAATGCCTCCTTGCGCCGCCTTCGCTTCGAGGCGGTTGCTCTCTTTGTAGCTGTCGAGTTTGCTCAGGTCCACGCGCGTCCTTTCCTGCGTCCCTCCATTCTACCAGCAATCCGCGAATCGTTTCAGCTTTGCGCGGACGTCGACGAGGAGAAGGCCGAGGCGTACGTGCGCGGCACCAAGCTGGTTCTGGTGGACGCGGTGAACCTCGACTTCGACGCGGTGGCCCTCGGCGGCGAGTACGACGACGTGCTTACCGAGGACGACGTGGTAGCCGTCTTCTCCAAGAAGAGCCCGTGGGACCGCCAGTCGGTCTGCCGCAAGGCCCGGGCGCGGGCGGCGGCGGAGGCCGAGACGGCGCGGCTCGAATCCCTCGGCGTGCGCGTGGAGGAGCGCAAGGCTCTCGGCAAGGGCTACCACGGCTGCGAGGGCGGGTGCGCGCATCCGG
This sequence comes from Gordonibacter faecis, assembly GCF_030077735.1. Lineage (NCBI taxonomy): Bacteria > Bacillati > Actinomycetota > Coriobacteriia > Eggerthellales > Eggerthellaceae > Gordonibacter > Gordonibacter faecis. The sequence goes on along the minus strand of NZ_JASJEU010000007.1, from coordinate 36,696 downwards.
GCCTCGTGGCGGTCGTGACGCCCTACGAATGGGGCGAGCGCGCCGACGTCACCTTCTACTGCGACGACGAGTCGCACGACTACCAGCCCACTCCCGAGGAGATCGAGACGACCGAGGCCTTCCGCAAGCGCTGCGCGAGCCTCGAGGCGATGGGCGAGCACATCACCGAGTTCGCCAAGGAGGCCTTCCCGAAGTTCCCCGCCACGGGCCAGGCGAAGCTGCGCCAATGGGCCCACGAGGCCTTCGAGGCGGAGTACGGCTGCGAGCCCGACGACGCCTGGACAGGCTTCAAGCAGCCCAAGGGAAAGGCGCTCGACCAGTTCGTCCTGATGCGCGCCATCCCGACCTGCATCCCGGACATCCCCGAGCGCGCTCTCTGGTCCGACTACAAACCATGGCCCTACGACCTGGACGATCTTCTCGGGTTCGAATATTTCCCCCGGTTGCGACATGGGAGATTTAGTCCCATAGCAGTAACGGCTATTTCTAAAACAGGAATGCGCTGAATCTATCTTTAGAGTGGTAGGGCTTTTAGTGTTGGTTGGTTTTCGTCTCGCCGAGGCCCTTTAAGCGAAGCGTACGTCAACCTCGACCTTGCGCTTTTGGACGAAAGATCTTCCGAACGCTCCTTGTCCCACCCAAGCGAGCTCAGTTCGGCCCTGAAGTGTCGATTGGGGTTGGTGCGACGCTCCTCTTCGATGGCGGCCTCGAGCTTCGCGATGATGAGCGCCTTGTCGAGCGGCAGCATGCCCATCACTGGAACGGCGTTGGATTTGCTGGAAGCCTCCAAATGCACGCGGAGCTGGATCTCGCTGAGAAATGTCTTCAACTCCTCCAGCCGCTCGGCTTCGTCTGGCATCGTGAAAGATCCAGAGCGCACTTCTTCATACAGCTTGGTTCCCGGAAAAGCCGTGAGGGAGCTGACGGCGATGATCTTCGGGTTCAACCGGTTCAGCACGTCGGCGGTAGTGTGGGCGTGCCACCGGCCGCGCCCGGCGCCGAGGAGACCCGTCACATAAGTCACGTTGTACTCGATGCCGGCACAATCGAGCCGCGTGAGCTGCTCGATCACGTCGCGTGCGGTGTAGCCTTTGCGCGCGAGCGCCAGCGCTTCGTCGTTGCCGCTTTCCACGCCTATCGTGAGTCCGTTGACCTGAAGTGCGCGCAGGCGGCGTAGCTCGCCGTCCGTCTTGCGGGCGATGTCGCGCACCGAGGCGAACATGGCTATGGACTGGCATTTGATGAGCCGGTCGCGCACGGCGTTCGCACGCGCCTCAAGTTGCTCGAAGCTCATCTGGAAGGGGCTTCCCCCGGTGAGCCAGAGCCTGCGCGTGTTAGGAATGCAAGCTTTCACCTCGTCGAGCTCCCGCTCGAACCGCTCAAGGGAGCCGACGGAGAAATGCTCTTATTCGTATAAGCTGCAAAATGAGCACGTTCCCCACGCGCATCCCGTCGTGGCCTCGATGATCGGCGTATCCCGTTCGTAAGGCGGCCGCCAGGTCCTTCCTGAAAATTCCATGATGTTCGCCTCCTACAACGACCAGATGCTCTTGCGGTAACGCTGCAGCTGTGATTCGTCGGCGCGTGAGATTGCGTGATCGAGCGCGCCGACGAGGCGATCCTTGTCGCGCGGTATGCTTCCCGAGATCTGAACGGCATCCGACACGTGCGCCGTGGACACGAAGGCGCTGCACTCCAAGTTCGCGATCAACTCGCGGATCTCACGCAGCGATTCGATCTCCTCCGCAGGAGTGAAACGGCCCTCTTGGATGTCTTCGTAGAGCTTCGATTCCGGGAAGATGGTCATCGAGAGGATGCCGATGAGGATGGGATGGACTTGGTTGAACACCTTGGCCGATGCGAGTGCCGCTTCCACGCCCTTGTCGGCTCCTGCGATCCCCGTAAGGTAAAAAAAGCTGTAGCTGATACCTGCCGCATCGAGTCGTGAGCACTGCTCCACGATGTCGGCGCCCGTGTGGCCTTTGTCCATGAACGCGAGGGCGGGGTCGTAGCCGCTTTCAACGCCGATGGTCAGATTGTCCACCCCGAGCGCGGCTAGTTCTTCCAAGTCGGCTTCGCTTTTGTGCTTGAGGTCGCCAATGCGGACGAAGCCACCTATAGTTTCGACGGAGGGGAGCGCCTCTTTTATAAGGTTAAGGATGGGGACGAGGCGCTTGTTGGCAACGCCGAACGGGTTTGCGCCCGTCACGAACACGCGCCGCACGTTGCGCGAATACCTTGCGAGCTCCTTCAGATCGGATTCGATCTCGTTTTCCGGTGACAGTCTGAAGGGCGAGTCGTACAAGCTGCAGAACCGGCAGCGATTGTGCGTACAACCGGAGGTCACTTGGAGAAGCGCAGAATTCGCTTCATAGGGAGGCCTCCATATAGTGCCAGTGAAGTGCATGGCAGTTCCTTTCTCGTTGCGGCCTTGCGGCCGTGCCTTTTGCTTGGTACCATCATCTGCAATCAACTTCGGTAGTTGAAGTACTGTCTTTTTTCGTAGTAGAACAGGTGACCCAAATGGCAAAGCGGACGGGCGACGAGATTGAGCGGTGCAAATCGGTCTCCACGCTTCAGCGCATGATCGGCGGCAAGTGGAAGATCGAGATACTGTTCTACATCGCGCTTAAAAACGTGAGCCATTTCGGGCAGCTCAGACGGTGCATCGGCAACATTTCCGAATCTACGCTCTCAAAGCAACTGCGCGAGCTGGTCGAAGACGGCTTTCTCGCTCGCATCGACTACGGCGAAGTGCCGCCCCGCGTTGAATACCGGCTGACCGCGCGTGGCGAGAGCTTCGTGCCCATTCTCCTCGCCATGAAGCAGTGGGGCGAACAGGAGCTCAACCTTTAGGAGCTGGTGATCAGGCAAGACGGACGGCATGGATTGATTTAGAGGCCAAGAGATCCATCCTAGAGATGGATTATTCGCCAAAGTTCTTCCATGAAAGGGGCAGGTAAGGTTATAATCCAGTTTCAATGCGGGTGTCGCCAAGTGGTAAGGCCCAAGCTTCCCAATTTTTCGGCTGGACGTCCCCTGCAGCCATCTTCAAATCACACGTGAAAATAATACCTGTTCAAAGCGCTGTTTTTTCGGAACGCGACGCTGCGCGGGAGGTTCCCGAAACGTCGGGCACTGGAACGATGCTGGGCTCCTTCCAGCGTCTTTCCAGCGAAAACGCCCCTCCGCACCCGAAAAAGACCGTTTCGTGCCCGAAACGGTGATTTTTTCGTGGATATTCCGAAAAAACGCCTCTGACCTCGCCTTTCGTCGAGCGGCATGCCCCGTAGGCAGCGAGAAGCTGCGGAAGGGAGGCTGCCATGCCGTGCAGGACCATCGCGATCGCGAACCAGAAGGGAGGGACCGGCAAGACGTCGACGGCGCTGAGCCTCGGCGTCGCCCTCGCGCGCCGCGGGAGGCGCGTTCTCCTCGTCGACGCCGACCCGCAGGGCGACCTCACGAAGTCGCTCGGATGGGCCGACCCCGACTCGCTCGAGACCACCATCGCCGACCACATGGCGGCGGTCATCGGGGGCTCCGACGACGACCCGCGCGCGGGCGTCCTCGGCCACCGCGAGGGCGTCGACCTCATGCCCGCCAACATCGAGCTCGCCAACATCGAGCTCCCGCTGCTCATGGCCATGTCGCGCGAGCGCGTCCTCGCGACGTGGGCCGAGCCGCTCAAGCGGGGCTACGACTACATCATCTTCGACTGCGCCCCCACGCTCGGGATCGTCCCCGTAAACGCGCTCGCCGCCGCCGACGGCGTCATCGTCCCCGTGTCGGCGGAGTACCTCCCCGCGTCGGGCATGGCCGGCCTGCTCAGGACCGTCGCCCGCGTGAGGCGGGGCATCAACCCCGGCCTTTCCGTCGAGGGCATACTCGTGACGCTCTACGACGCGCGCAACAACCTCGCGCGCGAGGTCGAGCGCACCGTACGGGGGATCTACGGCGGCGACTACCGCGTGTTCGACGCCGTCGTGCCCCGCGCGGTGTCGGCCGCGGAGTCCGCGGCCGCCGGGGAGAGCGTGTTCTCCTACGACGGCAGGGGGAAGGTCGCCGCGGCGTACGCGCGGCTCGCCGAGGAGGTCGATCGCCGTGGGTAGGAAGGTGCCGAGGCTCGACCTGCCCGCGGTCGACGACCTCCTCACGTCGCAGGCCGAGCGCGACGAGGCGCGCCTCGGAGGGGCGAGGCTCGTCGGCCTCGACCTGATAGACCCCTTCCCCGGGCACCCGTTCCGCGTGGCGGACGACGCCGAGATGGCCGCCCTCGCGCAGAGCGTGGCGGAAAACGGGATCCTCGTGCCCCTGACGGTGCGCCCCTCGGAGGGCGGCCGGTACGAGATGGTCAGCGGGCACCGCCGGAAGAGGGCGGCCGAGCTCGCGGGGCTCGACCAGGCGCCGTGCCTGGTGCGGGACATGACGAGGGACGAGGCGGTCATCGCGATGGTCGACTCGAACCTCCAGAGGGAGACCATCCTGCCGAGCGAACGGGCATTCGCCTACTCGATGCGCCTTGAAGCCATGAGCCACCAGGGCCGCCGCACCGACCTGACTTGTGCGCAAGTTGCGCACAAGTCGGACGGCAGGAGGTCGCGTGACATCTTAGCCGAGGAGCTCGGGGTGAGTAAGGACAGGATCCGGCGGTTCGTACGCTTGACGTTCCTCGTCCCGGGCATACTCGCCCTCGTCGACGAGGGGAGGATGAAGCTCTCCCCCGCCGTGGAGGTGAGCTACCTGGAAAAGGCCGAGCAGACGCTCCTCCTCGACGAGATGGGGCGGCAGGCGTGCACGCCCTCGCTCGCCCAGGCGGCCAAGCTGAGGCGCTACTCGAGGGAGGGGGCGCTCACCCCGGGGCTCGTCAGGTCGATCATGGAGGAGGAGAAGCCCAACCAGGCCGAGCAGGTGAGGATCCCCAAGAGGAGCATCGCCCGGTTCTTCGGCCCCTCCGCGACCCGCGAGGAGATCGAGGGGCGCATCGTGCGGGCGCTGGAGCTGCTCGAGCGGGCGGAGCGCCGGCGCGCCGCCCAGGAGAAGGGAGGGGAGCCGTGGGCAATGTGATCCACAGGGGCAGGGGCTCCTTCACCCACGTCGAGAACACCGTGTTCTTCGACCGCTCGCTGAGCCTGAAGGCCAAGGGCATCTACTGCCAGATCCGGTCGCTGGAGGGCAACCCCGAGTGGGTCTTCACGATCCGCGGGTTCGCGTCGCTGGTCCGCGACGGCATAGACGCCGTCACCGCCGGCATCAGGGAGCTCGAGTCGGCGGGCTACATCATCCGCGCCCGCAAGAGGGGCGCGAGCGGGCGCTTCCTCAAGGCGGACGAGGCGACCTGGGTCACGCTCGACGACCCCGCCATGCACGCCGCCGTGTCCGACGAGCTGCGCGCGGAGGGGTATGCGATCCTCTCGGAGTTCGACCGCAACCGCCCCGCGCCGAGGGCGGCGGAGGCCGCGGAGGGCGGCGACGGCGCCGGAAAAGCCCAGATCGCGCCCAGATCGGGAAAACCCGTATCTGGTGAGGCGCCGTCGGGGAGGCCCACGTCGGGGAAAACCAGATCGGGAAAATCCAGATCTGGAGAATCCGGCGCTATTAACTACTCACGGGATAAAACAACTGAACCGAATCAACGGCCCCTCTCCTCCTCCCCCCGGGAAGCCGAGGGCGAAGGCGGGGGCGGCGCCTTCGAGCCCTACAGGAGAGGCGAGTTCCCGGAGGAGTTCGAGCGGCTGTGCGCGATGTCGCTCAAGCCCGTCACGGCGCTGAGGTTCAAGCGCGACTGCCACGAGGCGTGGCGGCGCAAGGTCGCCTCGGGCCTGCTCCCCGGCCAGATCGCCGACGCCTACGCCGCGTACGCGAAGGACTACTGGCTGCGCAACGGCGACGACAGGCGGCTCGCGAAGAACCTGCTGCGCTGGATCGAGGGAGAGGACGGGCTGGCCGCATGGGCCGACGAGCCCATACCGCCCGACGTCCTGGGGTGCGACGGCGAGCCCCTCGACATGCCCGGCCTCGCGAAGGCCGACCCCGGCTTCGCGGCGCTGTGGCGCAAGGTCGAGTCGCGCCGCGCCGTCGTGCGCTCGCTGCTCTACGACGAGCGGCCGGGCGCGACCGAGGAGGACGTCGCGGAGAGGTGCGCGGCCGACGGGCCCTACGGGAGGTACATGGCCGCCTGCGAGGAGCGCTACGACCGCTACCTCGCGCTGTGCGGCCTGGCGGTAGGTGGAAGGAGGGCGTCGTGAGGATCGTCGCGAGGTTCGCGAAGTGGCTCTTCAGGGCCGTCTTCAGGTTCATGTGAGCGGCGGGCGCCGCGCGCCGCCGCGCGCCCGCGTTGTGCTTTTCGGATGGGGCGGGGATTCGGCGCGTATAATGGGGCGGTCACCCTAACTGAATACTCGTACGCCAAATACCGGACAGAGGGGCATCTGCCGTTTTGGGTATTTGGCGTACATTTCCCAACAGGGTGACAACTGAGGTGGATGCCTCTCTCTTCATGCCCCGGAGGACATCCTTCCCTCGACCGCCGTGCCAAGGAAAGGGAGCCCCATGGAAGGCATCCGCAGCACCAATCTACCCCAAGAATCCATCGACGCAATCGTGCGCTCGACCGAGCGACTCGAAGGAGCCGCGTCCATCCTCGCCATGCTCGAGGAGAAGGCCGGCAGCGAGAGCGTGACCCCGTCGGAGATAGCCGCCGTGAGGTGCGTGGTGGAAAGCTGCGCGTCCGAACTCGACGGAGCCTGGGCGGAGGCATGAGGCGGCCCGATAGACTAATTCATAGACTAGATAGACTAATCGATTAGTCTATCTAGTCCGCGCCTTGGCTTGTCGGAGCATCGCAGAGCCCGTCCTACTGACACCCTACTGGCACCCTACTGGGAATTAGCTCCATTCTTCTCAACCATGCCCCCAGACACCGACAACCTGCCGAGACCGCACATCGCTTCGCGGTGCGGTAATCTCGGCGATATGGCATCTTTGGCGGCGTTCTCGGGTTAACCGGGATAATTGCGCTACCGGTTATTACCGTTCTACCTGCTCTTATCTAAATACAGAGAGATAAAACCCCGGATTTATCCGGATAAGCTCGGATAAATCCGACATCCGCTATCCGGGGCTCCACCCACGGTTTTCGCCCTTCGGCTCGTACTTGATTCAACCCGAAACGCTTTGCTTCGATCCCGACAGCCTGATCTTCGCGTTTGGACTGGTACTGCTCGCATCGTCTCGCTCGAGCACGCCCTCGTCGACCAACTCCTCGATGACTGACCTGAGTGTGTCGTTCGCTTTGGTATATCCGAGGACGCGCGCGATCTCACTCATGGATCGCTCCCGCTCGACGAGCTCTGCCGTCACTGCCGATCTCAGCTCCTCCCTCGTCCTGCGTTTGCGGGATCCCGAGCTCTTTCCTTCCTTCAAGCTCTCCCCCTCTGGTGCTTCAGTAGCATTGAGTGTGGTGGCAGCCGCGAACTCGGGGCTCAGCCCGAAGGTTACGCAGAAGAAGGACCTCTCTGCGTCGGTCTCGAAAACCGGCTTCGGGGATCCGTTCGCCTCGAGTGCCGCAAGCATGGTCGGCACGCCCGTGTTCCGTCCCTCGGCAAGCTTCAGCTCCTTGAGGAAATCCCCTATCCGGCGGTTGCGATATCTCCTCGCGACGAGTCGACAGTGCGCCAGGTTGTCATCGGTGATGGAGCGGTCGGGCCCTGGAAAACTCGTGATGGAAAGCCTGTCCGCTTCTACCCTGACCGTGATCGGTTCCGGTATTTGGTACGACCTGTGGTAGACCGCGTTGCAGAGAGCCTCCTCCACAGCGGCGTAAGGGTAGTTGTAGACCCGGGACGCCTCCGCCTCGTCCGGGCGCTTGACCACCACCTCCGCGATGACGTTGTTCTGAAGGTAGCGGAGCGCGTCGGAGAGCTGCTGGTCGAGTGGCCCGCGAAACGTCCTCTCAACCATTCCCTTTCCCGTGGGATCCGGGATGTCCACCACCTCGATGAGGGCTTCGCGGAAGAAGTCCGCGGGATCGTCCGAGAAGAACATGAGCCCGACGTTGAGCGGCCGCACGTCCTCTCTCGGTCCGTCGGCGACCTTGATGTCAACGGCTATCTCGTCGGGCGACATGCCCTCGTACCTCAGGGAGCTTCCTATCTTGTTCAGGTAGTCCGCCATCCTCCCGAACCTGAGGTCTGACATCTTGCTCCGGTGGTTCACGCGATCGTCGAAGGGTATGTTCCCACCGATGGAGGCGAGCTCCCTCAGGTCCGCGTCCGATGCCTTGACCGTGTTGGAGAAGCGGCGGACATAGCAGGCGGCGTCAGCCGATCCCTTGCCCAAGGAGACGGGCGCCCTGTACGGTCTCTCGTACCCGCCCGGCGCCCAGATGAGCAGGAGGTCCTTCCCTTCGTAGCGTACAGGCTCGCACGCCGGGAGGTAGAGCGGGCGTATCGAATGGCAGAGGCGCAAGAGGTTCTTCTGGATGGCGTCGAGGGAATCTGGAGAAACGCCCTTCACAGGCTTCTTGGGCCTGCCGCCTTCCTCCTCGACGCCCACGACGATGTAGCCGCCGCCCCAGTTGTCTATGTCGTTGGCGAACGCGCACAGGGTGTGCACGATGGCTTCGGGGTTCCAGCTTTCCTTGTACTCTATGCGGGCCTGCTCCACCACCGCCCCGTCGATGAGCGCGTCTACCGTTATCGGGATAGCCATGGCGGTCCTTTCATCTGGGCTTCAGCACTCCGATTATACCAGCTTCCCCATAAGCTTCCCCATAAGCTTCCCCATAAGCTTCCCCATAGCCGCATCGTGATCTCGCCGGGACGGTTCCGATGCGCTGAGGCGCCCCGCATGCTCCGATGGCTCATGCCCGCGTAAACGAAGCCAACGCGCCGAACCCGGCCCCTCGCCCGACTCGGGCAGAACCCGCCCGAAGACCCGGGGCTCGCGCCGCCCCGGACCCGCGCCCAAGGGCGGGCCCTTGGGGATCCCCTCCCCGGCCCTCGGGCCGGGAAAGCCCCCACCCTCCGCATCCAAGACGTTCGGGCCTCGCGACGGCAGCCTGCCGCGGAACCCGCTTGCCCGGCAAGGGCCGCGATGCTTTCCCGAGTTCTTTCCCGGAAAGCGCGCCGCGATCCCGCGAAACAACCCGGGAAACCACCGGCCGCGGGGGCGGCCTTCGCATTCCCCCCTTGCCGCGCGCGGAACCCGCGCTGCCCTCCGCTCGCGCTGCGGGCGTCCGGCGGCCATCGAGGCACCGAACGGAAGGGAGCCGCGCCAGGGGGCGCGGCGCGAGGACGAGGGAGGAAGACATGCCGAGAAGGGCGAGCGCTCCGACGAACACGCAGGCGATGTGGGAGTTCTGCAGGCACTGCGGGACGCCGTTCCCGCCAGAGGATACGGCGGTGCGGGGCGTGTGCCCCGAGTGCGCGGAGGCGCGCTATGAGCCGTGCGGGAGCTGCGGCCGCCAGACGCCGCGCGGCGAGCTGGCGGAGGCCGAGGGCGACCCGAGGCGCCTGTGCCCCGCGTGCGCGGCGGAGCTGACGGAGGTCTGCGGCGACTGCGGGCGGCGATTCCCCCGCGGGGCGGAGGGTTCCGCGCGCGACGCGCGGGGGCGGGCGCTGTGCCCCGAGTGCGCCGAGAGCTACGGGGCGTGCGGCGCGTGCGGGGAGCTGTTCCCCGAGAGCGACATGGTCATGCGCGACGGCGCGCCCCTGTGCTGGCACTGCTCGGCGCGCAGGCTCGAGGGCGGCATCTGCTCCTACGGCTACAAGCCGCGCCCGCGCTTCCACCGCGCCGAGGGCGAGTCCGATGACTCCCTCGTGCTGGGCGTGGAACTCGAGATGGACGGCGGCGACAGGGCGGCGGCGGTCGCGCGCATCGCCGAGAAATGGGGCGAGGAATGGCTCTACTTCAAGAGCGACAGCTCGCTCGACCGCGGCGTGGAGCTGGTGACGCACCCCATAAGCCCCGCCGTGCTCATGTCCGACGAGGGGCGGGCGCTGTGGGCGGACGTGCGCGCCGCCGCGCTCGCGGAGGGCATGCGCAGCCACGACACCGCGACCTGCGGCCTCCACGTGCACGTCAACCGCGACTTCTTCGGCAGGGGGGAGGCCGCGCGGGCGCTCGCGGAGTACAAGCTGCTCACCGTGGCCGACCGCTTCTTCGAGCCTCTGGCGGTGTTCAGCCGCCGCAGGCGGGACAGGCTCGACCAGTGGGCGGGGCGCACGCTCCTGCCCGCCTCCCGCGACGGATGGCTCGCGAGCGCCAGGGGCGCCTCCCGCGCCGCGCGCTGCGACCGCTACCGCGCAGTGAACACGACCAACGAGCACACCATCGAGTTCAGGCTGTTCAGAGGGACGCTCAAGGTCGAGACGCTGCTCGCCACCTTCCAGTTCGTCGCGGGGCTGTGCTGCGCCGCGAAGGAGAGCACGCCGGGCAGGCTCCAGCGCGTCAACTGGTACGAGCTGGCGGACGCGGTGATCGGAGCCTGCCCGACGGAGACCGACGAGCTCGAGGCGTACCTGCTCGAGCGGGAGCTTATCACCGAGGAAAGGAGCGCGGAGCTATGTGCGTGATCGTCTACAAGCCCAAGGGGGTCGCCATGCCGGCCCTCGAGACCCTGCGCGCGTGCTGGGAGCGCAACCCCGACGGCGCGGGGCTGATGTTCCCCGCGGGCGGGCGCGTCCGCTGGAAGAAGGGGTGCATGGAGTGGGAGGCGTTCGAGCGGGCGCTGCGCCCCGTCGCCGAGCTGAGGGACTCCCGCGAGCTTCCCGTCGCGCTGCACTTCCGCATCGCCACCCACGGAGGGGTCAAGCCCGGCTGCTGCCACCCCTTCCCCGTGTGCAAGGACTACGGGCGCATGCGCGAGGCCGAGGGGAGCTGCGAGGTCAGCTTCATGCACAACGGGACGCTCGCGGGGCTGGAGACGCGCGCGGGAGTCTCCGACAGCATGGCGTTCGCGGCGGGCGTCCTCTCGCCGCTGCGCGCGATGTGCTCCGACCTCGTGTCCGACGGGCGCGCCGCGCGGCTCCTCGCCGCATCGACCCAGGGTTCGCGGTTCCTGCTCATGGACGGCGCGGGCGATGTGGCCGTGTTCGGGCGGTGGTTCGCCGAGGACGGGGTGCTCTACTCCAACCTCAACCACCTCGCCGCGCCGAGGAGGGAGCCGCGATGGGGCGAAGGCTCGCAGGGGCGCCTCTTCGACGCCTTCATGGGCTTCGATCCCGCCCCCGCCGACTTCGCCCAGCTCGGGCTGTTCCCCGCGTGCGCGCTCTGCCCGCTGCTCGAGGAATGCGCGGAGTACCTGCCCTACTGCGCGGACGAGGCGCAGGCCGCCGAAGCGGCGGAGGCGATGTCCGCCTGACCCGCGCCCGAGGCGCCCGAGGCCGCGGCCTCGGGCGCCTCGGCGGCGCTTCCAAGGTCCACCGCCCGCCCCTCCGCCGACGCCGCGGGCGCGCAGCGCGCGCCGCGCGCCCGGCAGCCCGCCCCGGCGGGGCGGGCCTTCTCCTCCCGGGGCGGCGCCCCCTCCCGAATCCCTCCCCGCTCCGAGGGAACCGCCCCGCGCAGCCCCCGACGTCGCCATGCAGCCGCGGGCGCGCCGGGGGCGCAAGGGCCGCGGAAAACCTTCCGCCGGGAAGCCGGGGGCTCGGCGGAAGCTCGGGCCTGCGGTTTCCGCTTCCCCCCTTGCGCGCCCGACGCGGCGCGCGGCCCGGGCGCGCCGACGGGGCGCCGCGCAGGGCGGGCCCCACGACGGACCAGGAGGTCGGACGATGGGAAACAGAGCCGTCATCACCACGCGCGAGAGGAAGGTCGGGCTCTACCTTCACTGGAACGGCGGCCGCGACACCGTGGAGCCGCTGCTGCGCTACTGCGAGCTGCAGGGCTACCGCCCGCCGAGCGACGACGACTACGGGTGGGCACGGCTCGCCCAGGTCGTCGGCAACTTCTTCGGCGGGAGCACGTCGGTCGGGATCGGCGCCTACACGACCGACGCCCGCATGGACCCCGGCGACAACGGCATCTACGTCATCGAGGGGTGGCGGATCGTCGAGCGGCTGCGTGCCGAGCGGCGCGGTGACGGGCCGCCGCGCGTCGTGCGCTTCGCGGAGGAGCGGGAGCGGCGTCGCGGCCGCGGCTTCGACGAGATGCTGCGCGCCTTCGACGAGGCCATGCCCGAGCGGCTGCGGCTCGGCGAGTTCCTGGACGCGGTCGAGGTCCCGGTCGGCGAGCTGCGGGTCGGCGACGAGGTGTGGCTGCGCGGCGTCGACGGCTCCTGGGGGTCTTACCCCGTCGTCGGGTTCGGGCAGCCGGAGTGCAACAGGATCCCCGTCCGGGTCGAGGCCCCCGGCGGCACGGCGAGGATCGCGTACCCCGACCGGCCCTACGTCGCCCGCTACGGCCGCGACGGCGGCTTCTCGCGGAACGCGAACAACTACGTCCACGGCGACACCGCGATGATCAGGCCCCGCGCCCAGGAGGGCTAGCGCTCGGGGCGCCCGTCGGCGCGGCACGGCGGGCGCCCCCCTCGCGCATGCCGGCTCCCCCTCGAACCTCCCCGATCCCGCCGGACCCCCCGCCGCCTCGGTCCCTCCATCCTCGCCGGGAAACGGGCGCCCCCGCAAGGGCCGCGAAAACCTTCCGCGCGGGGAGGGGCGCGTCCACGGCGCGCGGAAGCTCGAGCCCTCCGGGTTTCGCTTCCTCCCTTGCGGGGCCGCCCGAACCCCGGCGGGGATCGGGCCACGAGGCGGGGCGAAGGGCCCGGCCGAGAGAACGAGGAGGTCATCATGAAGGATCTGCAGAGGCGCGCGAGGCTGGCGGCGGCGAGGTACCTCGAGCGCCGGGGGTTCGACGTCCTGGACGTCGACTGGCGGTTCGGCGGCCGCTCGATCGACATCGTGGCGCGCGAAGGGGAGACCCTCGTGTTCGCCGCGGTCGAGGTTCGCGAGGCTGCCGAGGCGGGGTTCCCCCCGAGCCTCAACGACGAGGCCCAGCGCGCCGAGCGCGAGGCGGCGGCGATCGCCTACCTGGCGTCGGCCCGCCCCGACGACGGCCCCGTCAGGTTCGACGACGTGAGCGTCGTGGCGTTCGCGCCCGACCGCGCTTTCATCCGCCACCAGCGGAACTCGCTCGGCGAGGTAGCCGAGCCCGAGTCCGAACGAGCCCTCGCGGGGGTCGCCTAAGACCTCCTGGCCCCTCCGCAGGGGCGCCGGCCCCCGACCCGCCGGGTCGGGGGCCTCTTCCGCGCGCGTTCAGCTCGCCGAACCCGTTGACACGCCATGCCCGAAGCGGTACCGTTGCCGCCGACAGCGAATCCGAGACGGAAGGCGCGCGATGAGGCCGCTTTGCATTGGAGAAGCCCTGGGCACGGCCGCCGACGAGGCAGCGCGCAGGGCGAAGTAGGGAAAGAACCGTCGGCGTGAGGCGAGGCCCATTCGGGTTCCCGCCGGTCGCGCCGTGCTCGATCCGGAAGACGCCGCGGGCCCTCGTCCGCGGCGTCTCCGCGTTCCGGGGATCCGGGACGCGGCAGGAAGGGCGGCCGCATGGCGCGCCGCCTCCGTCCGGATCGAAAGGCTTTCCCCATGTCCTCTGAAGCACCCTATTTCGCCGAGGGCTCTCTGCCCCGGCGCATGGCATCCTTCTCGGTGCCTCTCGTGGTCGCCAACCTTCTCCAGTACCTCTACCAGTTCGTCGATATGGCCATAGTCGGCCACGTCCTGGGCGAGACGGCGCTCGTCTCGGTGAGCAACGCCTCGTCGGTCGCCTTCGTCATCAGCTCCGTCGTGATCGGCCTCACGGCAGGGGGCGGGGCGGTCGTCGCGCGGCGCGCCGGCGCCGCCGACGTCCCCGGGCAGCGCAGGGCCTTCGCCGCCCTCCTCGCTGTCTGCGCAGCGCTCTCGGCAGCAATCGCCGCCGCGAGCGTCTTCGGAGCCGCCCCGCTGTTCTGCGCCATGGGCGTACCGGCGGAGGCGGCGGCGGACGCCGCCTCCTACGTCCGCGTCGTCGGCGGGGCGTCCTGCTGCTCGTTCCTCATGAACGCCGCCTGCGCGTTCCTGAAGTCGCAGGGCGACGCGCGCACGCCGATGCTTGCGATGGCGCTCTCCGCGGTGGGCAACGTCGCGCTCGACCTCCTGCTCGTCGCGGGGCTCGGCATGGGCGTTCCGGGCGCGGCGTGGGCGACGGTCGCCTCGCAGGGGGCCGCCGGCGCGGCAGCCCTCGCCGTCGCCCGCACGCGCTTCTCCGGTGCCTGCTCTCTCGCCCTGTCCCTGCGCAGCGCGCGGACGGAGGCCTTCGAGGTGCTGCGCCTGGGCATGCCGGGCGCCGTGCAGCAGGCGGTCATCAACGTCTCCTACGTGGTCGTGACCGCCATTCTGAACTCGTACGGGGCAGACGTCGCCGCGGCGGCGGGCGTGGGCCTCAAGGCGAGCACCCTCGCGGGCCTTCCCTGCTGGGCGGTCGGGCAGGCGGTCACCACCGCAGCAGCTCAATGCGCAGGCGCCGGCAAGCTGGGACGCGCCGCCGCATCGCTGCGTGTCGGGCTCGCCCTCGCCGTCGCCGTGACGCTCTCCATGCAGACCCTCATCCAGATCTTCGCCCCGCAACTCGTCGCCGCGCTCGGCGCGCAGACGTACGGCGTCTTGGAAACGGCGGTCCTCTACCTGCGGATCACCTGCAGCGTGAACGGACTCTTCTACGCGGCGATGTACGTCTTCGACTCCTTCGCGCTCGCCGTGGGGGCGCCGAAGGTGGTGCTCGCGAACTCGCTCGCGGACGCCTTCGTCGGCAGGGTAGGTCTCGCCGTCCTGCTGGGCGCGGCGGGATTCGGCTACGTCGGAGTCTTCGCCGCTCAGGCGGCTTCCCCTGTGCTCCCGTCCGCCGTCGGCGCGCTGTACGCCCTCCGTTGGGCGCGGAGGCGCGTTTCCGACCGCCGTCGCTGACGGCGGGGGCCAAGCGGGAGGGGAAGAGTTGCAGCGCGTTCCGATGGACGACGCCGACCGCATGGTCGCGATGCTTGAGCGGGCCCGGCAGATCCGCGGCATCAGCGTGGCCGAGCTCGCGCGTCGCATAGGCGTCGACCGCAAGCGGCTCTGGCGCGTCCTCAACGGCCAGCGCGCCATGCGGGTCGACGAGTTCGTCAAGCTGTGCGCCTTCTTCGGGGTGGGGATCGGAGCGTTCGCGCAAGCGAGACAGGTCAAAAGCGCCGGCCGGGACCCCTTCCCCTAAAGCGCCCGGCCGGCGCCCCGGCTCCTCCCCACCTTTTCCCGCAGCGCATGGCGCGATCCTCCTCGCATGGCGGGTTGGTGGTATCCTGACAGCGAAGGTAAAAACACGATCCCGTTGGGTAGTCGGGATGCGGGCAGCCCGTCGCGGCACGCCCGTCAGTAACCTGCCACTTGGGTTGTCCCTCCTTCACGTAAGCGCACGTGGCTGCCACGTGCGCGTGAGCATGCTCACATGCGACGTGAAGGAGGATACATGGGCATGAGCAAACTCACGGTCCGGTTCGAGGACCCGTTCTGGGTCGGCATCATCGAAGTCGAGGACGGAGGGGACTATCGCGTCGCCCGCCACGTCTTCGGCGCGGAGCCCACGACCCCTGAGGTCCTGCGCTTCGTATGCGACAGGTGGCGGGAGCTTCGCTTCACCGACAGCATCCAGATCCAAACCGAGCAGGCGAAGCGGATCAACCCGAAAAGGCTCCGCAGGATGATCGAAAAGGAGATCCAGTCGAGCGCCCGCCGGGGGACGAAAGCGCAGCAGACCCTCGCCGAGCAGCGCGAGGCGGCGAAGGAGGCGAGCGAGGCCCGCTCGCGCGCCCGCCGCGAAGACCAGCGTCGCGAGAGGTTCGCGAAAAAGACGGAGAAGCGCAAGCGGAAGCACCGCGGGCGCTAAGGCCCACCGCCGCACCCCGCCGTCATCAAATGAGCGCATCGCCATCAAGCCGTCAGCAGCAATGCGATCGTACGGCGCCCGGAAAGCAGGGAATGGTCGACTACGAAGGCCGCATCGTGATGCGGCTGGAGCAGGCGCGCGTCCATCGCGGCATCAGCGTGGCCGAGCTCGCGCGTCGCATAGGCGTCGACCGCAAGCGGCTCTGGCGCGTCCTCAACGGCCAGCGCGCCATGCGGGTCGACGAGTTCGTCAAGCTGTGCGCCTTCTTCGGGGTGGGGATCAAGTCGTTCATCCCGAAAGCCCGAACGGCGCGACGACCTCCAGAGCGTCCTCCGAGGAAGTGAACCCCCCACCCAAAGCAAGAGGCCTGCTCCGTGTACACGGAGCAGCTCTTGGCCGTCGCCCGCGCACGGCAATGCCGGCGGCGGGACGGGACGCGGCGCGCCCCGAAGCTCTCGCGCGGCGGTGCCGAAAGGGGGCGGGCGCTCCCCCTTTCGGGGCGGATGCGCGCGCAACGCCCTCGGCTCCGCTACGCTTTCTGCGGGGGATCCCCCGCGCCCCTGGGGCGGCGGCCCGCCCCCGCCGACACGGTCAGAGGAGGCGAGCCGCCGAAGATGGAGAGGCACCCCAAGCAGATCCACGTGAGGATGTCAGAGAGGGAGATCGCCTCGGCGAAGCGCCTCGCCCAAGAGCTGGGGATGACGGTCTCGGATCTTTTCCGGGCGCTCCTGCAGCTCCCCGCCGAGGCCGTCCGCGAAGGCGGCGCGCTCGTCGTCGTCGACCGAACGACCGCGGCGAGGATATCCCGCGAGATGACGCGCTGGGGGCACCACTACAACCAGGCGGTGCACGCGCTCAACGCCATCGCCTACTACCTGAGGGCGAACGACATGGACGCCGCCGAGGTCATGGAGGAGCTCGCGCGGGCGGAGCGCACTCTGCAGGAGATGCAGCCCGGGATCGAGTCCCTCCGTCGGGAGGCCGCCGCCCTGGGCGAGGGCGCCATAGCCGCCTTGGCAAGGTGAGCCCCGATGCCCATGCTCAAGACCATCTCCGGCCACACCTCCGTCAAGGGGATCCGCCGATACCTCACCAAGAAGAACCGCGCGCTCGCGGAGGACTACGTCAACCTCGACCCGCCCGCGCCGGGCGCGGCGCTCGACTGGGCGGCGGCGATGGACGAGACCCGCCGCCTGTACGGCAACGACTCCGCGTGGCGCGGCAGGCGCGCCCGCACCTACAAGCACTACGTCGTCTCGCCCGATCCCAAGGACCGCGTCCCCCTGGAGGGTCTGCGCGCGCTCGCGACCGAGTGGGCACGCGAGAGCTTCCCGAACCACGAGGTCGCGATCGTCTACCACGACGACAACACGAACGGCATCCCGCACGCCCACGTGGTGGTCAACAATACCGACCTCGAGACCGGCCGCAGGCTCCAGGACCCCGACCCGAAGGCGCTCGCGAGGTCGCTCCAAAGGATCGCGGGAGGCCTCGGCTTGTCCCCGCTTCAGCCGCCCGCCCCCTCCGGCGTCGCCGCGCGCGCCGAGCGCCGGCACGGGCGGCCCGCGCCGAGGACGCTTCGCGAGGAGCACGTCCGCCGGGCGGAGAGGGAGCTCGCGGGCCGCGGGGAGTACTCCTGGGTGGCAGACATCCGAGCGCGCGTGAAGGTCGCGCGCTCGGTCTCCCGCAGCGTCGACGAGTTCAGAAGCCTCCTCTCCGCCATGGGCGTGGCGGTTTCCGACAACTCGCCCAGGGCGGCCCGGAGGGACTGGGTCTACTCCCTCGCCGACGCGCCGACCCGGAGGGTGAGCGGGGAGAGGCTCGGCCTGTCGTACGGGCGGGGGCGGCTCGAGCCCCTGCTCCGCGCGGGCGGGGCGAGAAGGATCTCGGACATGGGCGAAAGGGCGGTGGCCGCAATCGCCCGCCGCGCGGTCGAGGTGGGCGACCTCGAGGAGCTCAAGACCCTGTCCGACGCGGTCGCCCTCATCGAGTCGTCGCGGGCGACGTGCGCCGCGGATCTCAACGAGCTCGCGGCGAGGGGCGCGCCGGCGCGCCTCGTCGACTTCGCCCGAAGGTCGGGCATCCTCCCCGAGGAGCGCCCCGCCCCGCCAAGGGCGCCGCAAGGGCGGGCGCTTCGGCAGGCCGCCCGCCGCGGGCGGCCCTCGCTCGACGACGCGCCGGGCGGATCCCGCAGGGACGGAAGGGAGAGGGAGGGCCGCCAGAGGTGATCATCAAGGCGTACTATTCCGGAGGGCGCATCGACGTCTTCGACACCGACCACCTCGTCGACGGGGTGCCCCAGCCAGGCAACCTGCTCACCAACTACACGCTCGACCTGTCCGACGTGGCGGACGACAGCCTCTGGCTCCGCTCCTACTACCACGAGGCGGTCGACGCGTACCGGGACGAGACGGGGCCGACGGGGCTTCCCGTCGCCCGCAGGCGCGACGGATGGAGCTTTCTCATCGCCGACGCCGACGACTTGGAGCGGCTCAATCGGCTGACCATGGACGGCGAGACCGTGCTCGCGCGGGTTGCCGGCGAGCTGGTCGACGCAGCGGCCCTCTCCTGGGCGTGGGAGTGCGCCGAAGAGCTGGCGGCGAAGGCAGCCGTGGCGTACCGATTCCTCCTCGGAAGCACCGGGGCCCAGGAGG
The DNA here is from genome assembly GCF_030077735.1 of Gordonibacter faecis. Classification (NCBI taxonomy): domain Bacteria; kingdom Bacillati; phylum Actinomycetota; class Coriobacteriia; order Eggerthellales; family Eggerthellaceae; genus Gordonibacter; species Gordonibacter faecis. The sequence continues at coordinate 18,154 of NZ_JASJEU010000007.1, read as the reverse complement.
CGGTCGTGCTCGATGCCATGGGGGTTCCCGCCGAATGCTTCGAGGCGATGATGGCGGGCCAACTCTCCGAGGCCTCAAGCGGGCCGCGGTTCTGATAAGCGCAGTTTCATTGCGGCAAGGACTGCGACGGACAAAACCGCACTCTTGCGATGGGTGCAGATTGCCAGCCCTTCATAAAAAGCAGTAACTGGGCCGATTCTTCTCTTGTCGCCACTGGTTCGCCGGGACTTTCTTTTTTGATCCAAGCAGAGAATCCTCGTCTAAACGGGCTGGGGAAAACAAAAAACACGCTATACCCGCAAAGAGCAAACCTTACCTGATAAGTGAGCTGGCGCATGGCGGTTAAGCCAGCAAAATGCCCTCACGTCGAGGTCCCGCGCCAATCCAGAAAACGTGCTAGGTGGCGGAGATGGCGATACTCCCGCGCGCGAGCAGGAGCACGGTCTGCGATGGAGCCTCCTTGGAACGACCTCCCTACCGCCGCGGAGGATGATGGATAGGAAGAAGGGGCCGCTTCGCGTTCATAGGCGAGTTCCTCGAGTGGAGCGAGCCGTATGCGACGTGATTGCAGCCAGACAGATTCCTTCGGGGTGCCCCGTTTTGATTCGAGCAGGGATAGTTCCCGCCTAGATTAACTAGGCGGTTTCCTGATGCTCCTCCGCCTACCAAGCCAAGGTTGCTTCTGCCGAGATGCCATGAGCATAAGAGTTGACGGTGACTAACTTTGGTGGCAAAATTCCCCAGAACGAAAGATATCTAAGTTACTTTTGAAGGGAGGTGACCGCAGTGAGCAACGGCAACTACCAGGAGACGCACGAGCGCATCTTGAAGAGCGGTCTTGCGGCGTTTCTGGAAGAGGGGTTCGAGAAGGCGAACCTGCGCAGGATCTGCAAGGCTGCCGGCGTGACCACCGGGGCGTTCTACAAGCATTTCAAAGACAAGGAGGCGCTCTTCTCGGAGCTGGTCGAGCCGCTGGCGAGCATGATTCGCAAAGCTTACGCCCAAGGCGAGAAGCGAGGTTTCGCCGGGTACGACGAAGGGAAGCCCGTGACCCCGGAGCAGGTGCGCGCCGCGCTCGAGGCCAAGGCGGCGGGGACGCTCGCGACCACGGCGATGCTGTACTCCCATCGCGACATCTACGAGCTCCTTGTGTTCCGCTCCTACGGCACCCCCTACGAGCACTTCCTGGACTGGCTCGTCGACGAGGAGGACAGGACCACCCTCCGCGTTCTCGAGCTGATCCACGGCGCAGAGAAGGCTCGAACCGTCATCTCGAAAGAGTCTCTCCACATCGTCAACCACGCGTTCTTCAGCGCTCTTTCCGAGAATATCATCCACGCGAAGAGCATCGAGGAACTCAACGCGACAACCGAGGTCATTTCAACGTTCTTCAATGCGGGCTGGGAGAAATATCGCACGCTTTAACGGCTCTTTCTTTTTTTGCCGTCAAAGATAACTAAGTCATTATTAACCGAGACTATACTTGAGGTGATGCCCATGGCAGAGACAAGCGAGCAAGACCGGCAACGGGACGAAGCGGGGCGAGAGGCTATCAGGCGCCTGTCTGGTTCCGTCAGGGGGCGCGTCATGCTGGCGCAGGCGTTCACCGTGCTTTCGGCGCTTCTGTCCTTTGCGCCGTATTTGGCTTTGGTGTGGCTGGGGGACCTGTTCCTAGCGGGGGAAGGCCCGCTCGCGCAGGCCGATGCGTCCAAGGTGCACGAAATCGCGCTCCTTCTCGTTATGACGTTCCTCTCGCAGCTGTTCTTCCGCGCTCTCGCGCTCATTATCACGCATTTTGCCGACATGAAGCTGCGCTACGTCATCCGCAAGGGTATCGTCGAGCGGCTGAGCCACGCGCCTCTTGCTTGGTTCAGCGCTACGGAATCCGGCAAGGTCAGAAGCGCTGTGCAGGATGACACGAAGACGGTCCACACCGTCATCGCGCACGGGCCGGTCGATCGTCTCAACGGCGTTTTGCAGCCGATGGTCCTTCTGGCTTTCATGCTCTGGGTCAATTGGCGTCTGGCGTTGATCGGCATCGCCACAATCCCCCTCTTTTTTCTGCTGCAGACGCTCTCCATGAAGGATATGGGACCGAAAACCGCCGAGATGAACGGGCACCTTGCACAAGTGTCTTCGACGATGGTCGAGCTCGTGTCCGGCATCAAGGTGGTCAAAGCGTTCGGGAAGACGGGAGAGGCGCATCGTAATTACGCGGACGCCGCATCGGCATTCTCAAAGTCGTACTGGGACTGGTGCGCCCCGCTCATTGGGCTTTGCTCGATTGCCGGCGAGCTCATCTCCTCTCCCTTGCTTCTGCTGATCAACCTCTGCGGCAGCGCGATCGTCATGGGGGCGGGGCTGGCCACTCTCCCCCAGGTTCTCGCGTGCGCGCTGATAGCCATCGTGCTTCCGACCGCCATCAGCGCTGTCGCCAACAGCACATGGTCGTACCAGATGGCCGGTGCCGCCGCTGTCAGGCTGTGCGGGATCCTGGACACGCCGTCGATTTCCGAGTCGGAAACCCCGATGAAGCCCGACGGGGTCGTCATTGAGGTGAGCGGCGTGTCGTATTCCTACGGCGATACCCAGGCCTTGCGCGGCGTCAGCCTTGTCCTCAATCCCGGCACCATGACGGCGCTCATCGGCCCGTCAGGCTCGGGAAAAACGACGCTAGCCACGCTCATCGCGCGTTTCGACGATCCGGAAAGCGGCTCCATCCGCCTCGGCGGCGTCGACCTGCGAGACATCTCCTCCCGCGACCTCTACAGCTCGATCTCGTTCGTGCTCCAGGATCCCATGCTGATTAACGCCTCCATCGGGAGGAACATTTCTTTAGCTAAGCCGGAGGCTTCCCTGGAAGAGATTCGGGAGGCTGCCCGCACAGCACAGATCGACGATTTCATCATGTCGCTGCCCAAGGGGTACGACAGCGTTTTAGGAACGGACTGCTCGCTCTCAGGCGGCGAGAGCCAGCGCGTGAGCATAGCGCGCGCCCTTTTGGCCGACGCGCCGATCCTCATCATGGATGAGGCCACCGCTTTTGCTGACCCGGATTCAGAGCTCGAAATCCAGAAAGCGCTAAACGCCTTGGTCGAGGGCCGAACCGTTCTGGCCATCGCCCACCGGCCCAACGCCGTTCTAGGTGCCGATCAAATAGCCGTGTTGGAAGAAGGCAGCATCGTCGCCCTTGGAACGCATACGGAGATTCAAGACAACGAGCATTACCAGGCGCTTCTCAAGCAGGGAGGCCTCTGCGGCAGTGAAGAAGAGGGCGATGCAGATGAGTAATTCCAAACGCTTCTTACCGAGGCTTCGTCGTTATATGGACGAGAGCGATAGGCGCCAGCACCGTCTGGGAACTCTGCTCTACGCCCTTTCCGGCGTGATGTGCGGCATCGGCCTTGCCATCATGATGCCGGCGACCATGGCTCTCCAGTCCGGCGACCCCCAATGGGGTTTGACATTCTGGAGCTGGGCGGTCGTACTTGCAGCGGTGACAGTCGTCGGTTCGACAGCCTCGTTCTTCGGCACCAAGCTCAGCTATGCAGCGGGGTTAGGCTTCATGCGCAATATGCAGGTGGTCATCGGGAACAAGGTGTCGCGTTTACCGCTCGGCTGGTTCAAGGCGGACAGCGCCGGAAGGCTTTCGCGCATGGTCACGCAGGAAATGATCTCGACCGGACAAGCCGCCGCGCTTTATGTCGGCCAGCTCATCAAAAACGCCGCCGCAGCAGTCGTGTTCTGCGTTGCCGTGTGGCTTTGGAGCTGGCAAATTGGAATCATGCTGACGCTTTCCATCCCGATTCTTTTCCTTCTTCTGCGTGTTTCGCAAGCATGCGTCGGAAAAGGAAACGGGCTGGAGGATTCCGCCGAGCGGGACATCGCCGCGAGAATAGTCGAGTTCGCACGGTGCCAAGGAGCGCTGCGCGCCTGCGGTGCGGGCGCCGACTATGCGGAGCTTGAGGGCAGTTTCGTAGAAGGTAGAAAGCGGTCGATCCGCGGCCTGTGGTGGAGTGCCCTCGGCGAAATTCTTTCCGGGGCGAGCGTGCAGGCGCTCGTCGTGGGCATGATCATCGCGGTGAGTTGCTTGGGTGCAAACGGAAGCATCGGGGCGCTTGAGACGGTGGTCATGATCGGCGTCGCATTGAGGTTCACCACCCTACTCAACGAGGTCGCCTCAGCCCTATTCGGCATGGAGGACCGCCGGGCAATGCTTGACGGCATGGACGAGGTCGTCGAAGCGGCCGAGTTGCCGGTCGTGGGCGAGTCGAGGGCTTGTCCGACCGACGCAAGCGTCCGAATGGGAGGGGTTCGCTTCTCTTACATGAAGGAAAAGCCAGTCCTTCGAGGGATCGACCTCGACGTTCCGGAAGGCAGCATGGTCGCCATCGTGGGTCCGTCCGGCTGCGGCAAGACGACCTTGCTCAAGCTGATCGCGCGTTTTTACGACATCGACGACGGAACGGTCAGGATCGGCGGCGTAGACGTCCGCGATATGACGACGGAAGACCTTTTCTCTCGGGTGTCCTTCGTTTTCCAGGACGTCTACCTCTTTAACGACACACTGCGAAACAACGTGCTTATGGCGAACCCGGACGCTTCGGAGGAACAGCTTCGCGCGGTCGCCGACCTTGCCGGGGTGACGGAGGTCGTCGAGCGCCTTCCTGAGGGCTGGGAGACGCTGTGCGGCGAAGGAGGTCGCTCGCTTTCCGGCGGCGAGCGGCAGCGTGTTTCCATCGCTCGAGCACTTCTCAAGCAGGCTCCCATCGTGCTTCTGGACGAGGCGACGTCGGCTCTCGATGCGGAAAACGAGAAGAACGTCGTTCGTTCAATAGAGACGCTCAAACGGGGCTCCACGCTCATCGTGGTCGCGCACAAGCTCGAAACCGTGCGCATGGCGGACAAGATCGTGGTCATGGACAGCTCGGGCAAGGTTGCGGAGATGGGAACGCACGACGAGCTGATCGACCTCGAAGGAGAATACAAAGACTTCTGGGACAAGCGCACCGCGGGCTCCCAGTGGCAATTGGCATAGCAAACCGAGCAAAAGGAGGCTCACATGAAACTGAAGGACATCGCGACAATAGCGGTACTGGGAGTGATCGGATTCGCCCTCGGGATGGGCGTCGGCATGATAACAGGCATGTTCGGCGCGCTTTCCATGTACGTCTCGGCGGGATTCGCGGCCTTCTTCGTCGGTCCTGTCTACGTCATCATGGCGCGCAAGGTGCAAAAACGGGGGACGGCCTTCTGCTTCTGGTTGATCTACGGCGTGCTCTACGCGATCATGGGCTTCGCCGTCGCGACGCCCCTGTGCCTGATCGCGGGCATCGTCGCTGAGGTCATCGCCGGCGACTACGGAAACAAGAAGAGGGTGTGGCTGTCGTTTTCGGCATCGATGTTCATCTACTCGATGCACATGATAGTGTTCGTGCTCGTTCTGGGATCCGATGGACTGGCGACTTTCGTCGAGAGCATCTCGCTTGAGCAGGCGCAGCAGATGGTGGCGATGTACACGGTCGATATGATGGCCATCTGCGTGCTGATCAATATTGTGACCGAGCTTCTGGCCGGGCGTTTCGGAATGTTCATTAACGACAAGTTCTTCGAAAAGGGCGCGAAGGAAAGCAGGCTGGGTTGATGGGGCGAACGGGTTTGCTCGACGGCGGGCGCGAGGGGCATCTGCACCCGCTGACGCTCTTCGCGCTGACGCTTCTGGCGCTTATCCAAGCGTTTCTCGCCAATCAGCTGGTATATGCCCTCGTGCTGGCGCTGTCGTTTCTCGTCCTTTTGGACGTCTCGCCGGCGTCCTTCTTGAGGCAGCTCGCGCTCTTTGCGGTGGCATGCGGGGTCGTGCAGCTGATCCTGCATGTCGACATCGGCTATGTCACGAGCATCTTCCTGGGCGTGGCGGTTTTGGTGGTGAGGGTCTTCCCTGTCGTCAACGTCGGTTGCGCCCTCATGATGACGAGCTCCTCGAAGCTTCTGGCGAGCATGCGCAAGCTGCACGTTCCGAACAGAGCCGCAGTCGGCGCAGTCATAGGGTTGCGCTTCCTCGACGAGATGGGCGGCCGCGTGAAGGAGATAAAGCGCGGGATGCGGGTTCGCGGGCTGCGCCCGAGCCCGCTCCGCCCGGTGCGCGCCTTCGAGCTCTACTTCGTTCCCCTTGTGTACAAGTGCCTGCACGTGAGCGAGACGCTCGTCTCCTCCGTGATTTCGAAAGGAATCGAAGCGGATTGCGAAAAGACGAGCTACCGAAGTCTCTCCTTCGGTCTGCTTGACGGCGCCGCCTTGGGCGCCGGAGTCGCTCTTTTGGGGGTCGCGGTATGGGTGTGATTGACGTCGGCATTCGGTCTTTCTCGTACAAGGGAGAAGATCTCGCGGCGTTGAAGAACGTGCGGTTTTCGGTGGAGCGCGGCGAGCTCGTCGTGCTCACTGGCAACTCCGGATGCGGGAAGACCACTCTCATGCGGGTTATGAACGGCCTGATTCCCGATCAGTACGAAGGTGAGCTCGATGGGAGAATCGAGCTTCTCGGGAAAAGCCTGGGAGAATTTTCCTCCGGCGAGCTTGCCCGTGCGATCGGCAACGTGTTCCAGAATCCGACCGACCAGTTCTTCACCCGCAAGGCGGCCGACGAGGTGGCCCTCGTCGGCGAGAATCTGGGCATGCCTCGCGAGGAGCTGATCGAAAGGGTCGAGTCGGCTTTCGAGAGCATGAAAATCGCGCATCTGGCGGGCAAGGACCTCATAGGCCTCTCGGGAGGAGAGAAGCAGCGCGTCGCCATAGCCTCGACGCTCGTCTACGACACCCAGGTGATTTTCTTCGACGAGCCGTCCGCCAGCCTCGACCACGAAGGGATAGAGGACTTTCGCCGAATCCTCGCCGATTTGAAGGCCCTCGGCAAGACCGTCGTCATCGCCGAGCACAGGCTTTACTTTCTGGCGGATCTCTACGACAGGCTCTACGTCATGGCAGGCGGTCAAATCATCGATTCGTTCGCAGCGGGTCGGCTTCGTGCTGAGGATTGCGCGCGCTATGGGCTTCGTGCACTTGATTTGCACGGCTTGAATCCGGAAAACCACCGTCAGCTTGGGGCAGAGACTGCCTCAATGAAGGGCGTTTCGGTCTCCGCAGGCGGGCGAGCCCTGATTGGGCCCTTGACGCTCTCTTTGCGAGAGGGCGAGGTTATGGGCGTCCTTGGGGCAAACGGAGTCGGAAAGAGCACGCTCGCCCGGGCGATGTGCGGCCTTGCGGGCGGTCGACAGGCCTTCTCGTGGGGGGTTGGACCGCGGCAGAGGCTTCGCCGATCGTACTACATGATGCAAGACGTCGATTACCAGTTGTTCTTCGACACGGTGGAAAACGAGATCCTGACCGACCAGAAAAACATCGACGACAACCGTCTCAACGAGGTAGCGCGTATCGTCAAGGCCATCGACCTATGGGACAAGAGGACCGAGCATCCGCAGAATCTATCGGGGGGCCAGAAGCAGCGTTTGGCGCTGGCTTGCGCCTTTTTGAGCAGCAAGAAGATCGTCGTTCTGGATGAGCCGACATCGGGCCTCGACTTCATGCACATGGCGAGGATCGCCGGGCTCATCGAGGAGCTTGCCAAAGGCCGTCCCGTGGCTGTCATCACCCATGACCTTGAGTTTTTGTTCAAGGTCTGCACTTCGGCTCTGATGGTGGGGCGGAGCGGCTGCGAGAAAGTCGATCTGCGAGCGCACGGGTCCAGCGAAAGCGTCCTTAGGTTTATGGGGCGCGTTCGCTAGTTGCTTTCACTTAACGCAGTGGGAGTCGACTCCATGGCTCTTTTCGAATGGCAGAAGGGGCGTGTCACATGGAGCAGACCCAGGTTTTTCTTCGATAAGGGGGACAACATCACTAATAGGTCGATCTCGTCATCTTTGCCGATGCAAAGTCGGCTCATGTCGCAGATTGCCCGTGATGCTATCCATGTCGCCTGCAGGGGCTTGGCGAACGAGAGGATGATTGAAATGAGGGATGACGCCAACGCTGGCTGCGGCGCACGGAGCAGAGTGCCAACCGAATCCTCGGAGGACTACCTCGAGGCCATCCTCGTGATCCGCCGCCTGCGCGGGTCGTGCCGCAACGTGGACATCGCCGAGCGCATGGGCGTCGCCAAGCCGAGCGTCACCAAGGCGCTCGGCAACCTGGCGCGCAGGGGCCTCGCCGAGGTGGTCGGCCGCGACGTGCGGCTGACCGAGGAGGGCGGGCGCCTCGCCGAGGCCACCCTCGCCAAGCACCGCTTCTTCGAGCGGCTGCTCGCCGAGTCCGGCGTGGACGCCGAGACCGCCTCGGCCGAGGCCTGCCGCATGGAGCACTGCCTGTCGGAGGAGTCGTTCAGGAAGCTCGCCGACCGCCTCGGCAGCGGCGGGCGACGGCCCGGAAGCCGCGCCGCGTCGGAGCGCCCGGAAGAGACATGAAGCACATCGGCCTCATAGCTGCGAGGATGGAGCAGGCGCGCTGGGAACGCGGCATCGGCGTGGCGGAGCTCGCCCGCCGCGTCGGCGTCGACCGCAAAAGGCTTTGGCGCGTCCTCAACGGCGAGCGCGTAATGAGAGCCGACGAGTTCCTCGCCCTCTGCGTCGCCCTTCGCATCGACCCTCGCTCCTTTGTCAGCAGAGGCATGGTCAGGGAGGTGGCGGAGAGGTCGCTTCCGAGACGAAGGGGCGCCTGAGGCCCCCGACAAAAACGCCCTTTCCGAGCGCATGAACGGGGGAAGCCGCCCGCAGGCGGCTTCCCCCGTCTTCACCTCCCTTCCCCGCTCGCCTCGGCGAACGCGTCCTCCATGGCGCGCTCGCTTTCCGCCCCCGCCCTCAGGCAGGCGTACGCCGCGAGCGTGCAGAACCCCATGAGCGCTCCGAGGACGTGCAGCGCGACCGCCATGGCATGCCCACCCCCTTCCCGATCACCGGCAGTCACGCTCTAAAGGGCGGGGTGCCCCCTCCCTCTCCATCGCCTTCGACGCGCCGCGGGCGGTCTCCGCCCGCTCCGACAGGCCGCGGCCGTCCCTCGAATGCTCCTCCGAGTAGCGCCTGCGCGCTTCGGTGAGGGCCTCCTTGATCTGCGAGGGGGAAACGGTGAGCGTCTCTTTCGCCCACCTCCCGTCCTCGCCGAGGACGGGGCGCCCCTCAGCGTCCAGCACCGACCTGCTCAGCCTCACCTCTCGGTCGGCGAGCAGGGGGATGTCGCGCCAGTGCTCCCCTCTGAAGCGCGAGGGGTTCACGTAGAGGGGGCTGAACTCGTAGCCGCTCACGTCCCTGCCGTCTATCACCGTTCCCGAGGGCAGGCGCGCGACGTTGAACGCCCTCGCCTCGCCGGTCCTCCTGTCCGTGTACTCGATCCCCTCGCGCACGAACGCCTCGTGCAGGGATATGTACACGTTCTTCCTCTCCGTCTGCTCCGTCATGGGCTCCTCCTCTCCCCGCGCGCCGCCTCGCGGCGCGCGGATGCTCCTATCGCCCGTCCTCGCCTACCGCGTAGACGAGCGTTCTCGAATGGTCGGTCTGGTACGAGCAGGTGGCGAAGCACACCACCCTCTCGAAGCGCTCGGGCTCCTCGAGCACCACCTCGCTCTCCGCGAGCTTGCGCCTCATGTACGCGTCGAGCTCCGCGCCCTCGAGGCCGACGCCGAGATCTTCCGACCGGGCGTCGACGACGTTGGCGGCGACGACCCGGAGCCGCTCTGCCCCCTCCGGGGTGAGCAGCCAGACCTCGCGATGCGCCTCCGCGTACGCGCGGTCCGAGTACTTCGCGAAGTCCGAGAACATCGACCCGTCGACGAGGTGGTGGCCGTACACGATCGCGAACGCGGACCGCAGGCCTCCTTCTGCCGCGCAGTCGGCGCCGACGTACGGGCATCCGCGGTAGCTCGGCTCCCCGTACAGGTCGACGGCGAGGTAGCGCTGCGGATCCGAGGCGGGCGCCTGCACGACCGCGTAGTCCACCCTCGTTCCGGGAGCCCTCACCCAGGCGACTGCGTCGGGGTTCTCCGCGAGGAGCCCCTCCCAGTCGACCCCGTCGGCAAGGGGTTCCGCCCCGCCTTCCGCGGACGCCGCGGGCGCGAACTCCCCGACCGCCGCGTCCGCCCTTGCGGCCGCCTCGGCGCGGGGCGCGACCTCGGCTGCGAGCGGGGCGAGCTCGAGCGCCAGGGGAACGCACAGCGCCGCCCCCGCGAGAACCGCCGCCACGCGAGGGGCGCGCCTCGTTCCCATGCTCTCCCCCTCTCCATCATTCCCGGCGGTCGGCGCCAGGCGCGTCGTCGCCGTCGACGCGGTGGCCGGGGCGGAAGGCGACCGCCAGCCCGACCGCCGCGAGGGCGGCCGCCACGGCGAGGCCCGCCCAGTTGTCCGCAAGCCAGCCCGCAAGTGCGTCGCCCGTCTGGTCGAGCCCTTTGAGCGGGTTGCCGGGCGCGCCCTCGGGCTCCGTCGGGACGACGGACGCCTCGGACGATGCGGGGTCGAGCCCGTCCGCCGTGAGCGTCGCCTCGTTGGCGAGCTCCTCGCCGACGCGCGAGCCCTCGGCGTCGATCACGGCGTCGTAGGTGACGATCGCGCGCTCGCCTTCGGCGACGTCCCCGATCCTGACGACGAGGTTGCCGTCGGCGTCGAGCTCGGCGGTGAAGGCGTCGTGAGGTTCGCCGCCGATCTGCACCGCGACGCTTTCGAGGTCGATGGCTATGCCCTCGTCGGGCGTGTCGGTCACGACCGCGTCGACAAGATCGCCGTCGAGCGCGTTGACCGCGACGGCGTAGGCGACCGTATCGCCCGGAGCGGGCGTCGGGTTGTCGACGGTTTTCTCGATGGGCGGGCTCTCCGGCTCGGGCGGCGCGTCGACGTCGCCGACGACGTCGACGCTCTCAACGGCCTCGAGCGGTTCGTCGAGGTCGTCGGAATCGAGGACGGCGACGTTGTCGACCGTCGTCCCGGCAAGGGACGCGTCCTCGACATCGGCGGTGTAGCCGATGACGATCTCGTCGCCTTCGAGCAGGTCGCCGAAGGGGATCTCGAAGCCGTTGCCGATGATCGTCGCGCCGACGTCCTCCTGCGCGCGCCCGTTGAACGTCACGCTGATCGCATCGAGGTCGATCGGCATGCCGGCGGGCATCGAGGTGTCGCCGATGCGCACGTTCTCCGCGTCGGCGTTCGCGACGGCGGTGATCGTGTAGGTCACGGTGTCGCCGACATGCGCGGTGTCCTTGTCGGCGGACTTCACAAGGTCGATCGCCGGCTCGTCGCCGCGCACCGTCACGTGCTCGTCGTCGCGAAGCGGCTCGTCGATCGTGTCGGAGTCGAGGTAGGCCGTGTTCACGACGGACGTGCCCGCAAGGGCGGCATCGCGGACGGTGGCGGTGTAGGTGATCCTGGCGACGTCGCCTGCTGCCAGGTCGCCCAGATGCGCGGCGAAGCCGTTCCCGTCGACGTCGAGCTGGAAGGACGGCACGTCGACGCCGTTGATCTCGAGCTCGATGTTGCGCAGGTCGATCGGCATGCCTTCCGGCAGGCTGTTGTCGCTTATCACGACGTTTTCTGCAGGGTTGTCGGCGACGGTCGCGGTGAGCGCGTAGGTCACGATGTCGCCGACGCGCGCCTCGTGGACGTCCGCCGCCTTGTCGAGCGCGGCGGCTGCGCGCGGCGCCACGATCTCCACCTCTTCGACAGCCGAAGATCCGACCGCGTTGTCGGCAGAGCTCGAAGCGGCGTTGCGCACCGAGTCGTCGACCGACTTGGCCGTCGCGTCGTAGGCCACGACCACCGACTGCTCGTCGGCAAGGGACAGGCCGGTCTCGATCGTGTAGCCGACGATGTTGCCCGCTTCGTCGCGCTCGTAGACGGGCTCGACCTGCACAACCTTTCCGTCGGGGCCGGTCACCTGCAGCGTGCCCTCGACGATCGACATCGATTCGGGATCCTGCAGCGCGTCGCCCACGACGACGTTGTCCGCCATGACGTCCTCGCGGGCCTGCGTGGTCGTCACGGTGTAGTGGGCCGTCTCGCCGACCTGGTACACGTCTTTGTCGGCGGCCTTGGTCGTGACGAGCTTGGCTCCCTTGACGTCGACGACCTCGTCGTCGGTCGTCGCCGTGTTGGGCTCGTCGGATACCACCAGCGCGGTGTTGTCCACCGTCTGACCCGCCAGCTCTGCATCCTGGATCTGGACGCGGTAGCACACGGTCAGCTCGGTTTCGCAGGAAAGCGAGTCCGGGCGCGGGTTGCCGGGGTCGAAGCCGAGGGGGTTCGAGCCTTCCGACCATTCGATCGCGCCGTCTTTCCAGACGGGGCGGTTCTCGATGAGCTCGGCCGCGCTTTCGTGGTCGGCGCCGGCACCTTCCTCGATCGCCTTGTCGATCTTCGCCATGACCGCATTGAAGTCTTCTTCCGTCGCGGTTTGCAAAAGCTCGTCGTAAAGATCCGCCAGATCGGCAGTGGAGGCCGCGACGAGGTCGCGATGCGTTTCGATAATGAAGGTTTCCGCGCCCTGGGGCGAGTGCTTGTAGGTGATCGTGCAGTCGTCGGTGATCTCCTCGCCGCGGCTGTCGTAGACCTGGATCGAGTCGCGAAGCAGCTCGACGCCCTCGGTTCGCGCGAGGTCGCTGATGACGACGTTGCGAGCGAGGGTGCCGGGCCGGGCGTTCACCGCCTTGATCTCGTAGGTCACGACGTCGTTCACGGAGAACGCGTCGTTCGACGCCTTCTTGTCTACCGCGAAGGAGGGCTGGTTCACCCATACGAGCTCCTGGGCGCTATCGCCGTCGGGGTCGTTCGCGGCCTCGATCTCCGCCTCGTTCTCGATCTCCCAGCCCGCGACAGCGGACTCGGGATATGCTCGGTATATCAGTGTGATCGTCTGCCCGTATGCCAGGTGGTCGATCGTCATCCGCCAGCCGGTCCCGGCAGGGTCGATGCGCCACGCCGGAGTGACGGGCTCGGTCTGGTTGTGGACGTCGTCCTCGCTGCCGACCGGGTACTGGATGGTCGCGAGCGTCCCCTCGGCGCGGTCGCCGATCCACGTCATCGGAACGGCGGCGCCGTTCTCGGTCAGGCCCTCGATCATGAGGCTGCCGTCGTTGTTGCGGCCGACCTTCATGCCCTGCGGCAGACTGTCGTCGCCCACGACGACGTCGTGGGCGATCGTGCCGGCCTTGTCGTTCGCGAGCGTCACGGTGTATTCGACGAACCCGGGGTCCGCATCGGACGGGCCGACGTGCGCCTCGCCGCGGTCTGCGGACTTCTCGACCGAAACGTCGGCGGTGTTGACCCACACCTCGGCCGGATCGTCGTAGTCCATCGTGTTGTTGCCGTGGATGCTCGCGTTGTTCACGATCTCGTAGCCGTTGCCGGAGCTCGTCGCGCGGCCCTGGTAGGTCACGACGAGGGTGTCGCCGTAGCCGAACTTGTCGAAGGAGTACGACCACGTGTTCTCGTTGATCTCGGGTGCGGGAAGGTCGGCGATGCCGGTCGCCTGCACGGATTCGGGGATGAGCTCGAGGCCTTCGGGCAGGTTGTCCGATACGACCGTCTCGCGGGACTGCGCGTTCTCGACGGTCTGGCGGTAGGTCGCGATGTAGGAGATGACGTCCCCGACCTCGTATTCGTAGGAGTCTGCCTGCTTGTCGACCTCGAAGCTCGGCTCGAGGAGCCCCACCCGCACGGGCGTCCCATCGACGCGGCCGTCGGAGTTCCACACCTGCGAGCATTCGTTCCACACCTCGAGGGCGCCGTCGGCGGGGTACTCCGTCAGCTCGGCGCGGAAGACGAGCCGGTAGTGCTGGCCTCTGAGGTCGAGCGATGCGAGGAAGTCCCGGTAGAACTCGAAGCGGACGATGTTCTCGCGCGTCTCCTCGTTGCGTCCCTCGTAGACGACCTCGCCGGCGCCCTCGACGCGGTCGCCCCCCTCGTCGACGAGGTAGCCGCTGCCGTCGACGTAGCGCATCTCCCAGGGCAGGTAGTCGAGCACGTCCCACGTCGTGTAGCGCCAGCCGACGCGGGCGTTCTCGCCCCAGGTGAGCGCCTGGAAGTCGACCGTGAACTCCACCTGGTCGCCGACCGAGACGCCCTCGTCCCTGTCGGCGGACTTGGAGATGTCCGGCCATCCCTCCCCGCCGGTGGGCGGGGGCGGCGGCGTGGTGATGAACTCGTTGGAGAGCGCGAAGAAGGACTGGGCCGTGCCCGTCCCCATCCACGACGTGCCGAACCTGATCACTGCCGGGGCGAGCGGCGTGCCCTTGTCCTCCGTGGTGTCGTAGTAGGCGCCGACGAGGCCGTCCCGGTACTCTTCGGGGAAGTCCGTGCCGTTCTCGTTGAGCCCGACCCCGGGCGAGGCGGCGACGTGCCCTCCCGTCGAGAGGAAGTCGTTCTCGTTGGAGACCTCGGCGCGCCACACGCTGCCGTCGTAGGAGAAGGTCTGGAACATGTCGAGGTCCATGCAGGTCATATGGCCCTTGACCGGGTAGGGGTCGTTCGTGCCGGGGCGGACCCACTGCACCTCGACTTCGAGGTCGGTGATGCCGAGCGTGTAGAAGTTCACGTTGTTGTGGTAGCCCTCCTTGCCGACGTCGAGCCCCGACCCCGCGTAGGCGTCGTAGGCTTCCGACACGTACACGCCGGGTCTGAAGATCGGGAAGCGGTCGTACTCCCAATGGGACTCCCAGCCTCCCTCGGGCTCGAGGTAGTTCCAGTCGGTGAGGGTCACGACCATGTCGACGGGCACGCCGTCGTAGCTCCCGCCCGTGAATCGCAGCGCGAACCCGCCGTAGCCGCTGTTGCCGTCGATGAACGCGGCGAAGCCCGCGCCCTTCGCGAGCTCGGTCACGGTCGTCGCGTCGGGCTCCTCCTCGGTGTTGTGGAACATGTAGGTCGCGATGCCCTCGCCGTCGGGGCCGAAGTCCGCGGGGACCTCGACGAAGCCCCGCTCGACCTCGACGCCGGTCCACTCCACCGACTCCTCGTACCCCTCGGGGGCGAAGTCGTCCTCGTCCACGCGCTCGATGGGGGGCGGCGCGGCGTACGCCGTCCCCGGCAGGGCTGCCGCCGGAGCGACCCCCGCCGCGAGGAGCAGCGCGAGGAGCGCCCTGAGGAGCCTTCCCCCTGCGCCCGCAGCGGGCGGGGCCGCCCCGAGGGCGGCTGTCGCCGATCCCTTTGTAGCGTTCATTCTCTTCCTCCTTCTCACGGTTCGTATCCTCTGCCGCTGCGGCGGGCGCGCCGCCCGCGGGGGGGCTCAGGGGCCCCGCGCGGTCCCCCTCACCGCCCTCACCCGCCCAGGATGTCGCGGGCCCACGACCCGCTCTTCACGAGGGACAGGATCAGCAGCACGCACATCGCGAGGTACTGCAGCGCGTAGGACAGGCCCCCGACGACGGTGTCGACCACGGGCGCCCCCGCGCTCGCGGCGTTCAGGCCGCCGAGCACGATCGGGAACGAGACCAGGAGCACGAGGATGATGACGCCCGCGAGGCACACCGCCGCGAAGTTCCTCAGGTACCCGACGCCCATCTGGCGCGTCTCGTCGAGGGAGACGAGCGCCAGCGGGATGGGGCTGAACGCCGCCATGACGTAGATCTGGATGGCGCGCGCCCAGCTCACCACGAGCGCGACCACGTAGGCGACGATCACCACGAGCCAGCTCACGAGCGCGACGACGAGCATGGCGAGCAGGGCGGCGACGTCGTCTTCCGTCGTCGCGATCGAGACCTCGGCCAGGTCGATCTCCCCGCCCTCGCCGAACAGGCCGACGACCCTGTCTATCGCGAGCCTCGCGACCTCGTAGACCGCCTGCATGAGGTCGAAGCTGTTCTGGATGAGGAACAGGAACACCGCGAAGAACACGAGCATGAGCACGACCTCCTTGACGCCGGGCATGCTCGCGTTGCCGTCCATGCGCTGGGAGACCTTGATGAGCTGGACGGTGAACACGAACGAGAGCATCCCGCACCCGATGGGCAGGATGGCCGCGTCCCAGACCCCCCTGACGACGTCGTGCATCGTGACGTCGCCCGCGCCGCCGAGCATCTGGTCGAAGTCGGCGGACAGGACGCCGTCGGCCCCGATGGACGCGAGCATGCTCGTCTGGCCGGCGAATATCCAGTTGCACGTGTCGCGCAGGATCCCGCACAGCCACGCGTTGATGTCCTCGGCGATGCCCCCGAAGGCGGGCTGCGGGAGCGCGAGCGCGGCGGACAGGATGATCGCGGTCGCGGCGAACGCGATCGCGAACCCGTCGCTGCCCGCGGCCCTTCTTACGGCTTCCATGGCCCGCCCCTATCCGACGACGGAGAACGATCCGCCCTGGTAGATCGCCGTGACGATCGTCGAGGCGGCGTCGTCGAGATGAAACGTCGCGCTCACGCGGCCCCCTTCGACGTCGATGAAGACCTCGCCGTCGAAGCTCGCCTCCGTCGCCGTCGGGGCGCAGCGCCGCGCCCATTCGGCTATCGCCTCCTCGAGCTCGCCCGTCCTGCCGTCCACGAGCGCCGGGTAGGGGTCGGCGACGCCGACGACGCGCAGGGCCGATTCGGGGGCGGCGCCCTCGACGTAGCTGCCCGACAGGGCGAACCCGTCGCTCGTCACGGTCGCGCCCCCTTCGGCCTCGTCGACGACGATCGTCGTCGACAGCGCCCCGCCGGAGCCGTCTCGGACGATCTCGACGTCGAGGTAGCGCTGGCCTTCGGAGCCGCCCGCGCCCACGACCTCGAACGCGGCGACGCTCGCGGACTCCCCGTCGGACTCGACGAAGGACCCGTCCCGGAAGGCGATCGTGCCGCCGGACCCGTCGGGCGCCGTCCACGCCGTCCCCCTCAGGATGGAGAGGGTCTCCGAGGCGGCGGCTTCCGCGGCGCCCCCCTCGGAGGGCTGCTCCGCCCCCTCCTCGGGGGCCGTGGCCTGCTCCGCCCGGGCGGGCTCGGGCGGGACCGCCTCCTCGGCGGCGCGCTCGGCCGAGCACCGCACCGCCGTCGCGGCGACGACCACCGCCACCATCCCGATCGCGGCGGCGACCATCAGCTTGTTCTTTCCCTGCATGGCTCCCTCTCCTTCCTCATCTGTACCGGACCGCGCAGGTGAAGTACGCGATCCCCGTCGCCCTGCGGCACACGTCCCCTGCCTGGGGCTCGTGGATGTACTCGTCCCCGCCGACGTAGATGGCGACGTGCCCCGGCCTCCAGAGGATGTCCCCGGGCTGCGCCTGGGAGAGGGGCACGCGCGTCCCCGCGCTCGCCTGGTCCTCCGAGTAGCGGGGGATCGCGATCCCCGCCTGCGCGTAGCAGTACTGCGTGAGCCCCGAGCAGTCGAGGCCGACGCCCGGGGTCGAGCCGCCCCAGACGTAGGGCACGCCGAGCTGGCTCTCCGCCGCCGCGACGACGGCGGCCGCGACCGCCCCGCCCGAGCGGAACTCCTCGAGGGTCATCCCGTCGAACCGCCGCAGGCCGTACTGGTCCATGACCGCCTTGAGCGACTCGACGTACCCCGACGACGTCGCGTACCCCGCGTCTTTGAGCCCCTCCGCCATCAGGTCCGAGTCGCACGCCTCGATCGCCGCGGCGACGAGGGGGTTGTCGGAGTAGGGGTGGTTCGAAAGGAGCACGCGGCTGCGGAAGACGATGCAGTCGCGGTGGCTCTTGAACGACGCGAAGTCGGCCATGACGCCGACGAGGCCCCCGTCGACCTCCTCGCTCGTCGCCCACGACCCCTTCCCGGCGATCTCGGGGCACCCGAGGTAGGAGGGCGACCACTTGATGCCGAAGAGGTTCTTGCCCCTCTCGGCGAGCGCGGAGAGCCGGTCGCCGTCCCCGCCCTCGAAGATGATCTGGGCGATCGTGCAGCCGGCGGGATGCCCGTACTCCTCCTGGCACTCCAGCGCCGTCTCCACCATCTCGACCGTGACGTAGGGCGGCAGGCCCGCGACCCCCTCCCTCGAGGAGGCGTCGTCCCAGAACCCGAAAAGGGCGCTCGCGACCTGCGCTGCGGCGAGCGCGGAGAGCACGAAGCAGAGGACCGCCGCGAGGATCCCCGCCAGGGGCCCGGCAGCCGCCGACGCCGACGCGGCGATCGCCTTCGCGGCCCCCTTCCCCGCGGCGCGCGCCGCGGGCGCGGCGGCCCGGGGGGAGGCCCCCTGCGCGGCGCGGGCGGAG
>NZ_JASJEU010000006.1:0-102803 GCF_030077735.1 Gordonibacter faecis | reverse complement strand
CATGCAACCTACATTGGAAAGGACGTACTCGCCATAAATCTGGCGACATAAAGAGTATATGAGGGGCGGTTCACGAATCGCCCTCTCCGCCGAAGGCGGAGAACTCAATCATTACCTGCGTTTTCGCGCTTCGCGCGAACGGATGCACTGGAGTGCATCCCTACGCTGCTTGTCCCGATTGCATGACCTCGCCTTCAAGTCAGTCAGCCCGCGTCGTAAGGTGAGGGACTTGAGAAAACTTGTGGCGTAATAGGAAGCGCGATAGCGCGTCACACTTATAGGCGATCGCCTGCTCCGCCAGAGGTTGAAACACATTCGGCAAGAGGCTTATCTTTCGCCTTCTTCCCCTCTGTTGCTTTGGTGGAACCAGCTTTGTTGGCTCGGGTGGGGTGGGGGCGGTGCGGTACCATGAGGTTTATGGAAACCATCAAACAACATGACACGGGCGCTGCCGTTGAGGACGTGCAGCAGCGCCTTGCCACCATCGGGCTGCTTGACCAGGCCGATGTCGATGGCACGTTTGGCGAAAAAACGGCGGCGGCGGTGCGCGCGTTCTGCCTGCAGTCGGGGTTGCCGGTGGGCGACGACGTGACCGACAAAGTGTGGTCGGCCCTGGTAGACGCCTCATATTTTCTCGGCGACCGCACGTTGTATCTGCGCATGCCGCACTTCCACGGCCACGACGTGGTGGAGTTGCAGCAGGCGCTGGGCGCGCTCGGTTTCGCGTGCGGGGCCATCGACGGCATCTTCGGAGCCTATACCGAACTGGCGCTGCGCAAGTTCCAGCTGAACCTGGGCTTGCCTTCCGACGGCATTGCGGGCGCGTACACGTATGCGGCCATCCGCAACCTGCATCATTCCTGGGAGGGCAAGGAAGCCGTGCACGAGCCGGTGCACTTGGGCTTCGCACGCGCCGCTGACGTGCTAGAACGCAACGCACTTTGCCTGTTTGGCACGCATGAGTTCACGCGTAGCGTTGCTTCGCGCATGTCGAATCTGGCGCTGGCCACAAGCCCTGCCTCCAAAATCATGAGTGCCGACTCACTGTTGGTGGCACCCGATCAGAATATGCTGCTGGTGCACATTGTGTTGCCTGAGGAAACCACGGCCGAAGCGGTGCCGCGCGTGAGTTTCGACGACGACGCAACGCTGCCGTTGCGCCTTGAAACCGCCATTGGCGTGGCGGATGCGGCGTCCCCTTCACGCGTGGCGGTTGAGCTGCCGGGAACCATGTGGGAAGACGCCGGAGTCGGTCGCTCGGCCCAACACTTCGCCATCACCCTGCTTGACGCACTGTGCTCGGCGTTGTCATAACACCGTGCTGCTGTCGCATCGCTTCCTTGGCGTACACCGCGTGATGTAGTCACGTGTCAATTCGATGACAGTTTCGCCTCTTGAACGGTGGGTTTGCTAGGGGCTTTTATACTTCTGATCAGGAAACTTCACAAGGAAAGCAGGTGCACTAATGGCCGAAAATATGAACCCGAACGACCAGGGCGTTCCCACGCCTCCGCCGGCTGAGACGCCGGATTCCGCGACGCAGGTGCCGCCTACTCAGGTGCCGCCGACGCAGCCCTATCAGCAGCCTCCGATGGGGCAGATGCCGCCGCAACAGCCGTATCAGGCTCCCGCGCCGGGTTACCAGCCGCAACCGCAGCCGCCCGTGTATATGCCAGCGCCGCTTATGGAACTGACTGGCGGCATGAAGTTCGGCTGGTTTGCGGTGGGTGCGCTGTTGGGCATTCCGGGCATCGTCATTTCGTGGCTGGTGAATGTGGACAAGCTGCCGCAGGTGAAAAGCGACGCGCTCAAATGGACCATCATTGGCTTTGTTGCCTGGATTGTCATTCAGGTGCTGCTGTGGTTCCTCATTGGCGGCATGATTGCCGCAGCCATGGCAGGCGTAGCAGGCTCGTACGGCGGCGGCTACTATCACGGTTCGTGGTAGGCCATTCGCCATTTGCCTCACACACCGCTCAAATCTGGAATTCGCTTCACATTGGAAGGGCCCTTCGGGGTCCTTCTCTTTTGCGCACTAAAGTGAGTGGTACAATTGACGGCGTTTTTCACCTGCCCGCGCCGCTGCGTGGGCTCGCACGACCCAACCGCTACAAAGGAGCAACCCATGCCACGTCCCATGACTATGGCGGAGAAGATTCTCGCCGCCCATGCGGGGCTGGACGAAGTTGAGCCGGGTCAGCTGATCGAATGCGATCTTGACCTCGTGCTTTCCAACGACGTTACCGCCCCCATCGCCGTCAAAGAGTTCCGCAAGATTGGCGTTGAGAAGGTGTTCGACCCCACGAAGATTGCGCTGGTGCCCGACCACTACGTGCCGAACAAGGACATCAAGAGCGCCGAGCAGGCGAAAATTGTGCGCGACTTCGCGCGTGAGCAGGGCATTAACCACTACTATGAGGTGGGCTGCATGGGTGTTGAGCACGCGCTGCTGCCCGAGCAGGGCGTTGTGGGTGCGGGCGACCTTATTATTGGCGCCGACAGTCACACCTGCACCTATGGTGCGCTGGGCGCGTTCGCCACGGGCGTGGGTTCCACCGACGCGGGCGTGGGATATGCCACCGGCAAGGCGTGGTTCAAGGTGCCTGAGTCGCTGCTGTTCAAGATTGAGGGCGAGCTGGCGTCGGGCGTGACGGGCAAGGACGTTATCCTGCACATTATTGGCATGATTGGTGTGGACGGTGCGCTCTATCAGGCCATGGAGTTCACGGGCAGCGCCATTCGCGCCATGGACATGGACGAGCGCATGTCCATTTCGAACATGGCTATTGAAGCGGGCGGCAAGGCGGGCCTCATTGACGTGGACGACGTGACCCGCGCCTACCTGGATGGTCGCGTGGAGCGCCCCTATACCGAGTACCATTCTGACCCGGACGCTGTGTACGCGAAGGTGTACGAGATCGACGCGGCGTCCATTCAGCCGACCGTGGCGTTCCCGCACCTGCCGTCGAACACGCGCCCGGTGGCCGAGGCGCGCGACGTGCGCATTGACCAGGCAGTTATTGGTTCGTGCACGAACGGCCGCATCGCCGATATGCGCCAGGCGGCCGACGTGCTGCGCGGGCGGAAGGTGCACCCGGATGTGCGCTGCATCGTGATTCCCGCGACGCAAGCGGTGTATCGCCAGTGCATTGAGGAAGGCCTGATGGATGTGTTCCTGGACGCAAACTGTGCCGTGTCTACGCCCACGTGCGGCCCGTGCCTGGGCGGCTACATGGGCATTCTGGCCGCAGGCGAGCGCGCCATTGCCACCACGAACCGCAACTTCGTCGGCCGCATGGGTGACCCGACGAGTGAGGTGTACCTGTCCTCGCCGGCTGTCGCCGCAGCGAGCGCGGTGCTGGGGCATATTGGCTTGCCGGAAGACTTGGACTAGGGCTTTCCGTGGCGGCGCATTTGGAGTTCAGAATCCGGAGGACTTCGCACGCGGCACAAAGGCCGCTTAGCTCAGCCCTCCGGAACCTTCACCCCAACTGCTCTCGCCACGAAAACCCCTTTTGGGAAAGGATGTTATATGCAGTTTAAGGGAACCGCGCATCGTTATGGGCGCGACATTGATACCGACGTTATTATCCCGGCTCGCTACCTGACCACGTCTGATCCGGCTGAGCTGGCCAAGCATTGCCTGGAGGACCTGGATACGGAATTCGTGCAGAAGGTGCGTCCGGGCGACATCATTGTGGCTGATGAGAACTTCGGCTGCGGTTCGTCGCGCGAGCACGCGCCCATCGCCATCAAGGCGGCGGGTGTGGACGTGGTTATCGCCAAGAGTTTCGCGCGTATTTTCTACCGCAATTCCATCAACACGGGCCTTGCCATTATGGAGTGCCCGGAGGCCGTGGATGCCATTTCGGCCGGCGACGTGGTGAGCGTGGACGCCGACGCGGGTGTGATTGTGGACGAAACGACGGGCCAGACGTTCCAGGCCCAGCCGTTTCCGCCGTTCATTCGCGAGATTATTGAAGCGGGCGGGTTGATTAACCGCACCAAGGCCAAGCTGGGCAAGGAGTAACCATGACCCAAACGTATAACATTTGCTTGTTGCCGGGTGACGGCATTGGGCCGGAGATTATTGCTGAGGGCGTTAAGGTACTTAACGCGTTGGGGGCGAAGTACGATACGACGTTTGAGTATACGGAAGCGCTCATTGGCGGGTGCGCCATTGATGCGGCCGGCACGGCGCTGCCGGACGAGACGCTGCGCGCGGCTGAGGCGTCCGACGCTGTGTTGCTGGCGGCGGTTGGCGGCCCGAAATGGGATACCACCGACCCGGCGAAACCGCGCCCTGAGCAGGGGTTGCTTGGCATTCGCAAGGCGCTGGGGTTGTACACGAACCTGCGTCCCGTGCAGATTTTCAATGCGCTGGCCGGTGCTTCCACGCTGAAGCCGGAGATAGTGGACGGCGTTGACATGATGATTGTGCGCGAGCTGACGGGTGGCTTGTACTTTGGCCGTCGCGAGCGCTTCTACGACGAGGCGGGGTGCGGCACGGATGGCGCCGCAGGTCAGCGCGCTTACGACACGCTGGAGTATCGCGAGTACGAGGTGGAGCGCATTGCGCGCCAGGCGTTTGAGGCTGCGCGCAAGCGTCGCAACAAGGTGACGAGCGTCGACAAGGCGAACGTGCTGGAGACCAGCCGCATGTGGCGCGAGATTGTGCACCGCATCCACGACGAGGAATACGCAGACGTGGAACTTGAGGATTTGCTGGTGGACAACACGGCCATGCAGCTTATCAACCGCCCGGCCGATTTCGACGTGGTGGTGACCGAGAACATGTTCGGCGACATTCTGTCTGACGAGGCGGCCCAGATCACGGGCTCGTTGGGGATGCTTGCCAGCGCAAGCCTCGGCGATGGCGTGGCGCTGTACGAGCCCAGCCACGGCAGCGCGCCGGACATTGCGGGGCAGGGCATCGCGAACCCGCTCGCGCAGATTCTGTCGGTGGAGATGATGCTGCGCTACAGCTTCGACATGCAGGAGGCCGCTGACGACATTCGTCGCGCGGTAACCGCTGTGCTCGACGAGGGATGGCGCACGGGCGACATCAAGGATGCCGAAACCCCCGCTGACAAGCTAGTGGGCACCGCCGCCATGGGCGACCTGGTGGTGTCACACCTGTAGGCGATGCGGCGAGTAAGTAAGTCAGCCCGCGTCATAAGGTACGGGACGCGGGCTGACTTATGGCGTACTAGTTAGCGCGTTAACGCGTCACACTTTTATTTTCGTGCTAGGCGGCGGTGATGGGGCTTTCGGTCTTAATGGGGTCGCCCTTCTTTACGCCGTCGGGCAGGCCGGCTTTAGGCATGTGCAGCGTGCCGGCCTTCTCGCGGCGGTATAAATCCCACAGCATGAAGGCTGCCACCAGGATAAACGCGCTGCCGCCGACAATGCCCACGGGCAAGGGTCCCACGAAGGGGTTGCCGCCCGTCGCCGAGAAGATGAGCGCCGCGCTGGCGAATCCGTTGATGGCCCCGTGTCCGATGGCGGCCGCTAGACAGCTGCCCGTACGCTCGGTGACATAGGTGAGAAAAATGCCCAGCACGATGCAGAACACGCACATGGCGGCGATGCCCGCGAACGGCCAGCCGGGATAGTTCGTGCCGTAGTTGTGGCCGATGGCGGTGAGCGGCGCGTGCCAAAGCCCCCAGATTATGCCTGTGATCAGCAGCGTTGGGACAATGCGGAAGCGCGTGGCCATCTTCGGCACCAAATAGCCGCGCCAGCCCCATTCCTCGCCAAACGTCGTGAAAATGTTGAGGGCAGGAGCCGCCACCACGGCGAAGGGCAACTGCATGAGCAGCATTGAGCGCAGGGCATCGTCTGACATCTCGGGGCTGCCCGCCGCGGCCAGCTGCTGCTGTGCGGTGCCAATCATGAATGACGCACTCGGGTCGAAGTCCTGCGGGAAGATGAGGAAGTACACGGCTGCGCCCGCGACGGCCAGCACTGCCGGCCCGAACCACGCGACGAGAAACCACGGCGCTGCCTTCTTGAACCCGCGCGGCTTGATGACGCTGTTCTTGAAGCCTTCGCGCGTGATAAGCCGCGTGATGAGTACGCCGAGCGCGGGGAAGAACATAGCTGCGCCGGTAGCCAGCTGCGCGGCCATCGGCGGCACGCCCACCAGCGCCCCCGACGCAACGGGATACACCACCCCAAACTCATACGCCCAGGTCAATACAAACGTAACGAGTAAGAATATCCCGATTCGCTTCATGATGTTCCCCTCCTTGTGAGTTGTCATCCTTTGACTCCGCGCCTCACGGCACTTCGCTTAGGGTGAAAACACTTGCTTTCTTGTTCCATCTGTTATAGCATAAATATAACAAACAACGGCGAAAGGATCAAGTATGGATGCGACAGCCCCGGTGCTTGCGGTGCGGGACGTGGTGAAGACGTTTGGTGCCAAGCGGGCGGTGGATGGTGTGACGCTTGACGTGATGCCGGGCGACATGTTTGGCTTTGTGGGTCACAATGGGGCGGGCAAGACCACGCTCATCCGTGCCATTGTGGGCGTGACCGGGTTCGATGAGGGTGACATTCGCATCGCCGGTCGCTCGGTGCGCACGGACGCGCTCGCGTGCAAGCGCGCGACGGCGTATGTGCCCGACAACCCGGACATCTACGAATTCCTTACGGGCATCCAGTACCTGAACTATATCGCGGACATTTTCGAAGTGCCCGCTGACCTGCGTCGCGAGCGCATTGAAGCCTGCGCCGACCGCCTGGGCCTCACCTCCGCACTGGGTGACCTCGTGTCGTCGTACTCGCACGGCATGCGTCAGAAGCTCGTGCTTATTGGCGCGCTCGTGCACGAGCCCACGCTGCTCGTGCTGGACGAGCCGTTCGTCGGTCTTGACCCTGAGGCATCGTTTCATGTGAAAGAAATGCTGCGTGAGCTGGCCGACCGCGGCTCGGCTGTGTTTTTCTCCAGCCACGTGCTGGAGGTGGTTGAGAAGCTGTGCGACAAGGTGGCCATTATCAAGCAGGGGCGGCTGCGCGCGTGCGGACCGACGGCCGAGGTGGTGGGCAATGAGAGCCTGGAGGACGTGTTTTTGGACATGATCGACCGCGACCGCCGCGACCAGGCGTAAGGGGGCGGCGTCATGCGCGCGTTCATTCTGCTGCTGAAGGTGCAGCTGCTGGGCCTGTTCGGTGTCAACAAGGCGCTCCATGCGAACCCGGGGCGCGCGAAGCGTACGCTGGGGCTGGTGGCGCTGGCGGTCGTGGGCATTGTTGCGCTGGTGGCGGCGTACGTGGGGAGCGTGGCAACGTCGCTCGTGCAGTTCGGGCTGGGGGATTCCATTCCGCTTATCGCGGTGCTTGCAGGGTCGCTGGCGGGTGCGGTGGCGGCGTTTCTCAAGGCGAACGGCGTGCTGTTCGGCTTTAGGGATTACGACCTCGTGATGTCGCTGCCGGTGCCCACGGCGGTTGTAGTGTTGTCCCGCATTGCGTCGCTGTACGCCATGGGCGCGGCGTTTGGCCTGCTGGTGATGGTACCGGCGTTCGTGGTGTACGCGGGCAGTGTGGGTGTGCCAGCGGTCGGCGTGCTGTGCATGGCACTGTCGGTGGTGCTGGCTCCGCTCGCGCCGCTTGCGGGGGCCGTGGTGCTGGCGGCGCTTGTCGCGGTGGTGTCGTCGCGCTTTCGCCATGCGAATGTGGTGATGGCCCTGCTGTCGATGGTGCTGCTCGTGGGATTCCTCGGGCTGTACTTTGCGGTAATCGGTGGTAGCGGCGGTGACCTGGCGACGCTTGCCGCGATGGGCGCAGACAAGGTGGAGCTGCTGGGGGTCGTGTACCCGCCCGCCGTGTGGGCGGCTAACGCCATCGCGCAGGGCGATGTGCTGGCGTTTGCGCTGTTCGCAGGCGTGAATGTGGCGGCGGCACTCGTGCTGGTGGCGGTGCTCGCGCAGCTGTTTGTGCCGGTGAATGCGCTGTTTATGGCGTCGCACGCGGGCGGGACGTTCTCGTTTGAGGATGGTCGCGGGCGGCGCGGGCGGGCGGCTGCCGCGGGTGCGCGCTCGCCCTTCCGTGCGCTGCTGGCGAAGGAGGCGCGCCTGCTTATGGCGACACCCATCTATTTCCTCAATGGCTGCATGGGCTACGTGCTTGTGGTGGTAGGCACGGCGGCGCTGTTGGTGGCTTCGCTTACGGGCGTGCTGCCGCTTAACGAACTGCCGGCTGAGCTGGTCCCGTTCATTGGGCAAGCGGTGCCGTGGGCGCTCGCCTTTTTTGTGGGCATCATGTCCACGACGGTGGCGGCCGTGTCGCTTGAGGGGTCGGCGCGCTGGCTCATGCTGACGGCACCGGTGCCTGCGCGCACTATCCTTGCGGCGAAGGCGGCGCTTAACCTGGCGTTTGCCGTGCCTGCCATCGTGGTGAGCGGCGTGCTGGTGGCAATCGCGTTTCCGCTTGACGCGCTTTCGCTGGTGGGGGTGTTCGTGGTGCCGTTGGCGTTGGCGCTGTTTTCCACGTTTATGGGGCTTGCGCTGGACGCGCAGCGGCCGCGCTACGACTGGACGTCGCCATACGAGCCGGTCAAACGTGGGATGCCCGTGTTCGTGATCGCGTTCGGCGGCGTAGTGCTGGTGGGTCTGGGTTTCGCCGTAGCCGCGATCGGCGGCACGCTGGCCTCGCTTGTGCTGGCGGTTGTGGTTGCGGGGGTATTCCTCGCGGCGTACCGCCAGACGGTGCAGCGGGGGTTGACGAACTAAAGGCACGCGGCGGGTGGCCGCACGCGTAGACAGAAAAGGAAGGGCTATCATGGGATACGCGCAGAATACGGGCAGTATGAGGGATCGCGGCGGCGGCAGGGTTCTTGAGGGTCGTGCGGGCCTGGCGGTGGCCGCGGTGTTGGCGGTGGTGGTTATCGCGCTGGTGTTTGCGGAGTGGTTGCTGTTGCCTGATCAGGTGATTGTGCAGTTCGGCATCTCAGGCGAGCACTACGGCCCGAAGCCGGTGATTGTACTGGTTACGGCGACGCTTGGGCTGGGCGGTGCGGCGTGGCTTGCGGCAACGCGTGCGAAGACGGGCTTGCTGCTTTCGGTCATTGGCCTTGCCGTGGCGGTGGTCACGCTGGTTATCAACCTCATGCTGTTTTAAGAGTTCGATCCGCGTTCGCAAAGGAGGTACGCTTATGATTGTTCGCATTGATCAGAAGGCTGATGAGCCGCTTTACCTGCAAATACGCAACCAGATTATCGCCGCCATTGCGCGTGGTGAGTTGGAGCCGGGCGCGGCGCTACCGTCGGTACGTGCGCTGGCGAGCGACCTCGGCATCAACCTGCACACGGTGAACAAGGCGTACGCGGTGCTGCGCGACGAGGGCTACGTGCTCATGCGCGGCCGCAGCGGTGCCTACATTGCCGACCCCTGCGAGGACGACCGCGCCGACCGTGCGCGCATTGAGCTGGCGAAAATGGAGGACGAACTGTTCGAGCTGGCGCTGGCGCACCGTGCACGCGGCGGTAGTTGGGGTGAGTTCTTGGAGTGCGCTCAAGCCCAGGTGGCGCGCGCGTACGGCGCCGGCGAACGCCCGGAGGAGCGAGCCGCGCGCGAGGCTCGCAGCGCCGAGCAGGCGAAGGCGGGCGAGCCCGGGAACATCGAGCGCGCCGCTTCCAGCGCGCCTGCATTCAGGGGAGGTGTATCGTAAGTGGTGGATGAGGCGTTCGACCCCACCGTGATGGTGGTGCTTATGATGCTGCTTTTGCCCGTGACCGGCGCATTCATGGCGGTGACGCCGTACCTCATGCGTCGCGGCGAGGTGTTCACCGTCACCGTGCCCACCGCCGAGCAGAAGGACCCATTCGTCCGTGGTCTCAAACGCCGCTACGCCGCCATTCTCCTGGTGTGCACGGCGGTGCTCAGTGTGGCGGGCATTGCATGCGCGGTGACAGGCGCGTTCGGCGCAGCATTCGCCCTGATGGTGGTGGGTATGCTGGCGCTCACGGCCGGCGGTTACGCGCTCATGCTGTTCTATCGCGCGAAAATGAACGCGTACAAGAAGGAGCGTGGCTGGACAGCCGATGCGCAGGAGGCCGTCGCCGTGGTGGGCGAGCAGCCCGTTCCGCGCGCCATCTCGCTCAAGTGGAACCTGCTGTACCTGCCCGTGATGGCGCTTACGCTGCTCATTGGCGTGGTGGGGTACGCGCACATGCCCGATATGATTCCCCTGCACATGAATTTCGACGGCACGATTAACCGGTGGGAAGAGAAAACGCCGATGATCGTGTGGATGCCGGTGCTCATCCAGGCGTTCATAGCGGTGAGCTTCGCGTTTGCGCACTGGAGCATTGCGCGTTCGAAGAAGTGGGCCGAACCCGGCGCGCCCGCCACGTCGGCGCTAGCGTATGGCCTGTTCGCACGCGCGCAGAGCATCTTTTTGCTGGCTGGTGGCCTGGTGATAGACACTGCGATGATTGCTATGCCGCTGTCGTTTATGGATGTGATTACGCTTGGACAGGCCGGTGTGTTTGTGGCGGTTGCGGCCGTCATACTGTGCGTGGGTGGCATGGGCGTGAGCGCGGTGTACGGTCAGGCGGGTTCGCGCGTGTTCAAACGCATGCAAACGTCCGACCGACTGCTGGTGGATGACGACCGCTACTGGAAGTTCGGCGTGTTCTACTACAACCCCGACGACGCAAGCCTTTTTCTGCCTGAACGCTTCGGCGTAGGCTGGACCCTCAACTTCGCCCGCCCCGCCATCTGGGCCATCGTAGCCGGAGGCGCCCTGGTAACACTAGCCTTCATAGTGGCGGTGACGGTGATGTTCTAGGGCCGGCTGCTTCACCTGGTCACGAACTGTTGCCAGATAAGGAAAACTGGCAACAGTTCGTGACCAGGTGAGCAAGGTCCAGAAACGACGGTGTTCTAGCCAAATCGAAGTGGCGCATCTTCTCCCTGTTGAGCGTGTGCGCTTCGCGCGTGCCGCCTCTTGGGGATTCGTGTATAGTAGAACCAATGGCACAGGGGAGGGATGTCATTGGAAACCGCCTACTTGCACGAATATATCGTGTTCTCGCGTTCGCTCAACTTCGCTCAAGCAGCAACTGAGCTGTTCGTGTCGCAGCCGACGCTGCGCGCCCATATCCATGCGCTTGAAGATGAGGTGGGCGCGGCTCTTACCATCAAGCGCAACGGGGCGCTTGAGTTATCGCCGACGGGCAAGCTGTTCCTGAAGAAGGCGCGTGCCATCGTGAAGTTGACGGAGGAAAGCGTTGAGGAATGCCGTGCGTTTTCGGCCGCATCGTCGTCGTTGGTGGTGGGGACGCTCGATTATCCGCCGTTTGAGGAAGTACTGGTGCGCGCTCTTGCAGCGTTTCGCCAAGATTGTCCTGATCAGCACATTGAGATACTGTTCGCCTCCGGAACCTATGCCAACGTGGAGTCGGTGGTGGACGGCAAGGTAGATCTTTCCATCTTCGCGCACGTGCAGCGACCGGAGGACAATGGCATTCCGCAGCCCGTGTCTATGCCCGACGGCGTGGCACGTTTCTACTTTGAGACGGGCGAATGCCGTTTCTGGATGAATCGCTCGTGTCCGCTGTTTGAGCAAGAACGTATTACCGCGCGTGACCTGGATGGCTATACGCTGCTGCTTGGCAACTCTCAGAACATGGTGGCGGCGGGTGAGGCGGTGTCGTCGTGGTTTTCGCGTGCTGGTGCCCACGTCGAGCCCGATAATCAACCATGCACGAATTACCTGGACTTGTATCTGTCGGGTCTGGGCGAGACGTTTGGCATTGCGCTGGCCGGGTCGCACTCGGGGTTGCGTACAAGTCCCGACATCAGGATTTTTGCCGTTGAGGACTTCACCATTCCGTGCGATTTGCACGTGTTGAGTAACGAGGCGCGGCTCGACCCCTGCGGGAAGGCCTTTCTTGAGCAGCTGCGCGCGATTGCTGCGCCGGACCATTCATCTGACGGTGGCGAATAACGCGCCGCGCCCCCGGCATCGTGTGTGACACCGGGGGCGCAGGGCGAGGGAGGGAGTGCGCGCGACCGTGTGTCGCAGGTGTGTCTACTTCGCGTCGATGATACTGCCGGCAGCCATGTAGCCGCCCACGAACGACAGCCCGATGTCGCCGTAAATGCCGTTGAACGGCTTGCCCGCGATGTTGTTCTCGCCGTTCGAGCCGCCTGCGGTATGCCATCCGGCGTACAGGCCGTCAATGACAGCGCCATCCGTGTCGATGACCTGCATCTTCGAATTGATGCGCAGCCCGCACTTCGTGGCGAACAGGTTGCCGCCAATCTTTGCGCCGTAGTAGGGCGGCTCTTCGATGGGGATGAGCCACGAGGGGTCGTACTTGTAAGTGGGGACGGTGTCTTCGCCGGCCGCACATGCCGCGTTCCAGTCCTTCACCGCTTGCACGAGCACGCCTTCGCGCAGGCCAAGCGCTTCTTCCAGTTCCTCAATGGTGTTGCATTCCTTTACGGCGCCCGCATCTACCATGAGTTGGAAGGCGTTGCGCCAGTCGCGCTGCCACTCGGGCACACGGTCGATGAGCGGATCGTCTTCCGGGATGACTTTGCCCACGCGACACACCGACTGGCCGAAATAGTTTTCGCCCACAAGTTTCTCGAATTTGGAGTCGAAGCACACATAGGTGCGCCCGCCCGGCTGGCTCATTTCCACTGCCCCTTGGTCCGTGAGGGCTGTGACCATGCTGTTCGGGTCGGTGTTGAGGAAGGGGTAGGACGATCCGGCCGTACTCAGGTAGGGAACGCGCTGTCCCATGCGGTTGATGAGCAGCCACGGCTGGCGCACCGCTTGGTTGCCGTCCTTGTTGACGTGCGCGTTCATGCTGGTGGCGAACTCGTCGTACGGCTCCCACTCCACGCTGCCGTCGAAGCAGGCCACCGAGTTGTAGCCGGACAGGTCGGCGCCCACGCCAAGACCCATGCGGATGCAGGCACCGTCGTTGTAGGGTGGCGTGGCTACGTTGACGATGCCGCGCAGGCACGTGGGCGTGTACTTGCTGAGCATGGCGCGGTTCATTTCGAAGCCGCCGGCGGTGAGCAGCACGCCTTTGGTGCCGTGGTAGAACTTTTCGCCGTCGGCCGTTTTGGCTTTGATACCCACGACGGTGCCGTTGTCGACGACGAGCGCGAGCGCCTCGGTGCTGGTGTGGATATCCACACCATGATTCTTCGCCGTTTCGGTCATCATTTCGAAGGGGAAGTGCATGATCTCGATGGAGTTCTTCGCAGTGATCTGGCCGTTCCAGTAGAGGCTCTTCATGCCGGCGGGGCCCTTACCTGCGGGTGCCCACGGCACCTCAAGGGCGTCGGCCATCCAGTCGATGCACTGCGGACCTTCGACGGCCATCGCGTACAGGAGTTCCGGATCCACCGTCATCTGCTGGAGGTCGTTCACGTAGGCGACCACTTTGTTGGGATCGTAGGGGAAGCTGGGGTAGGCCCACTCCACCTCGTTGGCCAGGCGGTGGCCGCCGAAGTTGACGAACATGCCGCCGTAGGATGAGGTGCCGCCCGTCTTTTCGTTCTTCTCGAGCATGATAACCTTCATGCCGGCGTCCACGAGGCGCACCGACCCGGTGATGCCGCCGCCGCCCGAGCCTACGACGATGACGTCGGCTTCAAAGTCCCAGGTGGCCGGGGGCTCGACGGGCTCGATGGGAGCGGCGGCCGCCTCGAAGGCGAGTTGCGCTTTATCGACAGCGCCTTCCTTGCCTGAGGTACCGGAGCCTCCGGTGGGTGCGCACGCTGCGAGTGCTCCGCCAGCGGCGGTAGCTACCGTTGCGGTTGCGGCAGCCTTGAAGAAGCTACGCCTGCTGAGGGTGTGCTTGCCGTTTTGGTTGGATTGGGATTGCTGATTGCTGTTTGTGCTCATGATACCCCTCCTTCTTTGATGTCCCCTCCAAGGGATGCTTGTATAGTAAGGGTACGTTTACCTGGGGTAAGGGAGGGAAATCGGCGCTGTGGACGGAAGTCGTACAACGCGTGAAAGAAAATCCGCGGCGGGTGCGGTTTTTCTTTCGGCTCTTTTGTTGTGGTGGTGCGGGTTGGCTTGTGGGCGCGGCCTTCTCGTGGAGCGGGGGCGGGGGGTTGTGGCTTGCGTTATAATCGCCTGCGAACAACGGCGAATGAAGGACGGATGGGCATGGCGTTTTTGCTGGGTTGCGAGAAGGTGCGGGTGGAGTTCCCTACGAAGACGGTGTTCGAGGGGGTGTCGCTCGGCGTGGATGAGGGCGACCGCATTGGTATCGTGGGGCGCAATGGCGACGGGAAGTCGACGCTGCTTGCGCTGCTGGCGGGGGCGCTTGAGCCTGATGACGGCCGCGTGCTGCGCAATGGCACCGTGCGCGTGGGCATGCTGGGGCAGACCGACGCGCTTGACCCTGAGGCCACGGTGGGCGAAGCCATCGTGGGTGATCTGCCCGAATACGAGTGGGCGGGTGATGCGCGCATTCGCGACATCATTGCGGGGCTTGCGCGCGACATTCCGTGGGACGCGCGTGTGGGCACGCTTTCGGGCGGGCAGCGTCGGCGTGTTGACCTGGTGCGATTGCTCATCGGCGACTGGGATGTGCTTGCGCTTGACGAGCCTACGAACCACCTGGACGTGCGTGCCATCACCTGGCTGGCGGGGCACCTGAAGAACCGCTGGCGCGCGGGACAGGGCGCGCTGCTGGTGGTCACGCACGACCGCTGGTTCCTCGACGAGGTATGTTTGCGCATGTGGGAGGTGCATGACCGCACGGTGGAGCCGTTCGAAGGCGGCTTCTCGGCCTACATCATGCAGCGCGTGGAGCGCGACCGGTTGGCAGCGCTTGCCGAGCAGAAGCGCCAGAACGAACTGCGCCGCGAGTTGGCGTGGCTCTCGCGCGGGGCGCGGGCGCGCGCGACGAAGCCGAAGTTTCACGTGGCTGCCGCCCAGGCGCTCATTGCCGACGTGCCGCCGTTGCGCGATGAGCTGGCCTTGAAGCGTATGGCCATGGCGCGGCTCGGCAAGCAGGTGGTGGACTTGGAGCACGTCACCGTGCGCTTCGACGGACGCGAGGGACCGGTGCTCGATGATGTGGACTGGATCATCGGCCCTGGTGACCGCTATGGCATTGTGGGTGAAAACGGTACGGGCAAAACCACGCTGCTGCGTGTGATTCAGGGCTTGCAAGCGCCCACGTCCGGGCGCGTGAAGATTGGCCAGACCGTGCGGTTCGCCGTGCTGTCTCAGCATCTGGACGACCTTGCGCGCTTCGGCGACGATCGCGTGCGCCAGGTTATCAGCCGTTACAGTCGCCGCACCATGCTCGACGGCAAAGAGATGACGCCCGCGCAACTGCTGGAGAAGCTGGGGTTCACGCGTGCCGACCTCAACGAGCCGGTGTGCGACCTGTCCGGCGGCCAAAAGCGCCGTCTTGCCTTGATGCTGATTCTGCTGGACGAGCCCAACGTGCTCATCCTCGACGAGCCGGGCAACGACCTGGACACCGACATGCTGGCTGTGGTGGAGAACCTGCTGGATAGCTGGCCCGGCACGCTGCTTCTGGTCACGCACGACCGCTACCTCATGGAGCGCGTGACCGACCACCAGTTCGCCCTGATGGATGGTAAGTTGCGGCATTTGCCGGGCGGGGTTGATGAGTATTTGAAGCTGGCGGATGAGCGGGAGGCGACCTGTTCCGGCATGGGGGCTGGCGATCGTCGGCAGGCACGCAGTCGCTCGGACAGTCCTGCTCGCACGAAGCGTCCACAGGACGCTTCGGCTCGTGCGGAACTCGCTTGGTGCGCACCTACCGACGCTCACCCCGAGACAGAGAGCGCTCGTCCGCAGCTTTCCGGAGGAGAGATACGGACGTTGCGCAAACTCATGCAGTCGAACGAGCGGAAGGTGGAGACGCTGAAGGGGAAGATTGACGAGGTTCGTGCGCAGATGGCCGCCGCCGACCCCACCGACTTCACCGCCCTCGGCAACTTCCAATCCCAGATCAACGACCTCCAACAACAAATAGACACCCTAGAAGAAGAATGGCTAGAAGCCGCCGAAACCCTAGGGGAGTAGAAGGTACAGGAGTCCATAATTAAGAAAAGGGCCATTTCTTAATTATGGACATTCTTTAGGTAAAGAAATGAGCGTAGCGCGTTCTTTGTGATACGAGATTTTTCATCTGATGCCGCAACTGCTTGAGTATTGCGGCATCAGATGTAGAGCGTTGTTAGTTCCGCGGTTGCTCGCCGTGGGTGGTGTCGCCTTCTTCGGGGGTGCGGGACCAGGGGTCGGACTGGGCGGTGTCGGACTGGGCGTATTTGATCCAGGCGTCCTCTTGGCGGGCTTCGGCAATCCAGTCTTCTTTTGACTTCGACAGCACGCTGCCTACGAGGCACACGACGGCGCACAGGATGCCGCCCACGGCGAATGCGATCCAACTGATGGCGAACCCGCCCTGCCCGCTGCGGATGGCGTCTTTGATTTCGAACTTGTCCATGCCAGCCCAGCCGCCCATCTGGTCGAACAGTGGCACGAAGCCCCACACCAGAAACACGATGGTGGCCAGTAGCATGATGATGCCGCACGCTACACCCATGAGTTGCTCGGCGCGCAGTTGCTCCGGAGACTTCACGACGGCGTTCGGCGGCAGGTCGGCACCGAGGTCGCTGCGGTGTGCGATGTAGGTGAGCTCGGAGAGGTCGTATTTCGATTTCTGCATGCCGGCCCAGATGAGCAGGCCCACGGCTACGGCCATGATCAGCATGAACGGTGCAATAAGGAGGTCTTCAACCACAATTCCAAACGGCATGAAAGTGTCATCTTCGGGCGTGAGCCCAACAAGCATGATGACATCAAGCAGAATGAGCCCCACGCCTGCTGCAATCTGGAGGGGGAAGCGACGGCTGGCGCGTTCGAGCGTTTCGGCATCGTAGCGCGGTTCGATGGCGGGGTTGCGGCGCTTGAACTCGCTGTGGTTCAGGCCGGCCATGACAAGGAGCACCACGCCAACCACGACGAATGACAGCAGCGCGACTGCTTGTATGTTATCGGGAAGGTGCAGCGCCTCGGCAATGCTTGTCATTCCTACGCCCGTAAGGATGCAGGCCACGCCCGCAACGATAGACGCGTCATAGCGGTTCATGTGGCGGTCGTAGCGCTCGGTGTCGCCCTCCTTCGCCACGCTCACGGCGCCGCGCAAAAGATCATCCATGCTTACGTGGAAAAGGTCGCACAGCACGAGCAACTTTTCCATTTCCGGATAGTTCGTGCCCGCTTCCCACTTGCTCACGGTCTGGCGCGACACGCCCAGCTGCTCGGCGAGGCCTTCCTGCGTGATGCCGTAGTGCTGGCGCAAGTAGACAAGATTTTCGGCGAAACTCATGGGTAGTCCCTTCTTTGTGTTCGAATGCATCATACCCGAAGCGCCGGTCGGCCGAAGCGGCGCCTTCGATGTCTTGTATAATGCCCGCGCACCCCCGCCCGCTCCACCAACCTGAGCGCGCGTTTCAAGAATTTTCGCGCACGCTCAGGTTTACATTGGCTGTGAACTGGTGGTTTAATGCAGTAATCATTTTCGCGTTATTCCCGCAAAGCAAGTTGACAACGTATACTCTGCTTAGTATAGTGAGTTTACAACGTAAACTCTTGTAAGGAGACGGATATGGCTATGACGGCATCGGCAATTAGGTTCGCTCCTGAAGAGAAAGAATGGATTACCTCATTTGCCGAAATGAACGGTACAACTTTTTCTGCTCAGGTCAGGCAGTGGACGCTTGAACGTCTTGAAGATGAGTTGGACGCGCGCGATTTGCAGGCGGCCATTGACGAGGATGATGGCACGCGCGTCTCGTGGGACGAGGTTAAGCGCGATCTCGGTTTGGCGCTCTGATGGGATACCGGGTTGAGTTGACGAAGCGGGCTCAGAAGCAGCTTACCTCTCTTGATCGAAAGACGCTTCTTCTGGTGGCTTCGTTTATCGACAAGGAACTCAATGGGTGCGATGACCCACGCACACTTCCCAGTGCAAAAAAGCTGCAAGGCGTGGAAGATGGATGGCGCTGGCGAGTTGGGACGTATCGCATTCTGGGGAAGGTTGATGATGGGCGCGTCATCGTGGAAGTGTTCAAGGTGGGTCATAGGCGCGAGGTGTATCGAAGCCTGTGATTTAGTGATTCCGCGGTTGAGATGTGGGGCGCTATAGTCCCTCGTGGCTTTCGGTGGTTACGTGGGCGGTGGGGTCGTTGAAGATGGCGCGGTTCAGGGTGCCGGAGGTGTTGGCGGCGGTGATGCCGGCTACCATGGAATCGCTTACGTTGAGGGCTGTGCGGCCCATGTCGATGAGCGGCTCCACCGACGCGAGAATGCCCACAATCTCAATGGGCAGCCCCATGGTGCCCAGCACGATGAGCGAGGCGAAGGTGGCGCCGCCGCCCACACCCGCTACGCCGAACGAACTGATGGTGACCACCGCCACCAGTCCCGCCACGAACGCAGGTGAGAACACGTCGATGCCCACGGTGGGCGCGATGATGGTGGCTAGCATGGCGGGATAGATGCCGGCGCACCCGTTCTGCCCGATTGACATGCCGAAACTGGCCGAGAGGTTCGCCGCGGCTTCATCCACGCCGAGGGCATTCTCCTGCGTCTCTATGTTGAGCGGCAGCGCGCCGGCGCTTGAGCGCGCGACGAACGCGAAGCTGAGCACGGGAAACGCCTTCTTGAAGTAGCGTAGGGGGTTTGTGCGGTTCGCCAGCAGCACGGCTGCGTGCACCAGGAACATGAACGCGATGGCTGCGTACGACACCAGCACAAACTTGCCGAGGTCGAGGATGGCGGTGTAGTCGCTTGTGGCCATAACGTGCGCAATGAGCGCGAGCACGCCGTAGGGTGCGAGCCCCACCACCATGGTCACGATGCGCATGACTATCCCATACAAGCTGTCGATGAGCTGCTGGAAGAACGCGGCTTGGACTGAGTCGCGGTCGCGCAGGCGCAGGTAGGCCACGCCCACGATGGCGGAGAAGATGACCACGGCAATGGTGGACGTGGGGCGGCTTCCGGCTAGGTCGGCGAACACATTGGTGGGGATGAACGAGAGGATTTCCTGCGGCAGCGTGAGGTTTTCTACCTGCTGTTGGCTGCTTTGGAGGGCGGTAACTGCGCTGGGATCGGGGGCGGCGTTGGCGGTGAATGAGGCGCCTGCAAGTCCCGTCAACGCTGCTGCCGCCCAGCCGGTGAGTGCGGCGATGGCGACGGTGCCCAGCAGTACCGCTAGCACGACGGCGCTGATGTGACCGAGCCGCTCGGTCACCTTCGTGCGCGTGAACGCGCCCACGATGGCCACAAAAATGAGCGGCATCACCAGCATCTTCAGCAGCGCAATGTAGCCTTGGCCTATGACGGCAATCCAGTCGAGCGCCACAGTGGCGGCCTCGCTGCCGCGTCCGAGCGCCAGTTGTATGCCCACGCCGAGCGCAATGCCCAGCCCGAGCGCCGTAAACACCCGAGGCGTGAAGCCCACGCCGCGCTGTTTCATGAACTTGAGCAGGCCAAGCAACACTGCGAACACGGCAAGCGTAACTATGATAGGTACCAAGGTTTCTGCGGGCACGGATTCACCTTCGGACGTTGTGGCTTTGTGGAGCGTCGACTCATCGTGATGGGCCGACAGGGAACGAGTATGAAAGCTTCGTCTGACGCGCGCCGAGGTCGTGCGGCTTCTGCCAACGTCTCGATGGCAAATTGTTCCAAGGGCGAAGCGCGGCCAGTTGACGCTTTGCGCGCGGCGCGGTATGCTGCTGGGCGTTGTGCTCACCACTTGGGAGGGCTCATGATTCTCTGTAGAGCTGCCGCTCCGCGCGCTTATCGCCGATGAAGCATCGCACGGAGCAGGGACGGACATACTCATCGGCATCAGGAGGCGCGCCGCGTAAGGCCGCGCTTCGTCGTTGATGCCAGAATGCCGGAAACCTTGAGCGCCGCGGATGACTTCATCTGCGGCGTTTTTTTTGTTCCGATGGCTTGTCAGCCATCGGAACGCCTCGCCGCTGCGAAGCCTTGAGGCACTCCGCCTTGGCGCTCCAAGCCCTCCTCGCGTACCGCAGTACGCTTCGTCGGACTTTCACGCCAATTCGAAGCACCTCAAGGCTTCTCGCTGACTTTTTTGAAACCGGTGAGTTTTTCGTTTTCGTATTCTCCGATCAACGAGGTGAACTGTGTCGAATTCTGCTGTTTCTTTTACTGAGGGGCCTCTGTTACGGCGGCTTATTGTGTTTGCGTTGCCGCTGATGGCGTTGAACTTGCTGCAATATGTGTATCAGACGGTGGATATGGTGGTGGTTGGTCAGGTGGTGGGCGATGTGGGGCTGGTCGCCATTTCGAACGCCACGAACGCGGCCTATCTGGTGAGTGCGTTTGTGATGGGGCTGACCGCCGGCGGTGGTGTGGTGGTGGCGCGCGCGGTAGGTGCGGGCGATGTTGCTGGTAAGCGGCGTGCCTACGCGGCCACGCTGCTGGTGGCGGTGGTGGCTGCGGGGCTTTTGGCTGCGGTGGGTGCGGTGCTAGCGCGACCGGGGTTCACGGCGAACGCGGTGCCGGCTGAGGCGCTTGATGCGGCGGTGGCGTACACGCAGGTGGTGTGCGCGGGGTGCGTGGGGCCGTTTCTGCTGAATGCGGCAGCCGCATTTCTGAAAGCGCACGGCGACGCGCGCACGCCGCTGGTGCTGGTGGGAGTGTCGGCGCTCGTGAATGTAGCGCTTGACCTGGTGCTGGTGGGGCCTGCGGGACTCGGCGTGGTGGGCGCTGCGTACGCCACGGTTGTCGCGCAGGGTGTGGCGGCCGTGGGTGCGTTGGTGGCGGTGTGGCGACGCTATCCCGGTGGGCGGGTGCTCTCGGGCGGGGGCATGCGCGGCTCGCACTTTGGCGCGGCTGCAGTGGCTGTGTTGCGTGTAGGCGTGCCCTCTGCGGTGCAGATGGCGGTGGTGAACTTATCGTATGCGCTAGTCACGGGATTGCTCAACCGCTACGGTACCGACGTGGCGGCTGCGGCGGGTGTCGGGCTGCAAATCAGCACCGTGGCGGGGCTTCCGTGTTGGGCTATCGGCCAGGCCATCACGACGGCCGCCGCGCAGAACGCGGGTGCTGCGCTACCCGCTCGTGTTCGTGAGGTCGTACGCCTCGGTGCGCGGTTCAACGTAGGTGTGACCATGGGCATCCAAATTCTCATCCAGCTGTTGGCGCCCGTCATTGTGGCGGCGTACGGCCTGGTAGACGGCACGGCTGCGCATGACATTGCCGTGCTGTACCTGCGCATCACGTGCAGCGTGAACGGCCTGTTCTACGCCGCCATGTTCAGCTTCGACTCGTTCGCGCTCAGCGCGGGCTCGCCCCGGCTTGTGTTGGTGAACTCGCTCATCGACGCCTTCGCCGTGCGTTTCGGCCTGGCGTTCGTGTTGAGCGGCGTGCTGGGCTTCGGCTACGTAGGTATCTTCGTCGCGCAAGCCGCTTCGCCAGTCATCCCCGCCATCATCGGCGGCCTCTACGTCCGCCTCTGGTCGCGCACATACTCCTGTCATTTCGAACAGGGGGAAGTGCCTGATCGGGGAATGGGTGTGTGAGAAATCTTGTTACAACGTGGGCCCTCTTTCTTGCTTGGTCGGACAATCCTTGATCTGCGTGAAAGAGGGCTTTTGCTGCACGGAGATCTCTCATAAGCGCGTGCCCCGAAACCTACGCGGTTGTCAATTCGAGATGACAGTAGAATGCTGTATCAATCTTCTTGCTGCCTTCGCCGCGATGACGGCATCTTCAACACCGCAAGCAAAGTCAAGCGGCGGGGCGGTGCTTTCGGTATGATCGTTGCAACCGGTTGAAAGAGGCGCGTCCAATGTATGAATGGCAACGGCAGATACAAGCGATCGTCGACAAGATTGACGAGTGCATCAAAACCTGCGATGACGAGGCGCTCACGCTGCGCGCGCTGGCGCGTGAGCTGGGGTATTCCGAGTTTCACACCACGCGGAAGTTCAAGGAAATTGCGGGCATGCCGCTGCGCGACTACCTGCGCAGCCGCAAGCTCGCGTTCGCACTCAAGGAGGTGCGCGACACCGACAAGAGCCTGCTGGACATTGCGCTCGCGCACGGCTTTTCGTCGCATGAAGCGTTCACCAGGGCTTTTAAGGCCGCGTACGGCGTGACGCCCCGCGAGTTCCGCGAGCGGCCGCGGCCGGTGGTGCTGCGCACGAAGATCAACCCCTTCGATCGCTACCTGCTGGGATTAGGAGAAATTGGCATGACGAAATCGAACGACGGCGTGGAGACCTACTTCGTGACCATCCCCGCGCACAAGTTTCTGCACGTCAAGAACTACGAGAGCAACGGCTACTGGGACTTCTGGCAGAAGCAGAACGCCATTCCCGGGCAGGATTACGATACCATTTGCGGGCTGCTGGACAGCATCAAGGGCAAGCTTGACGATGATGGTGGCAGCGAGGTGAACAGTGGAAGTGGCCAGCTCATGGCCTACATGTGGGACCCGGAGGGCCGCCTGTGTGACTGGGGCATTCCGCGCATCGAGTGCTACGGCGTGCGTCTGCCTGCCGACTGGCAGGGCGAGGTGCCGCCAAACCTGCAGCTGATTGATGTACCCGAAGCCGAATACCTCGTGTTCGAGCACGGCCCGTTCGACTACGAGCAGGAGAACCGCACGGTGGAGGAAAAGATCGAGCGCGCTATGGCCGAGTTCGACTTCGAGGGTACCGGCTACTGCTATGACGAAACCCCTGGTCGCGTACTGTACTTCTACTTCAACCCTGCCCGCTGCTGGAAGTACGTCCGCCCCGTCAGTCGCATCGAAGGGTAGGGCGGACTTATCTGTTGCGACTTTGTATCAGAGCCCGTTTACCTTGGTCGTGCGAAGGTGAACGGGCTTTTTGTATTTACACATCTCTCCTTCGATAGACGGTCGCTCTTGCAGCGCCCACTTTTTCGATAACGTCTTCAGCCTGCAATTTTTGCAAAATGCGTTCGATGGTGCGTTGGCTCATTGAAGGGTTGGCCTCCATGATCTCCCGTTTGGTGACCGCGCCGAGTACGCCTTCGAAATAAGAACGAAGCGTGTCTTCGTTATTGCTGGTCGAAGTCAAGAAAGCGAAACGATCGTCGAGCTCCTTGTAGCAAGCAGTGATGATGCCGAGTAGGTACGTCACAAATGGGAGATAATCATTAGTGCCCTCTTGCCAGCCGACCGAACTTGCCGCCAGCGTCTCGTAATAGGTTGATTTAGTCCGTTCAATTTCCTTTTCCAAGGAAATGTATTTCCCCACGGTATAGCCGTTTTGGTACAGAAGCAGCAAGGTGAGCAACCTGCTCATGCGGCCGTTTCCGTCATTGAAAGGATGAATGCTCACGAAGTCGAAAGCGAAGAGCAGGGAAACAAGGAGGGAATCGTGAATACCATTATCAATCTGATCATGGTATCCGGCGCATAAACGCTCTATTGCGGATGGCGTACCAATGGCGCTTGTCGGTCGGAAGCGGGCGACCATCTCACCGGTGGCGCTTCGTTCTGCGATAACATTATCGGTGTCTTTCCACTTGCCAGCGTAAGCAGTATCGCTGAATCGGTAGAGGTCACGATGCAGCTGAAGAATAGTTCCTGGTTTCACGGGAATCGCTTCGTAGTTTTCGTGGATCAGGTCAAGCACGTAACGGTATCCAGCAATCTCTCGCTCGTCGCGGTTTCGTGGTTCAACCTTGTCAATCATTAACTCCCGTAACCGTTTGTCCGAGGTTGAAATGTTCTCTATCCTGTTGGATGAACCGGTGCTTTGGATTTTTGCGGTTTCCACTAAGCTGTTGAGGATGTCTGGCCTGATGGCAGCATAGAGAGCCTGTTTTCCGCGGTGCTCGCGTATGGTTCCAAGCGCCGAAACAACTTCGGGAACCATAAGGGTGGGAATGATTTTGTTGTAGTCAAACTGCTCCACGTATCTTCGCCACCTTGAAAGTATCTTAGCCAAATAACCTCTAATGGCTAAGATACCACAATGGTGGCGAGGATACTCGGAAAAAAGTAACGATTTAGCTATACTGGCCGCTGAGAGTGGGAATCGGCGGTGCAGGAGGTGCGGGTGGATCAAACGAGCGTACTCATTGTGGAGGATGATGCGGACATCAGTGGCATTGTGACGGAGCATCTGGGGCGTGCGGGGTATGCGTGTACGCAGGCGTTTTCGGGTACGGAGGCTCGGCTTGTGCTGGAGGGCGCGGTCGCGCGTGGCGAACGTTTCGACGTGGTGGTGTGCGACCTTATGCTGCCGGGGCTGCCCGGAGAGGATATCGTGCGGCTTATCCGCGCGACCGATGCGGCCACGCCCATTATTGTCACCTCGGCACGTACGGCGGCCTCAGTCAAGATCGACCTTCTGAAGCTGGGTGCTGATGACTACCTGGCCAAACCCTTTGACCTGGACGAACTGCTCGCTCGCATCGAGGTTCAGCTTCGCCACCGCGGCCGTCCGCTTGCGCCTCAACCCGGCAACGACGTGCTGCGCGTGGGCGCCTGGACGCTTGACCGCGCCGCCCGCACGTTGGTCGCAAACGGCGCCGAAATTTCTCTCACGCGCACCGAGTTCAACATCGTGGAACTGCTGGCCGCGCACCCGCGCAAGGTGTACACGAAGCAGGAGCTGTTCGAGCTGGCCTGGGGTGAGCCCTCCGCCGTCGACGACAGCACCGTGAGCGTTCACGTGTCCAACATCCGCGCGAAGCTCAAGCCCACCGGCACTGACGGCTACATCCAAACCGTATGGGGCCTCGGCTTCAAACTAGCCGCTGATGTGGTTCAATGAAGTATCCGCCCACCCGCGCCGCGCGCCCTGCCGTCCCTTCTTCAAACTTTCTTAAAGGTTGGTTTAACCTTCCTGAAATTCGGCCCCGTATCGTGGATACCGTGAAGGACACATCCATGAGAAAGGGGCATTCATGAACGTCGTTGAGACGCGGGGGCTGGCGAAGGCGTTCCGCGGCAAACGTGCGGTCGATCGGTTCGACATGCACGTGGCGCAGGGCGACATTTACGGGTTCGTCGGGAAGAACGGTGCGGGCAAATCCACCGTTATGAAAATGATATGCGGGCTGGTCGCGCCCACCGAGGGTGAGATTGCGCTGTTCGGTGGCACGCGCCCGGACGGCGAGGATAGTCTGCGCATCGGTGCGCTCATCGAGGACCCAGGGCTGCTGCCCAACCTTACTGCCTACGAGAACCTCATGGCGAAAGCGCTGGCCTCGGGCATCGTGAACGCCCCTGACCGCTGCGTCGAGACGCTCGCTCTGGTGGGCTTGGGCGAGGTGGGGAAGAAGAAGGTGCGCGGTTTCTCTCTTGGCATGAAGCAACGGCTGGGTCTGGCGCTCGCGCTCATAGGCTCGCCCGACCTGTTGCTGCTCGACGAGCCACTGAACGGCCTCGACCCCGAGGGCACGCGCGCCATGCGTAACCTGATTGTGCGGCTGAACCAATCGTTGGGTGTAACTGTCATCATAAGTTCGCACGTACTTGACCAGCTCGACCGCATGGCAACGCGCTTCGGCGTCATCGCGAACGGCCATATGGTGCGCGAAATGACCGCCGACGAGGTGCAAGCTGAATGCGGCGACAGCCTGCGCGTGCGCACTGCCGACCCTGCCCGCACGCTTGCGTTGCTGGAAGAGGCGCTGCCGGACGCCACCTTCCGCGCGGAACCGGACGGCGCACTTGTACTTGTGGGTACGTGTGACCACGGGGCGGTGTCGCGGCTTCTGCGCGACACCGACCAAACGGTGTTGGAGTTGAGCGTGCTCAAGCGCGACATTGAAGACTACTTTGTCGAACTCATGGAGGGCGGTGTTCACCATGTTTAATCTGCTGAAATCCGATATCTACCGCCTGGTACATGGCAAGTTTTTATGGGTAGGTCTCGCAATCCTGGTGGTGTACGTGGCGCTGGCGGTGGGCCTGGTGTGGTTCGGCACCACGCCAACGTTCGCGCAGATGGTGAATGAGCAAACCGAGACTGGTCAGGCAGCCGAGGTTGGGCCGAACGCGACTTTCCGCATCACCGATGGCAGCGGCGCAAATCTTTCTTCCGAAGAAGTCACATCGCTCAACGAGAAGGTTATACCATCGCGCACGTATTCGTATGCGCAGATACTGATATCGGTGGGCGCGCTCACGCTGCTGATTTGCCTGATCATAGGGGAACTTCTGCTTACCGATTTCGAAGCAGGGTTTGCGAAAAACATCTTCGCCGGGCGAGGGCGTCGCTGGGTGTATTACGCCGAGAAGCTGGTTTTATGTGCTGTAGTAAGCGCGGTGTTTCTCCTGATAGGAATGGCGCTGACCGACGTTGGCTTTGCGCTAGCCGGGTTTGAGCATCGCCAGACGGAAACGCTCGGCGAATTTTGGGGCTGGGTGGTGCTGGCATGGTTGGCGGTTATGATGTATGCAACCGCAACGGCGATAGCGGTGGGCCTTACGCGCAGCAAGGCGGTTAGCATTTCATTCGTGATTCTAGTTTCGACGGGAATACTGGCAAGCGTGGTCATGACGCCCGTCGCTGCGCTTGCTCCAGCGCTGCCGATTCTGACCGACCTGATGCAGTGGCTTCCTACGTCGAGCGTAAAGCTGCTTGGTTCCGGAGGAATTGGCCTGCTTTCCTCCGTTGAAGGTACCGCAGTGGAAGGGCTTACCGTTCCGGCGCAGATAGCCCTGGTGGCGGGCGTGGTTATTGCGGCATGCACCGCGCTTGCGGTAGCCGTCTGCCCGCGAAAGGACGTGTAGGGAATATGATGGTCGCGCTCGTGGGATTGGCGTGCGGTGTG
The DNA here is from genome assembly GCF_030077735.1 of Gordonibacter faecis. Lineage (NCBI taxonomy): Bacteria > Bacillati > Actinomycetota > Coriobacteriia > Eggerthellales > Eggerthellaceae > Gordonibacter > Gordonibacter faecis. The sequence goes on along the minus strand of NZ_JASJEU010000006.1, from coordinate 75,970 downwards.
GTGGGTGCGGGGCTTGCGGTGCTCGTGTACGAGCGGCAGCTTCGCCGCATGGCGCGCAACTTGCGCGAGCGCGATGCGCATAGCAACACGCGCCTCACGGTGGAGGCGCCGGGTTGTGGGTTCGCCGAGCTTGCGGCTGCGGTAAATAGACAGTTGGATGCCGCGCAGGAGGAACGGCTGGAAGCGCGGCGCCGCCAGCAGGAGTTTCAGCGCGATCTGGCCAGTCTTTCGCACGATATTCGCACGCCGCTCATGGGTGCCAAAGGCTATCTGCGCCTCGCGCAAGACGCGCGTGAACAGGAGAAAGATGAGGAAGCGCGTGCCCGTCGCCTGCGTGCTGCCGAGGCGCGGCTCGACGACATGGGTGCCCTGCTTGACCAGCTGTTCGCGTATGCGCAGGCGAGCGACCCGGATCTCGCGCTTGATCTGCGCCCTGTACGCGCGATGCCCCTGTTGGCGGACGTGCTAGTGGGGCAGTACCCCGCCTTCGAGCGTCAGGGGTGGGAACCGCAGGTGGACTTCGCGGACGAGGACCTACTGGTTGAGGCCGACCCCGAGGCTCTTACGCGCATCTTCGAGAACCTTGTGGGTAACGCGCTGCGCCACGGGGCCTCCGCACCTACCATCACGCAGCGCGGCAACGTGGTAACGTTCGCGAATGAGGTAGCCGACCCCGGGGCGCTCGATGTTGAGCGTCTCTTCGAGCGTTTCTACCGCGCCGATGCCTCCCGCACGCGCCCCGGCAGCGGCCTTGGCCTTGCTGTAGCCGCCAACCTCGCCAACACCATGGGAATGCACCTATCAGCCCACCTCGAAGGCCACACCCTCAGCATCAACCTGGAACTGCCGAATTCTCTCTAGCGTTCGCGTCGATTAAACGCCGGTAGCGTTACGGGGAGGCCGGCTTCGGTGAAGAGTTTGGGTTCGCCTTCGATGAGGGGGCGGAAGTAGGCGAGGGCTTCTTCGGTGATGCCTTGGTAGTTCGGCAGGATCCACTCGGCGGGGAAGTGCTTGACGAAGTTGGCGAACTCGCTGGCGGGGCCGGCGAAGAATTCGGCGTTGTAGCGGCCCTCGGCGGCCGCTGCTTCGTCGCGGCGGATGCCCACTACCTGGCCGGTGAAGGCGGGGTCGGCGCTGCGCATGTGGGCGCTCATCCCCAGCTCATAGGCCTCATTCACGTCCACGAGGCTCTGTGCGAAGTTGCTCGAGCGTGCCGCGCGCGACAAATCCTGCACCACGCCACGCGGCACGATGCCTGCGTCGATGATCATCTGCTTAAGCGTCTGAGCCGCGCCGCCCAGCACCGCGTGGGCAAATCCGTCGTTGGCCGCCTCCGTAGCGGCGAGGTACGTGCCGTCGGCGTAGTGTGCCCCTTCGGACACAACAATGTAGCATTCGCCCTGCTCAGTGAACTTCCGCTGCACTTCGGCCAGAAATGCGTCGCGATCGAAATCCACCTCGGGCAGAACAAGCAAGTCCACGTCGCCCGTCACGCAGCAGCTGGCCGCCAGCCAGCCCGCGTCGCGGCCCATCACTTCCAGCACGAACACCTCGGGGCGCGTGTACGCGTCGTAGTCGAGGCGCGTGGCGTGCGTGATCTGGCAGGCCACCTTCGCCGCGCTCGGGAAGCCGGGGCAGTGGTCCACAGGCACCAGGTCGTTGTCCACCGTCTTCGGAATGCCCACGAAGCGCTTGCCCGGCGCGTGCTCCTGCGCCCATTCGGCCAGTGCATCCACGGTGTCCATGGAGTCGTTGCCGCCGATGTAGAACAGCGTGTCAATGTCGTGCGCGTCCATCACGTCCACGAGGCGGCGGAAGTCGGCGTCGTTGCCGCGCTTCAGCTTGTAGCGGCACGTGCCCAGCGCCGACGAGGGTGTTTGGCGCAGAATCTCCAGGTCATGGCCCGACAGGTGGGTGAGGTCGTACAGCTTGTCGTCGAGCGTCCCCTCAATGCCGTGTAGGCCGCCGAACACGCGATCGTACACCGGGTTCAGCTGGTTGGCGCGAATGACTCCGGCCAGGCTGGCGTTGATGACGGCGGTCGGGCCGCCGGATTGCGCGACGAGGCAGTTGCCCATGTGATGCATCCTGTTCTCTTCGTTGTGCGCGGCATCGCCGCCGCGAAATGTGTCAAGCGCCGAGTATCTCGCGCTGAAGCTTCTTCGTCAACTTGTTGAACACGAGATTGTAGGAATGGTCGCACAATTCGCGCAACAGGTCCTCGGGCACGGTGCCATCGAGGTCGATGGAAATCCAATGTCGCTTGTCGGCGTAGAACCCCGGCAGAATGTCGGGGTGCGCGGCCCGCAGCTGCTCGGACCACACGGGGTCGCACTTGAGCGACACCAGGTTGCGGCCAGCGTATTCGCCGTACTGCGCGCCCGGACGCATGGTGGCTGCAAACATCTTGCCACCCACCTGATAGCGCCACCATTCCCACTCTATCTTGTAATCCTTGGTTGCGCCGGGCTTTGCTTGAAGATAGGTGTCCAACCACTCATGCGCCGTCATAGGAGGCCTCCTTCAAAAGATTGGTATCGGTTTCGCCCACTTTGTTGTTCACTGGCTTCTGTCGAGCGGCGGCAGTTTCGTCCACTCGCGCCATGAGTTCGCGCTCGCTTGCGAGGTCGGCGGAGTAGGGGTAGTTCGCTGCCACGCGGTCGAATTTCTCGCGCAGGACGCGGGCCTCGTCGGGATTGTGGTCAACAAGAAGCGCAGTTGCGTAGCGCGCCCGAAGAAGTGAGGGATTCGTGTGCATAGCCTTTGCGATGCGCAATGTTTCCTTGTCGAAGGGTTCGGGGCTTTCAGGGCGCGTGCCTTCCATCATCTCGCAAAACGCGAGGTCGATGTTGAGAAGCGCCCGATGAATACCGAGCGTTCCTGTGCTAGTGTTCAAATGCGTGCGGATGGACTGAGCTGCTTCGGGGATGTTGCCTTCATCGAGAAGTCGCTGGCAGCTCAGTACCGCGACCGAAGCGATGAGCGGGTTGGTGAGCGCCTCCGGCGACGAGGGCGGAGCGAACCAGGCTGCTGGCATATCCTTCAAGCGGCTGCCGCGGGCCAACTCTTCGCCGCTTTTCATGATAATCCAGAAGGCACGCAGCGCTTCAGGGCTCTTGCTGGCTGACACGATATTGCGACCGTCGTTATCTACTCCGCTCAGCGAGAGCGGAATGCCATTCATCAGTGCCAACGCCAGGCCCACAATAGCGGAGAACGTGCAGAACAGCGCAACGGCGCCGGAAGGAGTGGTCCACAGTGGTGCGCTCTCGCCTACTTGGCTCACCGCAATGAAACGCGCTACTACGGCAATGATGCCGCAGAGGATAGCTAGCGTGAGATTCGCCAACACGCCACCCAGGTTGTAAAGCACGTAGGGGACGCGCCCGTCCACCAGATCAGGCGGGCTGAGCAGGCATTGGCCGCCCGTACCCGCGAGCGAGAAACGACGCAGACGCAGGCGGCCTTGCTCCTTTATCACCATGATGCTGCCGATGCGAAATGAGATGAATTGATAGCCCGTTGCCAAGCCCATCACGAGGTGGCCCGCCTCATGCACGATGATGTGTAGCAGGTAGGCAAGCGCTAACACAACAATGAAAAGCCCGGCGATCAGTATGGTTTCAAGTGCCCCTGTTGTGGTGGTCTCATCTATCATGCGAGCTAGCTGGTATCCGCCAAAAGCGCCGATCAGGGTGAATAAAAGTATCGCAGACGCCTTCGCAAGCTTGTGCGATTTGTTGGTATTTGCCTTGGTCACTAGTGGTCCTTTGAAACGGGGGAATGTGTCCGCTTCCATTATTCCATAGTGACCTCTTGTCAGGGGCGGGGAGGCGCGCTAAGATACATACCGTTGGTATGTTAATGGCTCGCGTGCGGTGGGCCGAATGTTTCACGTGAAATATCAGTTCGTTTTTTGAATGCACGTTTGAAGCGCGATGAAATAATGAAAGGGGCGCTGCCCATGGCGCGTAATAAGCATCCTGAGGAAACGGTGAACCGCATTCTCGATGTGGCGCTCAAGCTTTTCTACGAGAAGGGCTACGACAATACAAGCATTCAGGATATCATCGACGGCCTGGGCGGACTCACGAAGGGTGCGGTGTATCACCACTTCAAGTCAAAGGAAGACATTCTCTCGGCCGCGCTCGACCGCGAGAACGCGGGGCTGTACCAAGAGATGGCCCGCATTCGTGACGACGGCCGCATGAACGGCGCACAAAAGCTACAAGCGCTGTTCGAAGCGTCGGTGTCGGGACCGCAGATGGAAATGTGGGCCGACATTGCTCCCGACGTCGACCCGGTAAAAAATTCGCGCTTGCTTGGCCTGCAATACCAATCGATATTTGAGGAAGCTGTGCCGCTGTTCGTGCTGCCCATCGTGGAGGAAGGCGTGCGCGACGGCAGCATTTGCACCGACCACCCCAAGGAGTTTAGCGAGGTCATCGTGCTGGTGGCGAACCTCTGGGCCAGTCCGATGTTCCGCTCCTGCACTGCCGAGGAGCTGCGGACGCGCGTGGATTTCTACCTGGATATGGTGAAGGCGCTGGGCCTGTCGCTGGAGGAAAACGGCCTCGGCGAAGTGTTGGAAGCCTATCGCCGCCGGTTCCACGCCCGCTTCAAGGAGGTGAGGAACGTGGACGCCGCGAAGGGGTAGGGGCGTGGCGTGGCTTCGTCGCCCGGTTACCCGCCCGGAATGTTTCACGTGAAACATTTGTACGTTCGCTGTTGCCGTTGTCCGCGCGTGCTTTCGTAGACTCACGGGCATGGAGTGTCGCTCGCCCTCGCGGGCATCTTTTTTAACCTAAATACATACCAACCAAAGGTATGATAAAAGAAAGGAAAGCATCATGGCATCACTGCTCAATCGTTCGTTCATCTCGGTAGTCATCGTGCAGATTGCGTCGCTGTTCGGCGACGCGGTGCTGCGGTTTGCGCTGCCGCTTTATGTGCTGAACCTTACGGGGTCGGCGGCGCTCATGGGGGCGGTGGCGGCTGCGGCGTGGATTCCCTACATTGTGCTGACGCCTATCGGCGGGGTGGCGGCCGACCGCGTGAACAAGAAACGCATCATGGCCTCGCTTGACGTGCTGCTGGCCCTGACCTGCGCCGCGTATCTCGCGTTCGAAGGGGTCATCGACATCATCGCTCTGTCCGTCTGTGCGCTCATCATCCTGTACACCGCACAAAGTGTGTACCAGCCGACGGTGCAGGCGGCGGTGCCGTTCATCGTGCCGCGCGAGAGCATCGTGCGCGCCACGGCCATCGTGAGTCAGATCAGCGCGCTGTCGGGACTCGTTGGGCCGGTGATTGGCGGCATGGTGTTCGGCCTCTTCGGCATCGAACCGGTGGTGGTTGTGTCGGGCGCGGCGTTCGCGCTGTCGGCCACACTCATCGTGCTGTTCGTGCGCATCCCGCGCGACGCTATCGAACGCAGCGACGTGGGTGTGATCCGCACGGTGGTGCGCGACATCGCCGAAAGTTTCGCCTTCCTGCGCCACGACCGGCCCGTCATCCTCAAAGTCATCCTGCTGGTGGCAGGAATCAACGTCACGCTGACCGCGTTTATCCTCATCGGCGCGCCCGTTACGGTCACCCAGATTCTAGGGCTGCCGAACCAGTACATGGGTTTTGCCGAAGGTGTGCTGGCGCTTGGCGGACTAGCTGGTGGCATCACAGTGGGCGTGCTGGCGAAGCGTCTCAAGCTTGAACGCGCAGGGCTGCTGTTGCTGCTGGCGGCCGCGGCACTGCTGCCGATGGCGGTGGTGCTGGGCGTGCCGATGGATCCGCTGCTCGCGTACGGCATCTTCGTGACCAGCCTGTTCGTGTGCATGGCGTGCGCCACCATGTTCAGCATCCAGTCCATCTCGTTCGTGCAGCTGGAAACACCGGGTCACCTGGTGGGGAAGGTGATCGCGCTGGCAATGTCGCTCGCGAACTGCGCGCAGCCCGTGGGGCAACTCGTCTACGGCGGCCTGTTCGATGCCCTACGCGGCAATGTGGTGCCCGTGGCGCTGGGCACTGCGGTGGTGTCGTTTGTGATTGGCCTGGCGACATGGCGCGTACTCAGCCGCGGTTTGCGTGAGATTGCGGCGGAGCAGGATGGGCACGCTGCATTGGACGCTCAGGCTGCGCAGGTTACACCAACTACACCGGTCAAACTTGTCGATTAAACATCGTTCATTGACGTTCGTTCAATAAAGATGTACGATGACCGCATCGACGAAAAGAGGCAGGGGAAAAGGAGGCACGCGTGGTGCGTATTGTGAAGGCGCCGGACGATCGCAAGCGCGAAATTCTGGATACCGCTATGCAGCTATTCGCGGAGCGCGGCTTCCACGCTACGTCGCTGCGGGATATTGCCAAGCATATGGGCATCACGCCGGGGCTGGTGTACCACTACTTCGACTCGAAGCAGAAGCTGTTCGACGAGGCTATGGCAACCTATGTGGAAGACCTTACGGCGGAATTTGTGCGTACACTTCGCTCAACCGACCTGGACTTTCGCCAAAAAATCGAGGCTCTGTACGAGGGGGTGGCGAACGAGGAGCCACTGCGCTACCGCGACTTCTTCCATCGGCAGGGCAACGAGGGGTTCCATCGCCAGTTGGCGTTGCAGCTGTGCGCACACGTGCAGCCGCACCTGGTGGCTGCGCTGGAGCAAGCGCGTCGCCGCGAGGGGCTTGCGGTGCGCGACCCGGAGACGCTTGCGAGTTTTCTGCTGTACGGGCACGTGGGCATCATGTCGGCTCACGAAGACATCGACGAGAAGAAACTCGCCCGCCTGCGCGAGTACGTGGAAACGCTGCTGAAATCCCAGGTGGAAGCTTCACCACCGCAGTAAACCGTACGAATGTTTCACGTGAAACATTCGGGCCCTTCGCCTCGCGCGGCATTCATGTTTTGAATGCTTTCGAAAAGGGAACGCCAAATTTTGAGTGCGATTGTTTTGTTGAACTCAATTTTTTAATCGCTTCACTTGTTTCACTTGTTGCAGTTGTTACGGTTGCTGCAGTTGTTTCGACTGTTGTATTTGCTTGTTGTTGGACTTGTTTCACGTGTTGTCATTTTTGGTTGGACAGCCCGGTTGTTGTGGCCGGGCTTATTTTGGACTTACGATTGAACAGTGTTTAATGAAAGGAATCACCCGATGAACGAATACAAAGAGAAGTCACGCGCTACCTTTAATGCGCAGGCGACCACCTATGACACCACCATGCAGGGGGCGCATGCGCGGCGGCTTTATCCGCAGGTGGTAGCGGCGCTCGCGGATGTGCCGGAGGCGGGCGAGTTGCTTGATGTGGGGTGCGGCACGGGTGCGCTCGCGCGGCTCGTGTTGGAGCAGCGGCCGCTGAGCCGCGTGACCGGCCTCGATCTTGCGCCGAACATGGTGGCGCAGGCGCGCATCAACCTGCAGAGCTTCGGCGAACGAGCGCAGGTGGTGGAAGGTGACAGCGACCGTCTGCCGTTTCGCGACGAATCGTTCGACGCCGCCTACTGCAACGACTCCTTCCACCACTATCCCGACCCGGAGAAGGCATCGTTCGAAATGTGGCGCGTGCTGCGCCCCGGCGGTCTTTTGGTGGTGGGCGATGCCGCGCTCCCCGCGCCGGCCCGCGCTCTCATGAACGCCTTCATCCCGTATTCGAGCGAAGGAGACGTGCGCATGTATTCCCGCCGCGAATTCGAGCGCATTCTCGGTCGCTGGTTCTCAACCGTGGCCTGGGAAAATGCTGGCAATCATGCCTGTATCGTGCGCGCGCGGAAGTAGCCTATTCGGCCGTGAGTAGGTGTGCTCGCCCACGTGAGGGCGTGGGTAACTTGAGGTATCGGGCCGGACTAATCTCGCATGTGTCAAACTAGAAATTCCAGCTTTGCCTTCACAATGCGCGTGAGTGATTCGTCGATGCGGGATTCGGGAATGTCGCCGGTGCGCACGGCGGTGAGCAGGCCCTCGTAGGCAGCAAGGAAGTCGGCGGGCATGAGCACGAGGTCGGCGCCAGAGCGCACGGCGGTGACGCCCGCCTGGTCGGGCGTGCAGACGCCGTCGACGGCTCCCATGCCTAGGGAGTCGGTGATGACGAGCCCCTGATAACCCAGTTCATCGCGCAGGATGCCGTTGATGATGGCGGGGTTCAGCGAGGCGGGCACGTTGTCGCCGGTGATGGCGGGCAGCGTGAGGTGGCCCACCATGATTAGGGGCACGCCTGCGTCGATGGCTGCTTTGAACGGCACCAGTTCGTGTGTGCGCAGGTCATCAAGTGATTTGTTGTTTACGATAGCGCACTCGTGGCTGTCGACGGAAAGCCCGCCAATGCCGGGGAAGTGTTTCGCGGAGCACAGCATGCCCGCGCTCGTGAAGCCTTCCACCTGGGCTGCTACCATGCGTCCCACCAGGTTGGGGTCGGTGCCGAACGAGCGCAGCGCCATCACGTCAGTGGCGGGGTCGCCGCATATGTCGGCGTCGGGCGCGAAGTCCAGGTTGAAGCCGAGGTCGCTCAAGTAGCTGCCGATGTTTGCCGCCACGGTGCGCGCCTGGTCGGTGTCGCCCGTTGCGCCCACGTCGGCCATGTTACCCGGGTTCTCCACCGCGAAGCCGGGGTTGCCGCCGACGCGCGCCACCGTGCCGCCTTCCTCGTCCACGCCTATGAACAGCGGCAACCCGCACGCCTCCTGCGCGTAGCGCTGCGAGTTGGCGGTGAGCTCCTTCGTTTGAGCGGGGTCGAGCAGGTTTTTCTGGAAGTACACGAGGCCGCCTACCGGGTATTGTGCGAGCGCGGCTTCGGTGGCGGGCCCGGCCTGCGTGGCGGTGCCAACGCCGGTGATGGCCTCGGGCGGCACTACGAAGAGTTGTGCCACCTTTTGTTCCAGCGTGAGCCCGGCCACCTTTTCGGCGACCTGTTTGTCGAGGTTTGAGGCGGGGTCGGTGGGCTGTGTGGCGTCGGGGGCGTCTGGCTTTTCGGGAGTTGTGTCCTCGTACGTGTCATCTACCTGGTTGAATTCGCTTTCCGGCTGTTCCGGCGCGCTGGGGCTGGGCGATGCGCTGCATCCCGACGCAAGCGGCAGCGTCAGCAAAACGGCTGTCAGCACAAGGCCGAACAGCGCTGTGCCACCGGGTAACGTGCGGCACACGCGCGACCGCGAAAAGCGAAGTGCGAACATGGGTCGTTCTCCTTGAATACGAGCCGGTCAGCAAAGCGCGTACCAGTATAGAAACACCCCCACGCCAGCGTTCAGGCATTTCATGATTCGATAAAAAGTTGATCCAGGGGTTTTACTTTGACGCAAGGGTGTGACGCGCTTCGCGCTAGCGAATACGCCACAAGGTGACCGCCCTCTTTACCACTATGACGAGGGCTCATCCATGTACGATAAACCTAACTAAAAAGGTAATCCACGTAGGGGTTCAGTTCACGAAGCGCCCTCTCCGCCAAAGGCGGAGAACACAACCATGATCTGCGCTTCGCGCTCCGCGCGAACAGGCTGTAAAAAGTGTGACGCACCAACTATATAAATAGGTAGAATATATTACTCATACCGTTTCGCGTAGTGAGCACGTAAAGGGGAAGCGGCCTTGCGGCGGAGTCCAAGCAGAAATCAGTACACCGAACGCAGCGCCTTCGCGATAGTAACCAGCACTTCTTGCCCTTCGGGTTTAAGCGCGCGGAAGTTGTTGATAAGTTTCCGCTCAAGTGAGATTTGCGTCGGACGTCCAGCCAGTTCGTCAAGCGAAATGCCCAGCGCATCAGCAATGGCAATGGCCTTCGGAAGAGAAGGCTCTTTCCTCCCTGAAACATAGTCCGATATCGTGCTTGAAGTGACGCCCGACATCCGGCACAGGTCAGCCTGAGTCAAGTCGCGCTCATAAAATATTTTGTTCAGCGAGTCGGATATACTCATAGGTAGGTACCTCGCTTCTTATCGAAAAGCACTAAAAATGTTTCAAGTCGTGCGCCTGAATTAATCCTAAAAACGGTAAATGGAGTTGACAGCACTCCTCATTACGGCGAAAATATCCGCTATAGCGGACAAAAACAGTTGTTTTGTTCACTATTGCGGACAAAACCGAACAAAGCACGGCGTAAAAGGAGCGATTATGAAAGCGAATACTCAACGTTGCATCTCCGGTGGACGTGTGGTGTCGTTGTTCGTTGCTCTTGCCTTTGTGGTTGCTTTCTACGGTGGAGGAAGCGTCGCTGCTGCGTCTGTGAAGTCCGGCGAAAGTGCAGCCCAAACACAGGCAGTGGCAAGTGTTCCGCTGTCGCAGAATCCTCGACCTGCTGTCGGTGAACTGTATGTCGATGGCTTGGTCTTCCGCATTATGCCAGGTGGTACGTCGGTTGCTCTCGTTGGCTGGTATGGCGAAGCGCCCACAGGTGACGTGGTGGTACCCGCGCGCGTGACAAGCGGCGCCGATTCCTACTCCGTAATGCGCATCGGCGCCCCCAATGCAAACGGCTCGGCCGACGAAAAGGCTGCCGACTTGTTTGCCAACACACACGTTACCTCAATTTCCCTTCCCGCATCCATCGAGGAAATTGCCGACGAAGCGCTGTCGGATTGTTCAACCCTCACGCGCATTCTCGTTTCCCCTGATAACAAGCACCTCGCCTCTTTCGATGGCATGCTGTTTACCCATGACTACTCCCAGCTCCTGCTCATTCCGCCGAGCAAGGAGGGCGCTGCCCTCATACCCGACCAGACGGCCCTTGTCCCTGCTTCCGTATTTTCCCGGTGCGGAAGCCTGCTCACCGTCGAAGTTGGAGAGGGCAGCGCCGCACTCTCTTCGCATGAAGGACTTTTGTGTACGAAAAACGGAAAGTCCCTGATTGCGTGTCTGCCGGCCGCTGGTAAGAACGTGGTGCTTCCCGTAAGCGTGGAATCTATCGCCCCTCAGGCGTTTGCCGGCTGTGCGGTTGAGTCCGTAAACGTGCTCGGCCGCGTGTCCGAAATAGCGGACGACGCATTCGAAAAAGCGGCGAAGACAGCTGTGATAACGGTGACCGAAACAGAAGACGCCGCAGCGCACAAGGCCGTATGGGAAGCCGCGGGCTTTTCGCGTTTCGTCACGCCCGGCGAACCAGCTGAGCCAAGCGCCGCGGTGGCGAAACAGCCAAGCGCAACTCCAGCGAACTCCGATAACGCAACACCACTCGCCACCTCCCAAATTCGCGAAACAGCGAAACTGCTCCCTGGAGTCTACCTCGCGAATGCGCGCAGTACTTTCGCTCCTATCAGTGTGACGGCACCTCTCGCTGTCACCTTCGGCGATGGCAACGGCTACGACATAGCAAATCCTGCTAAAAGCATTGTCTCGACGGGTTATTTTGAAAACACAGGGCGCAATGCGGTGAGACTCGCAAGTGTCACCAGCACTAATAAAGGTATTGATCAGGTGCTGCAAGCAAAGGCGTCAGCGCCTACGCTTGACACTCAGAAATTGTTCAGCGTCTATCCCAGCAGTGACATCTCGAAAGTGGTGGACTTTGGCTATAACGATCAGGTAGAAGTGGCGGCTTCCGATCGTAGTGCCTTTGCCATGGAGGCAAACAATAAATTAGCTTGCACCTACCGCCTGAACCTCGACAATGCCGAGGTGAAAGAGGGGATTGCCGACAACGGCATGAGCGTGCTGCCGCTTGCTACTGTTTCTTGCTTGTTCGAACTTGTTCCTGGTCAGGGTAAGGAAGACGACAACTTCTATCTCAAGGACAACAAAAGTGGCATGGTGTACAGCCTGGCCGAGGTCAAAACTCACGCAAATGACCTGTCGGCGAAGGGTGAGCAGTCTATCTATCGCGCTCTATACGACGGCTATGTTGCTGACGAAACCGCGTATACCTGTCGGACGAAATGGGGCGAAACGTACTACGACGTGCGCGTGATTGGCGTTAACCACGACAAGAAAGCAAGCGGTACAGGAACCGCAGGTCTCACATTCCAGTTCACGAATCTGTTGAATAGTGAGTACCGAATGAAGGCTGAAAACGTGAGTGAAGGCGGCTGGGGAACGGCCGAATTGAGAATAAGTATGAACGAAGGGGAGATTTGGGCGATGGTTCCGTCCGATTTGCAAGAGGTGATTGAGCCTGTCGTCAAAGAATATGGATTTGAAAGAAACATGACCACCGATGGTTTGCGCACCTCGAACGATAAGCTTTTCCTTGCGAGTTATTTTGAGCTGACGGGTTCGGTAGACAGTCGCTGGCTGCTGAAGGAATGGCTGGCTGGTGAAGGAAAGCAGTACGAATACTGGGTGGGCAAAGTTGAGAACAACTATGGACCAAATCCGAACCTGATAAAAGGATATCAGTCCGATCCAAAGACACCGGTTCTCTGGTGGGAGCGTTCCATTTTCCCTGATACTGATACCCATTTCTTCCGTGTGATCCATGATGGTAACCCCAGCAATAACGGAAGCGCGAGCGCTCCGGGTGGCATCTGTCCCTGCTTCTGCCTGTGATCTGGGAAGGACGGCTGCCTTATGCCACGCTGGTTACACATATATAACGTACGCGCCCGCGCGCTCATTCTAACGGCAAGTGCGCTGGTGGTTGCGCTTGTGCTGCCGGCGTCCGCCCTGGCTGCGAATGATACGCAGCTGGGCCTGCGCGTCACCGACTCGTCCCAGTTCCAGGGCGCGACCGACCCCTCCACGGGTCAGCCCGGCGGCATCCAGCTGGGCATTCGCGTGACGGACTCGGCGCATCCGGTGCCGCTCACGGTGCAGGTGACGTACGACGCAAACGGCGGTTCGGACGTTCCTTCCGAAACCGTTCGCTACAACCAGCAGGCAACAGAACCGGCCAACCCTGAGCGCGATGGCTACCGGTTTGTCGGATGGTTCACGCAGCCTTCCGGTGGCGTTCGCTACGATTTTTCAACGCCGGTAAAGCAGGACCTGGAGCTATACGCCCAATGGACAATGACTATCGCGTTCGCCGTGCCCACCGCAGCCACCGTTACGGTTGATGCCACCGGCACCGTCACGGGCGACAATGTATCTTTCGTCTCCTCCACGGTGGCGCCGCTGAAGGTGAGCGCCGTCATGAGTGAACAGTTGGAAGGTGCCGCAGCGTTGTTCCCCGAACAAGCAGTGCGTGTCGGCGTGAAAACGGTGCTCACGCCTTTGGCGGGCGCAGGTGCCGAAGTGCAGGTGCCGCTGACATCCGCCGACGGGGTGGCGGCAAACTTCCTCATTCCCCAGCGGCAGGGTGTGCGGCAGGGTGAATTCGCGGTGAAGTTCGCCTTGTTGCTGCCGCCGGACGCACACCTTGCCTACCTTCCCTCTGAGGTTGAGGTTGCAAAGCTTACCTACACGATAGGTCTTGCTTCTTCGTAAGTATTCGCGTCCCCTTTACGCCACCCACCCCTGATAAAAAGCCAGTTTAACAACCCAACCGCTTGTCGAAATCCATCAGAAATGGATAGTCGCAGGTGGGGTGAATTCGCTTGTGTCTGGGTTGCTTGTTATTCGCCTGTCATAGGTTTGTTCTATTGTCGCAGGTCGCTTTTCATAGGACGCGCGCCGGCCGCTCGCAAAACCCCTGGTGGCGTAAATCTACCATATATTGTTGTTCACCATTTTTTGAACTTCAACATATAGATAACGGGCATTGACGACCCTCGGCCGTGCTGGTAGGGTGAAAGCCAACCGAAATCCCCGACCGATTGCCCTGTTCGTCGCATCCTCAGATGCCTGGTTCAGTGCGGTCGGCGAGCGGGACACGAAACGCAACACGGTAAAGGAGCAAGCATGTACGAGGTTCAGAAGCGCGACGGCACAATCGCCGATTTCGACATCGCGAAGATCTCGGCCGCCATCGCGAAAGCGTTCGACGCACTGGAAAAGCAGTACCATCCGTCTACGATCGACCTTCTGGCCCTCAATGTGACCGCCCACTTCGAGCCGAAAATCAAAAACGGCATTATCAGCGTGGAGGACGTGCAAGACAGCGTGGAAGAGGTGCTGTCCACCGCCGGATACGCCGACGTGGCGAAGTCCTACATCCTGTACCGCCGCCAGCGCGAAAAGGTGCGCAACGCCAAAGCCACGCTGCTCGACTACAAGGACCTTGTGGATCAGTACGTCAAGGTGGAGGACTGGCGCGTGAAGGAGAACTCCACGGTCACGTACTCCGTCGGTGGCCTCATTCTGTCGAACTCGGGCGCCATCACGGCAAACTACTGGCTCTCCGAAATCTACGACGACGAGGTGGCGAAAGCCCACCGCGACGCCGACATTCACCTGCACGATCTGTCCATGCTGACGGGCTACTGTGCGGGGTGGTCGCTCAAGCAGCTCATTCAGGAGGGCCTCGGCGGCGTGCCCGGCAAAATCACGTCCAAGCCGGCCAGCCACCTGTCCAGCCTCTGCAACCAGATGGTGAACTTCCTCGGCATCATGCAGAACGAATGGGCCGGTGCTCAGGCGTTTTCCAGCTTCGACACGTACCTCGCGCCGTTCGTGAAAGTGGACAACCTCACCTATGAAGAGACGAAGCAGTGCGTAGAGTCGTTCGTGTTCGGCGTGAACACGCCCTCGCGTTGGGGCACGCAGGCGCCGTTTAGCAACATCACGCTTGACTGGGTGTGCCCGCCTGACCTGCGCGAACAGCCGGCCATCGTGGGCGGCCGCGAAATGGACTTCACCTACGGCGACTGCAAGCGCGAAATGGACATGGTGAACAAGGCGTTCATCGAGATCATGATTGAGGGCGACGCGAACGGCCGCGGCTTCCAGTACCCCATTCCTACGTACTCCATCACGAACGACTTCGACTGGAGCGACACGGAGAACAACCAGCTGCTGTTCGAAATGACAAGCAAGTACGGCACGCCCTATTTCTCGAACTACATCAACTCCGACATGGAGCCCTCTGATGTGCGCTCCATGTGCTGCCGCCTGCGCCTTGACCTGCGCGAACTGCGGAAGAAGTCCGGCGGGTTCTTCGGCAGTGGCGAATCGACGGGCTCCATTGGCGTGGTTACTATCAACATGCCGCGCCTGGCGTATTTGGCTGCCGATGAGGCCGATTTCTACAAGCGCCTCGATCATCTTATGGACGTGTCTGCGCGTTCGCTGCACACGAAGCGCCAGGTTATCACGCGCCTTTTGGACGCCGGTCTCTATCCGTACACGAAGCGCTACCTGGGCACGTTCGAGAACCACTTCTCGACGATTGGCCTGGTGGGCATGAACGAGGCGTGCCTGAACGCGAAGTGGCTGCGCGTCGACATGACGCAGGAGCCCGCGCAGGAGTTCACGAAGGCCGTACTCAATCACATGCGCGACCGCCTGGCCGACTACCAGGAGCAGTACGGCGATTTGTACAACCTGGAGGCTACGCCGGCCGAGAGTACCACGTACCGCTTCGCCAAGCACGACAAGGAGCAGTTCCCGGATATTATCACGGCCAACGAGCAGGGCAAACCGTACTACACGAACTCGTCGCACCTGCCGGTGAGCTACACCGACGACATTTTCAGCGCGCTTGACGTGCAGGACGAGTTGCAGACGCTCTACACGTCCGGCACCGTGTTCCACGCGTTCCTTGGCGAGAAACTGCCCGACTGGAAGAGTACGGCCACGCTGGTGCGCAAGATTGCCGAGAATTACAAGCTGCCGTATTACACCATGTCACCGACATATTCCGTGTGCAAGAACCACGGCTACATTGCCGGCGAGGTGTACGAATGCCCCTGCTGTCACGAGGAAACTGAGGTGTACTCGCGCATTACCGGTTACTATCGCCCGGTGAAGAACTGGAACGATGGCAAGAGCCAGGAATTCGCCGACCGCGTGGAGTACGATTTGACGCATTCGCACCTGACGCGCGCCGGCGTGCAGGTGGCTGCTGCGGCCGAGAAGGCTGGTCAGGCGGGTACTCATGTGACAGTGCCTTCTGAGGTGGAAGCCGTGGAGCTGCCCGAAGGTGCTGCGGTTGCTCTGGGCGAGGCTCCTGCGTTGGGTGGCGTTGAGGCGCCGTCGCGCAGCTCGCTACCTGCGGGTCTGTATCTGGTGGCCACGCGCACCTGCCCCAACTGCAAGCACGCCGCTCTGCAAATGGACGAGGCCGGCATTGCCTACGAGGAACTTCTGGCCGAAGAAAACGTTGAACTGGCCCAGCGCTACAACATTATGCAGGCCCCGACACTGCTTGAAGTGGGTGCGGATGGCACCGTGTCCGTCACTGCGGGTGCCGCGCCGGTATTCCAGTTCATTAACGAGACGAAAATGCAGCTAACCGCCTAATTCCCGGCGCGCAAGCACCGGCACAAGACGAGAGGGCGCACCACAACCACAACCGCACCCCACGCATTCACACCAACAGCAAGCGCCCACCCCCGGGGCCGGATCGCAAGATCCGGCCCCGGGGTTTTTATAAAGCATGCGCATGGTAGGTGGGTAAATCTACGTAGTTACTCCGTGATCTCGGTGATGGTGTAGAGGGTGGGGTTGATTTTTTCGGGATTTTGCTCGTACCAGGGTTTGAGGCGTTCCTCAATGTAGGCTTCGTAGCGTTCGTCGAACTCGGGGACGGGAGCGATGAGGTAGGACTTTGTTTGTGTTGTGCCGTCCGTGAACGTTGCAGTGAGTGTGAGCGGGGCCTGGGCCAGCAGCTCAGCGAAGCCGCGATGGACAATGCGGCCCAGTTCGTCGTTGAGTGCTTGCACTTCTTCGTCGGATAGTAGCTCGGGGTGCTCGTTGGGGTCAATGCGTGTGGACTCGCCGTCTTTGGCTCCCCTGCTCTCGTGGATGCGTTGCCGCTTTTCGCCGTTCTCAATCAGTAGGGCATTAATCTCGCTCCCGCGCTCGTTCAGGGGGAAGTATGCTACGAGGTTCCGCTGTGTTTCCGCCTTGTCGGCCTCTTGCTGGTCATAGGCAATGGTGAAGCTATCTTGCTGCTCGAAGTCTACCGGTTCGTCGCTGAAGGGGCCGTATATCCAGTTCTCACGTGTGAAGTGAACGCGCTCGCCGCCTATGCTGTAGGTGACGGACTGGATGTTGTTGCCGATGCACGTCAGGTCCAGCGGGTAGCGCACCTGCGCAAACGCCTGGCCGTCGTCTCCGACGCACGCAGGTCCGTCGCCGTCGCTGTGCACCTCGCCGGTTTCCACATCCAAGTCGCCCGCACCCCAGCCGCCGCCCAGGCCGAAGTTGCGCAACGCGAGGGTTGCCGACTGGCCGTTGCTTCCTTCTTGCTCAGCCGCATAGGCAGCCAGCGTGAAGAAATTGCCGGTTGCGGGAACCATACTTGCGCCGTTGTGGGTGGGCGCATTGTTGGGCAGGTGCACTAAACCGCTGGCGAAGGCCAGCCCCGCCATCAGCACCACCGCACACGTGCCAGCGGCAAGGCCTCGCACCACGGGGTGACGGCGCGGTGCGGTGCGGCGTGCAGGTTGCGGCTGCGCCTGGTGGGCGTCCGGGGCAGTAGCCGCGCGCATAACGCTCTCACGGACGCTTTCAGGCAGATCAACGTTGTTCATCAGCGAGCGATATTCGTTCATAGCTGGTTGTTTCATGAGGAGCCTCCTGTTCTAAGTCGAGGCGGAGTTTCGTTCGTGCGCGGTGCAGCCGCGTGCGCACAGTGATAGGGTTGCAGTGCGTAAGCCGCGAGATGTCCGCAACGGGGTACCCTTCGAAATAGTGCAGATGCACAACAAGCCGCATCTGGTGGGGAAGCCGCTGCACGGCCTCCCATACATCGCTTTCCATCAGTTGCTGCATCGGTGCCGCGAGGTTCGCCAGCGCCGGTGCGGTCGTATCGGTGGCATCTACCCGCCGCTTCCACACCGATCGGTGCAGCTCACGGCACCGATTCACGGTGACGCGAATAAGCCACGCCTTCAAGTGCTCGTCATCCTGAAACGGCGTTGTGTCGTTCAGCAGCCGCAGAAACACATCCTGTGCCACATCTTCCGCATCCTGCGGCGAGCACGTCTGGCTGAGCGCCAACCGATACACCAGCGCCCCATGACCATCCATGGCTCGCTCCATAAACGCTGGCGATCTCCTACAAAAATCAGCCATAACCTCACCTCCTCGCCACCAACATGCCCCAGCCCCCCAAATAGTTCCCAGAAAGCAAAAAGTTTTTCGAAAGCCTCTCAAAATAATATAAGTAATAGAATCATTATTAATACAAAACGAACAGCTTAAAGTTAAGAAATTAAGGTAAACACTCACATAAACTGGGTTCGTGTGAGTGTTTACCTTAATGGAACATAGAGATATTGGATCAGTGAAGATAAAGTGCGCTTCGCTTACACGCCGCGGAGTTGGGTGTTAGGGACGTGGTGGCGGAGGTCGGGAAGTAAGGCTTCGAGGTCGGCGGGGTCCCAGGGGTGGAGGGTGTCCAGGCCAGCGAGTACGTTTTCTGTGTCGACGAAGCTTTGGAGGTACCAGGCGTCTGCGCCTTCGATGTCACGCGCGAGGGCGCGCAGGTCATCGGCGGTGTGCAGTTCGCGCACAACGGTGGTGCGGAACTCGTACGGCACCGCGCCCGAGCGCAGGTAGTCAAGGGAAGCGCGCACCGGCGTGGTGTCGAATGCGGGCACCCCAGCAGTTTCGGCATAGCGCGCCAGCGTGTTCTTCATATCCATGGCAACGTAGTCCACGAGGCCTGCTTCCACCAGGTCGCGCAGCCGGTCGGGGAAGCTGCCGTTCGTATCCAGCTTCACGGCGAAGCCGGCCTGTTTTATGCGCGCGCAGAAGTCGGCCAGTTCAGGGTGCAGCAGCGGTTCGCCGCCCGTGATGCACACGCCGTCCAGCAAGCCATGTCGCTTATCCAGGAAGGCGAAGAACTCCTCAACAGGCACTTCCGGCGTTTCCGCCGCGCCGCCTGCGGTTACTAAATCCGCATTGTGACAAAACGGACAGCGAAAGTTGCACCCCGGCAAAAACACCGTCGCCGCCGTACGCCCCGGAAAATCCAACAACGTAAGCTTCTGCAACCCCGCTAATTTCATGTGATGCTTCCTCACAGACGAATGGGAGCCCGACTTGAACCGGGCTCCCATTCATCATAGTTCGGATGCTGTGTTATCGCAAACAATCCCGCTAGACCACTTCTTCTATGGTGTAAAGCACGGGGCGGTCGGGAGCAGCTGTGCCTTCACCGTCAAAACGTGTGTCAAGGTAGGCGCGATACGCTGTTTCGAAATCGTCCACAGGGGCAATGCGATACGTCTTTGTCTGCGTGGTGCCGTCGGAGAAGGTTGCAGTGAGGACAAGCCTCGCGTTTGCCATGATTTCGGCATCATGCTGGGCGAGCGCCAGGTCAAGCCTATCGGACGCTTCTCGAATAGGCGCGAGTTCGGCTTCACTCAGGGAATCTCGGGGAGTCTTGTTCTGTGGGTGGGCTGCATTCAGCTTATCCCAAAGTGCTTTCTGGGCGTCGTCGAGCAGATAGTTCAGGTAAATCTCATGGTGCACGGCTTCAGCGGTGTCGATGTCCTGTTCGGAGTAGTCAACGGTGAACGAATTGTTGTTGTCGCCCTTTGCTCCTGTGATAGTTGGGCCGTCGGAAGTTGCGCCACTGCCCTCGTAAGTAAGCTCCCAGTTGAAGAACTTCACACCCTCGCCTTGCAACTCGTATGTCATCGACGTCACGTTGTCGCCGGTGCACGTAAGGTCAAGGTTGTAGGAGCGCGACGCTTTCGCCTGGTTCAAATCGGTTTCGCCCGTATCGGAATGGAAGACGTATCCCACGCTTGAGCGCATGATTAAGAAGTCTTCGGCGGAAAGTGTAACCGGGCCGTTTGTCTGATCAGTCCCTTCGTCGGCAAAAGCGGTCATCTGGAAAAAGTTATCTGTAGGAGCGCTCACAATTCCGCCTCCTTGGCCAAGTGCGGCGCTTATCGGTCCTGCAGCCAGCAGTCCAACGCCTATCAGGAGAGCAGCGCAAGCGGCTACGGCAAGCTTGCGGTACCGGAAACGCTTGACAGAAAAGGTGGGCGCGTTGGTGGATGTATCTGTAGAAGTTACAGGGGTGGCCGTCTGTTGGTTGCGGGCTTGTTCAAGAACCTTATCGGGAAGATGAGCAGGCGCTTTGACGTCCTTCATCATCTCGCCGAAGCGGTTCAGGGGGTCGTTGGTCATGGTCAGCCTCCTCTCTGAAGGGGATAATAGGGCAGGGTTGGTGTGTGGTGCTGCTCGGCGATGGCCGAGGTCTGGTTGCGGCAGTCGGGCTGGGTTTGGCGTTTCCGCGTTCGCCCAGCAACTCTCTTACGCGGGCTCGGGCTCGGTGGAGCCAGGTGCGGGCGGTGGCGGGCTGGCAACCGAGAAGTTCGGCCACCTCGTCGGTTGAGTATCCCTCCACGTAATGCAGGTGCACGGCAAAGCGTTGGCTGTCGGGCAGCTGGCCTACGGCATCCCACACGTCCGCATCTTCGGCGTTGTGCGCTGGAACCGCCGGCGAGTCGCGCTCGGGGTCCAGCTCCACGGTGCGCTGCTTCCACCCAGATTTTGCCAGGTCATGACACCTATTCACCGTCACCCGCAAAAGCCACGCCTTCACGTGCTCGGCGCTTTCAAACACCGTCGCATCGTTGTATAGACGCAGAAACACGTCCTGATACACGTCCTCGGCATCGGCGCGCGACCGCGTGTGGCTCAGCGCCAGCCGATACACCGCGTCACCCCAATCAGCCATGGCCTGCGTGAGAAACGCCTCGGTGCGGGGCCCCGCACCCTGTTGGTTAGGCATGTTCTCACCTCCTCGACCAAGCATACGATCAAGCAACCCCAATTGTTTCAGAGGATAGCGAAATGGCCGAAAAGAAGCGCCGCGCCACCGTCAAGCGCGTCACACTATACTGAAGCCCCGGCCGAGTGGGTCGACCGGGGCCAAGTGCACATCGCGGTAATTACTGAAGCGCACCCACTTGGATGGCTTTTCCCTCGGGTTCGCCGGCCAGGCCAGCATAGACGAAAACGAGGCTCGGGTTGTTTAGCGTTTCGTTCGGTACCACGTTGAGAACGGAGAACTGGTGTGTTTCGCCAGGAGCCATGGTATGGAAGTAGTAGTCTGACCTCCATGTTTCTCCAACGTGGTCGCTGCGCCAAAGGGGGCCGTGCATGTTGATATGGTTGGCGCGGTAGCCATCCCCCTCTTTCTCAAGCGTCGCGAAAACGCCGTTGCCCAGGAATTTCCCACTTTCTTCACCGCTCGTATTTGTAAGCGTCATGGTAAATAACACGTATGAATAGCCATCCGAAAGCTTGCCGTCTGAAGCGATGGTGTAGCCGTCAGATACAACGATGGTATTCGTATCGGCATCGTATTGTCCGCCGCTTCCCTCATAGTACACAATGAGGTCGGCTATCCCCATGCCTTCGGGCAATGTTTCCAAGCGCTCAACGCTATCGAACGTGGTCACAGTGCCGTTGCCATCGTCATAGCTTGTGCCGAACTCGGACAAGTTTTCACGCGGGATGAACGGCCCCGGTGGCAGAGAGGACGCTGCTGCTCGCTGCTCGTTGGTGGGTTCTGGCGGCGGATCAAGTTGGCGCGGCTGCGTGAGCGGTGTGTCCAAGTAGGGATACGACGCCTCACCACAGGGGAAGGGCTCTTCGTTCGTTTCGTTCACCAGGCCATACAGTGTGTGAATGGAGGCAAAGCCGTTGTTGCGGTCTTCTATGACCTGATTTAGGGTTCGTTCAGGAACCTCAATAATCTCAGGCACCAGTTCTTCCACGTGGTTAATGCCATCGGCTGTGGTAATGATGTTTGCCTTAAAGTCGGCTGCGTGCAAGTCAATCACCTGCGTGGCGCACGTGCCGTCCGCAAACGTCACCGTGACGGTGAGCTGTGCGCCGTCAAGCGTGTCAAGCGCCCGATTGATATTAGCATCAGGATAATAATTGTCAGGATTATCGGGATCGTAGGCCATCATGTCGAACGGCTCGTTCGTCCACAAACCAAAGGCATAGTTGCTCATGTCCGTTTCGGGTTCGCTCACAACGTCGGTATCGATAGTTGCACCCAAGCGTTGGTAAAGGTTCACCTTGCTTGTGCGGCTGGGGTCGTTGCGGTCTTTCCCCACGTTCTCTTCGCCTTCATGAATAGTGCCATAATAGGGCACGCCCGCCACATAGTCATATTTTTTCAGGTAGTCACCCTGGCCAATCTTGTACCATTTCCACCCGTTTGCTTCTCGCGCAAATTCGGGGTCGCTTTCGCGGCTGAATACCTTGCTGGTCACGCGGTAAAGCTCACCCTTCGACACATTCGCCTGAATGCGTGTGATTTCCTTCTCGGAACTTTCCACGCTGAATACGCAGCCCGAGTAGAAGCCCTCGTTAGCGTATTCGTCGGCTTGGACGGGAATCATGCGCTGCGTTTCGGTTTCGCAGTTGAAGAAGAGCGCCCCTTGGGAGCCCGAGGGCAACAGCGTGTCATCCATTGCCCCATAGGCCTGCACGGCGAAGGGGGAGGTGCCTCCCTTTCCTACAAAGGTAGAGTTCGGGCCGGAAAGTACTGGCATCGCAAGGGAGATGCCCACGATGCCGACTAACAGCACGAGACAAGCAGCAAGAGCGAACTTGAACGAGGGGGATCGTTTGGCGCGCGGCTGGTTGAAGCCGCGGCTGGACGCGCTTTCTGGCTCTGTGTCATTTGCGGTGGGGTGATGTATGTCGTCTTCGTCGGCGGCCGCCCGTTCATCGTCGGCTTGTTGCAGCACGGCGTCAAGCAATTGGTTGGACGCTTTCACCTCCCTCATCTTCGAAGCGTAGAGAGTTAGAGGATCGATGCTCATAGTGGGCCTCCTTTCCAAAAGGCGACGGTTGGGCTGTTGAAATGGAAGATTCCAGATGATCCAGGGTTTCTCGCAAGCAGGCGCGGGCACGATGGAGGCGCGTGCGCACCGTGCTGGGGTTAGCGTTGGTTATGCGGGCAATTTCGTCGGTGGTGTAACCTTCAACGTAGAACAGGTGCACGACCGTACGCAGGTCAAAGGGCAACTCACCCACGGCCGCCCACACGTCGGTTTTCATGAGGTCAACGGGTTCTGCAATAAGCGAGTGACGTTCTTCAAGCGGTACATTGCGTTTCTTCCATCCTGTGCGTCCCAGGTCAAGGCACCGGTTGATGGTGACGCGGAGCAGCCATGCCTTCAAATGCTCATCGTCGTTGAATACGGTGTCGTTCTTGAGCAGTCGTAAAAACACATCTTGGAACACATCTTCAGCATCGCTGACGCTGCGCGTATGACTCAAGGCCAGCCGCAACACCGTATCGCCCCAACGTCGCATAGCGTTTTCAATAAACTCGTTCGAGCGTATATGTTCAGACACAAATTTTCACCTCCCTGACCATAACACGGATAGGGCAAGGCAATTGTTCGCGGGAAAGTTGAAGGGGTGATAAAAGGGGGCGCTGTCTTGGTGTGGGGCGTGAGGGCGAACGTGCGGTCGCCCCGCGCTTCGTCCTTTTGCCGGTGGCGGGGAGGGGGTGGGCGCGTGGGGGTGTTCGTCGTGACAGCGGCGGTGGATTGTGGGACAATGGAAGGCGACACAAACACTTCTCGCATGTTAGGTATGAGTATCCATGTCTGCCCAGTTCAACATTAAAGCGGCCGATCCGGCCGCCGTCGCGCGCATCCAACAGGGGCTGGGGCTTCCGCGCTTTGTGGCCGCCACCTTGGTGGCGCGCGGCATCAGCGAACCCGCCGACGTGCGGCGCTTCCTGGAACCCTCGCTCGATCGCGATTGGCTTGACCCCTACACCATCCCCGGGCTGTCGGAGGTGGCCGACGCGCTGGAGGCCGTCATGCGCGCGGACGGCCGCATTCTCGTGTTCGGCGACTTCGACCTCGACGGCATCTCCGCCACTTCCGTGCTCACGCGCGGGTTGCGGGCGCTGGGCGCACATGCTACGCCGTTTATTCCCCGGCGCTTCGAGGAAGGCTACGGCTTGACCGAGGCCGCGTTCAAGCGCGCGCGTGAGCAGCGGCCGGACTTCATTGTGACCGTGGACTGCGGCATCGCTTGCAAGGTGGAGGCTGCGGCCATTGTGGAAGCGGGCGTGGGGCTGGCCATCACCGACCACCACGAGCCCGTCGACCTCGTACCCGAGGGCGTGCCCGTGGCCGATCCCAAGTGCGACGCCACCTGCGAAAGTTCCATCTTGGCCGGTGTGGGCGTGGCGCTGAAACTGGTGCAGGTGCTGGGCGGGCGCTTCGGCTATCCGCATTTGTGGCGCAGCTACACCGACCTGGCCACGCTGGGAACGGTGGCCGACCTTATGCCCATGCGCGGCGAAAACCGCGCGCTCGTGGCCGACGGCATCTGCCGCATGAACGACGGCCCGCGCCCCTGTATCGCGGCGCTTCTGGGTTCGAGCGGCGCGGGCGACAAGCCGGTCAGTGCCACGAACCTCAGCTTCTCGCTCATTCCGCGCTTGAACGCCGCCGGTCGTATGGGCGACGCGCAGCTGGCGCTCGACCTGCTGATGACCGACGACTTCGACGAAGCGTGCCGCTTGGCCTCGCAACTGGAAGCGGTGAACGACCAGCGTCGCACCATAGAAGCCGAGCTGTCCGAGATCGCGAAAGCCCAGGCTGCGGACATCTACCACGGCCAGCGAGCGCTCGTGGTGTCGGGCGAAGGCTGGCATGAAGGCGTGAAGGGCATTGTGGCCAGCCGCCTGGTGAATACCTACGGCGTGCCCAGCATGCTGTTCACTATTGATGGTGACGAAGCGCGCGGGTCGGGCCGCAGCGTGGGTCAGGTGAACCTGTTCAAGGCGGTGGAAAACGCTTCTGATCTGCTCACACGCTTTGGCGGACACGACGCTGCCGTAGGCGTAACGCTGCCGGCCGACAAGCTGCCCGAGTTCTCGCAACGCCTGTGCGCCTACATGGACGAGCTGCCCGAAGGCGCCTTCCACCCGCTCATTGAAATTGACACGTGCGTGGCGCTGGACGAACTCTCCCTGGAAAACGTGGAGAAACTGGACGCGCTTGCGCCGTTTGGCCAGGAAAACCCCGTGCCGTGCTTCCTCGCGCGCGACGTGACGCTGACGAACTGCCGCGCCGTGGGTGCCGAGAAGAACCACTTCTCGTGCGCGCTGTCCGACGGAAGCGCCACGGTGGCGGGCATCATGTTTCATTGCACGGACATTGAGGCGCTTATGTGCACCGACAGCGTGGTGAACGCCGCGTTCGAGGTGCAGATTGATGAATGGCGTGGCCGCCGCACGGTGAAGGCTATGCTGCAATCGCTCGCGCCCGCGCGCACGTGCGGTGCGCTGGAGGCGTGCCTGAACCCGGAGAACCTTTCCTTTGTGGCCGATCTCTACGCTACGAGCGATGCCGAACTGTGCGCCGACGCCGTGCACTGCCCCGAAGACGTGGAGGCCTACGAGGCCGCCCTTGCCGCCAACCGTTCGGCGTGGGAGCGCAAGGCGCAGGATGACCCGGCGGGCCTTGAGGCCGATGTGGTGCGCGCCATCATCGGGGACGGCGCTTTGCATGAGTCGCAGCGCGTCGTGCTTGATCATTTGGACGCCGGCCGCTCGGTGCTGGCCGTTATGGCTACGGGTCGCGGCAAGTCGCTCACGTTCCAGGTGCACGCCGCGTGCCGCGCCCTGCGCGACGGCGCGGCCAGCCTCTTTATCTACCCGCTGCGCGCGCTGATTGCTGACCAGGCATTTCACCTAAATGAGGCGCTGCATTCGTTCGGCATTGCCGTGGCGGTGCTCACGGGCGAAAGTGCGCCGGAGGAACGCCGCCAAACGTTTGCGGGTCTGGCCGACGGCTCGGTGGATATCGTGCTTACCACGCCGGAGTTTCTGGGCTTCCATGCCAGTGAGTTTGCCGCATCCGGGCGCATCGGGTTTGTGGTGGTGGACGAGGCGCACCACATTGGCCTGGCGAAAGCGGGTCAGCGCCCGGCGTATTCTGCCATCGGCCGCTCCATCGCGCAGCTGGGCAGCCCCACGGTGCTGGCGCTTACCGCCACGGCCGACGACAACATCGCGCGCGACATTCGCGCCGCCCTGCCCATCGACGAGCTGGTGCTGGACGAAACCGTGCGCGCCAACCTGGGGCTGGACGACCGCCGTAACCTCAAGAACCGCGACGACTACCTGGCGAATCTCATCGCCTCGGGCGAAAAAACCGTCGTGTACGTGAACTCGCGCGAACAGTCGGTGTCGGTGGCGCGTGCGCTGCGCAAGCGCGTGCCGCAAATGGCGCCGCTCATCGGCTTCTACAACGCCGGCCTCACGCGCGCTGAACGCACACGTGTGGAAGAGTTGTTCCGCACCGACGCGCTGAAGGTGCTCATAGCCACCTCGGCCTTCGGCGAAGGCGTGAACATCCCAAACATTCGGCATGTGGTGCTGTACCATTTGCCGTACAACGAGGTGGAGTTTAACCAGATGAGTGGCCGTGCGGGCCGCGACGGCAGCCCAGCGCAGATTCACCTGCTGTTCGGCCGCAATGATGCGGGCATCAACGAACAGGTGCTGCGCGACATGACACCCGACCACGATTGCCTGGCACAGGTGTATCGTCGCCTGCGCGCCGTTCAGCGCCAGCATGGCAACGAGTTTTTCTGTCTGAGCAACGCCGATTTGGCGCAGCTGGCCAGCGAGGGCGGCCACGTGGTGAGCGCCGCATCTGCCGCGTGTGGCGTGGCCGTGTTTCGCGAACTGGGGCTGGTGGAAACGCACACGGCCTACGCATCCGGCGAGGTCACACGCTCAATTCGCGTGGTTGATACCAACAGCAAGGTGGAGCTCACCGACAGCGTGCGCTACCGCGAGGGCCTGGGCGAGCGCGCCACGTTCGACGCGTTCCGCGACTGGGCGATGGGCACCGACACGGCAAGCCTGCACGTGCGCGTGTCGCGGCCCATTTTGCCAGGCTGCTAGGGAAAAGAAAGGAGGCGCACGCTATGGGCAAGGCCGACCGCAAACGCGAAGAACTGCTGGGAGAGCCACTTGAGCAGTCGTCGCGCCGTCAAACGGTGGAAGACGAGCTGCTGGGCCGTCCGCATGTGGCCGAGAAGGCGTTCGCTTCCGAAGCGCGCACCGATGGTTCGGCACGGCGCACCAACACGCCGGAAGAGCGGTTCCTGGAACTGCAAAAGCTCACGTCAGCGTATCTTTCTGAGCCCGATCAGGCACTGCTTGCGAAGGCGTTCCAGTTCGCCAGCGAGGCGCACGAGGGCCAGTGTCGCAAGAGTGGCGAGCCCTTTGTGGCGCACCCCGTTGAGGTGGCGCTCATTCTGGCCGACCTCCGCATGGACGTGGAAACGCTCTGCGCGGCGCTTTTGCACGACACCGTGGAGGACACTGCTACCACCACCGACGAGGTAGCAGCCCAGTTCAATGAGCAGGTAGCGCAGCTGGTGGAAGGCGTTACGAAAATCACGCGCATCGAGGTGGAAAGCCTCTCCGACGAGCAGGCCGCCACCATTCGCAAAATGTTCGTGGCCATGAGCAAGGACATTCGCGTCATTGTTATCAAGCTGGCCGACCGCCTGCACAACATGCGCACGCTGGCCGCCCTGCGCGAGGATCGTCGCATCTTCAAAGCGCGCGAAACGCTGGAAATCTACGCGCCCATCGCGCACCGCCTGGGCATCAACAACATCAAGTGGGAACTGGAAGACCTGTCGTTTTACTACCTTGAACCGAACAAGTACAAGCAGGTCAGCCGCATGGTTACGGAAAGCCGCTCCGAGCGCGAGGGCTACCTGGACCAAATCATCAACATCCTGCACGACGAGATGGAAAAGGTAAGCATCACCGCCCAAATCATGGGCCGCCCGAAGCACCTCTATTCCATCTACCAAAAAATGACGAAAAAGGGCAAAGGTTTCTCCGAAATCTACGACCTCATTGCGGTGCGCATCATTGTGAAGTCGGTGAAGGACTGCTACTCGGCACTCGGCGCGGTGCACACGCTCTGGCACCCGATGCCCGGCCGCTTCAAAGACTACATTGCCATGCCGAAGTTCAACATGTATCAGAGCTTGCACACCACGGTCATCGGCCCGGCTGGGCGGCCGCTTGAAGTGCAGATTCGCACCGAGGACATGCACCGCCAAAGCGAGTACGGCGTGGCGGCGCACTGGCGCTACAAGGAGAAGGGCGGCAAGGGCGGCGACGCGCTTGACCAGCAGCTGGCGTGGCTGCGCCAGATGGTGGACTGGCAGGATGAAACGCAGGATTCGCGCGAGTTTCTGAAGGACCTCAAGGTGGATCTCGCGCCCACCGAGGTGTTCGTGTTTACGCCAAAAGGCGAGGCCATGAGCCTGCGCGCTGGCTCCACGCCGGTGGACTTCGCCTACGCCATCCACACCGAGGTGGGCAACCACTGCGTGGGTGCGAAGGTGAACGGCGCCATTGTGCCTTTGACCTACGAGCTGCAGCTGGGCGACCGCGTGGAGGTGCTCACGCAGAAGAGCGCCACGCCGTCGCGCGACTGGCTGAGTATCGTGAAAACGCCGAGCGCGCGCAGCAAGATTCGCTCGTACTTTAGCCGGGTCAGCCGCAGCGACGACTTGCAGAACGGCCGCGACAAACTCACGCGTGAAATGCGCAAACACGGCCTGGGCATCTCCAGCGCCCAGTCGATGCGCGCCATCAAAACGGTGGCCGAGCACCTGGGCTACAAGGACGCCGACGACATGCTGGTGAACATCGGCACGGGCAAAGAAAGCTCGCAGCACGTGGCGAACCGCCTGTTGAAGATCCTGGTGGACAAGGGTAACGAGGCTGACGAGTCCCCCGGTTTCGGCGCGTCGGACATGTCCACGGGCAAGTTGCCCCCCATGCTCACCAGCGTCAAGCGTCCGAAGAAGCACGAGACGCACAGCTCCAACGGCGTGGTGGTGAAGGGTATCGACGACGTGCTCGTGCGCCTGTCGCGCTGTTGCAACCCCGTGCCGGGAGACCAAATTCTCGGCTTCGTGACGCGCGGCCGCGGCGTGTCGGTGCACCGCGCCGACTGTCCGAATGCGCAAGACCTCATGACCGAGCCCGAGCGCATCATAGAGGTGTCGTGGGAAAACGAGCCGTCGAAGAGCACGTCGTACCAGGTGGAAGTGTTCATTGAGGCGCTCGACCGCATGAACTTGTTGCGCGACGTGGCCATCCTGCTGTCCGAAATTGGAGCGAACGTGCTGTCATCGTCCACCACCTCGCACCGCGACGGCATGGTGGAGATGCGCTTCTTGTTCCAGGTGTCGGATGTTGGCCACATCGATCTCGTGCTGAACAAACTCCGCGGCATAGAAGGAGTCTTTGATGCCCGCCGCATGCTCCCCGGCGAGAGCGCCAAAAAGAAGAAATGATTGTTCCGCTGGCTTGTCAGCCAGCGGAACGGGCCGACGCTGCGGCTTTTCGTGGCACCCGATCTTGGCGCTTTTTCGCTTACCCTCTCGTGCGAAGCACGCTCGGCCGCGAAACACGCCAATATCGGGCACCACGAAAACCCTCGCTGACGTTGGTGGACCAGTACTTCGATTTTTAACTGAAAGGAACTTTATGTCTCATACTATTCCTGGAACGTGCGTGTCTGTTGAGTACTTGGTGCTTGGCATGCTGGAGAACAATGTGTATATCATTTCCGACGGGTCGTCCGTTTTTGTGGTGGATCCGTCGTGCGAGCCTGATCGTATCATGAAGGCGCTCAACGGGCGCGTGCCCGAGGCTATCGTGCTGACGCATCGTCATTTCGATCACGTGGGTGCTGCGGAAGCGTTGCGCGAGCGCACGGGCGCTCCGGTGGTTGCCTCTGTGGTGGACGCACCGATGATCTGCGGCGACGAGCCCACGCCGCTGTCCGACCGCCCCTTCACCCCCTGTCCGGTTGACCGGGTGCTGAAAGACGGCGAGACGTTCCAGGTAGGCAGCATGCCCTGGAAGGTCATTGCCACGCCCGGACACACCCCCGGCGGCATGTGCCTGTACCTTGACGCGCGCGATGGCTCCAACCCGAAAGGTGCGCCCGTGCTTGTGTCGGGCGACACCCTGTTCGCCGGCTCCATCGGCCGCACCGACTTCGCCGGCGGCAGCCTGAAGCAGATGCGCGCCTCCCTGAAACGCCTCGCCACCCTGCCCAACAACACGAAAGTCCTCCCCGGTCACGGCCCCACCACCACGATAGGAGCCGAACGAGGCCCCGTCTTCGCCCGCTTTGCGTAGAAAAGTGTGTGCCAGAAGTAAGGTGGCCTAAGCGATAGGTTTTGTCAGAATTTCCCAGAAGTAAGTAGGCTCGGGCGATAGGTTGGGCGAGATTTCGCGAAGTGTTCTCGCACAGCCTATCGCCCGAGCCTGTCGCAGGTTGAACTCAGGTTGAACTCAGGTTGATCAGCTCAAACTACTCGCCAGACAGGTTCTTCCTTCTCATCACCAGCGCTCCCACCAAGCACACCAGAGACAGCAGTCCAAATCCCGCAAGCCCCACCACATTCGATCCAAAAGCCGCCATAGATGCCGCCAGCACGAGAGGCGGGAAGAAGCCGCCCAGCCCTCCCCACATGGACACGAGACCGTTGGCCGGCCCCGCCTGTTCCATAAAGTAGGTGGGCACCAGCTTAAACACCACGCCGTTGCCGATGCCGCAGGCCACGCTCACCAGGTAGATGCCCGCCAGATACACCGGCAGCCCCGGTGCCACCGCCAAAACCACGGCTCCCGCCGCCAGCGTACCAAACACAAAGGCTAGCAGCCGCAGGCAGTCCATGCGGTCGGCCAGCCATCCGCCAAGGATGCGCACCGATGCTGCCGCCACAATAAACACGCTGGTCAGCATGCCGGCCGTCACGCCATCAAGCCCGTAGTGCGAGGTTAAGAAGTTCGGCAAATACACCGTCAGCGCCACAAACGCACCAAACGTCACAAAGTAAAACAAGGAAAGCAGCCACAGCCGCGCATCTTTTGCCACGGTGCGCATCTGCTGCAGCAAAGGTGTTTTCACGCGCGGTTCGTCGCGGTCGCCCAGCGCAAGGTTCACCACAAATGCGCAGGCTAAAAGCACGATATACAGCTTCACTGCTACGCGCCAGTCCCACGCGACGGCCGCCAGCGGCGCCAGCCAGGTGGTGAGTGCCGTACCCATGTTGCCGAACCCGTACACGCCGTTCACAAACCCATGCCGCTCGCGCGGATAGTACTTCGGCAGCGAAGTCACACCCACGGAAAACACGGCTCCGCCCACGCCAAGTAGCACACCGCCCGCGATAAGTTCCTGCCAGCTGGTCGCTTCACTGATAAGCCACACGGGAACTAAGAGCACGGCAAAGCTGGCCAAGAACACCGTTCGCGCGCCCACAAGGTTCGTCAGATACCCCAGCGGCACGCGCAACACCGAACCCAAAATCACCGGCACCGCGGTAACCAGCGCCACCTGATCTGTGGGAATGGCAATATCCTGCTTGATGAACGGCAGCAGCGACGACAGAATAACCCACACCATGAAGCCAACAATAAGATCGGCCGTCTGCAACGGCAACTGAATGCGCTTCTTCATGCGTGGCCTTTCCCCCTCATCTCGCCCAACGCTGATTTTCCGATGCCCGCATCGCTCGCCCGGTAATCCTACCGGCATCCTCAAGTTTTAGCAACCCGCAATCTGAACCCAGGTTCGGAAAGGTGGCTTTACCGGAATTTTACCTAATGGTGTGTCCGTCGACGTAAAAAGCGGGTGACGTCCCCTCCTCCGTGTCAGATTTACGTTAAACTGATGCCCGCTGGGCTTTTTTGCGGTTTTGTCGAAAGAGGAACCTGTGACCATCGAGTGGGCTACGTTTATCGCCGAGCTGGCCTCCAATCCCATGCTGGTGGCGGTGACCTTGCTCAATATCGGCGTTATCGTCGTCAACGGCGCAACCGATGCGCCGAACGCCATCGCTACGGTGGTCTCTACGCGGGCCATGAAGCCCAAGTGGGCTATCGTGATGGCCGCCATCTGCAACTTTGCAGGTCTGCTTTTGGTGTCCCTGGTAACATCTGCAGTTGCGCACACCATCTTTAGTATGGTCGATTTCGGCGGGGATGCGCAGCAATCCCTTATTGCCCTGACGGCGGCCATGATTGCCATCATCGTGTGGGGTGTGGCTGCGTGGTACTTCGGCATTCCCACGTCGCAGAGCCATTCGCTCATTGCCGGCCTCACGGGCGCAGCCATTGCGCTACAGGGTGGCTTCGGTGCCATCAACGGCGCGGAGTGGATGAAAGTGGTGTACGGCATTCTGCTGTCCACGCTGCTGGGATTCTTTTTGGGCTGGCTCAACTACAAAATACTCGGGCGCGTCTGCCGCGACATGAACCGTCGCAGCACGGCGCGCTTTTTCCGTTGGGCGCAGGTGGCCTCCGGTGCCGGTGTGGCGTTCATGCACGGCGCGCAGGACGGCCAGAAGTTCATGAGCATTTTCGTGCTTGCTATCACGCTGGCCACGGGCGTGGGTCAGGCCGATCAAATGGTGCTTCCTATCTGGCTGATGTTCCTGTGTGCGCTGAACATGGGCCTCGGCACGGCGGTGGGCGGCGAGCGCATCATCAAAAGTGTCGGCGTCAACATGGTGAAGCTGGAGCCGTTCCAAGGGTTTGCGGCCAGCTTCTCCACGTTTTTCTGCCTGATGTTGTCCACGTTTGCGGGTTTGCCCGTGTCCACCACACATACGAACACGACGGCCATCATGGGTGTCGGCGCTGCTAAAAACGCGAAGTCGGTCAAGTGGGGCATTGCGGTTGACATGGTGAAGACGTGGGTTTTGACGTTTCCCGGGTGCGGCCTTTTGGGGTTCGCGTTCGCCCATCTGTTCTTATTCTTCGTATAGGAGGTTCAACGAACAATGAGCAAAAAGGTAAAGTTTGATTACTTCGACGCATTTGAGAAGCAGACCGAGGTGGCGGTTAAAGAAGCCGAGCTGCTGATCAAAGCCATCGAAGGCTTCACGACGGCCGAGAACACACTCGACGTCATGAGGCGCGCGCACGCGCTGGAGCACGAGGGTGACGAGATCAACCATGCCATCTTCAAAACGGTGGCCACCGATTTCATCACGCCCATCGATCGCGAGGACATCATTGAGCTCGCGCAGTTTTTGGACAACATCATCGACTACGTGGAAGACGTCATGCAGCGCTTCTACATGTACGACGTCCACTTCATGCACAAAGACGCGCACGAGTTTGCCCTGCTCATCAAGAAGAGTTGCGAGGCCCTGCACCGCGCCATGGAGGACTTCCGCAACTTCAAGAAGTCGAAGAAGTTCAAGCAGCTCATCATTGACGTGAACACCTATGAGGAAGAGGCCGACGAGCTGTTCCTCCACGTCATCCGTAGCCTGCACACCGAGGACTGCGACAACCCCATGCGCGTGCTCGTGTGGACGCAGATCTTCGACCGCATGGAAAAATGCTGCGACGCCTGCGAACACACCGCCGACATCATGAATACTATTCTCTTGAAAAACGTTTAGTGTTGGGGCGGTAACAAAGGCTACGTTCCTGCCAGGTTGATCGTAGGGCAAGGGCTCTGCCCTTGCCGTCAACTACGTTTGACCTGGCAGGTTTTGTCTTTGCTGAGCGGCAAGGGTAGAACCCTTGCCCTACGATCAACCTGTTACGCCAACCGGTGACATTTAAGAACGTGGCTCGAAGGGGTCGCGGGGCTTTTCTTCTTCGGGGGTGCCCAGCAGGCGGTGCAACTCTTCTCGGTCGATGACTATGCGGTCGCTGGGGTCGCTGGCCTGGGGTTCAGTGTCTTGTGCGGGCGCCTCGGGTGGCACTTCAGCGGTGCGGCGTTTGCGCGGGGGAGGAATCTCGCCGTTCATACGCTTCCAGAAGTAGGACAGTTTCGCGTAGGCCTTGCTGCGTTCCTTGTCGCGCTGCACCTTGCCTTTCGGCGGGCGCACGCGGCGGGCGACTGACTTCACGGGGCGCGCCACGGCGTTGGTTACCACATCGGAGTAGTCCTTCGGCGGCTTGGTGCTCCAGCCAAAGAAGAGCGAAGCGTAGCGAAGCCCCAGTACAATGGCCACACACGCGAACGGCGCGTAGCTGTCGAGGATGTGGTTTTGCTTCATGAGTGCATACACCGTGGAGCCGATGAGTGCGGCCGAACCGTACAGCGCGCCGGCCTGGAATGCCTCGGGCTCGCGGTTCATGAACACGTCGCGCAAAATGCCGCCGCCCACAGCGGTGACCGTGCCCAAAATGATGGACGGCACAATGTCCAACTGGGCCGAAAGTCCCTTGCCCACGCTGATCACGGCCCAGAGCGCTACCGAAAGGTTGTCCAGCAGCGCCACCACGGGGTCGAGGTAGGTGGCCAGCTTGCCAAAGTAGAACACCACCACACCCGCCGCCGCGCACGCCAGCAGCAATTCGGGCTTCTGAAAGGCGTAAATGCCGTAGTTCTGCATGAGCAGGTCGCGCATGATGCCGCCGGCGAGACCGGCGGTCAGCGCGATGCATACCACGCCGAAAATGTCGTAGCGCGCCCGCACCGCGCTCATGGCACCGGACAAACCGCCGGTCAGCGCAGCGGCCAGCTCCAGCCAAAACGGGACGGCGAGGACAACTTCCAGCATTGGTTAGGCGCCGGTCGAAGGTCCGGGGACCGCCGCGCCCGGTTGCGCATCCTGCGCGTCCTGCGCAGCGGCGCTAACACCGCCGCCCGCAGCCGCGCCAGCCGCCGCGCCGTCCACCACCGACACAATGGAAGCCGTCACTGGCTGCCCGGAAAAGTCCTTGTCGTCCGTAATACGACGGGCTGCCGCCTCGTCAAAGTCCTCCGCGTCGAACGCGGCGAGGTTCGCCTCCGCCTTCTCCAGCGCCTCCTCGAACAAATCCCAGAACGATGCCGTGCTCACCTCGCCCGTAAAGGGGTTCTCCCACTTCTCGTGCGTGCGGTTGTCGAACACGCTTTCCTCCAGCTCAACAGGCCGATGGCTCATGGAACGCACGAACGAGTGGGGCCGCACCAATTCCTCAATGCGTCCCAGCGCCGCACGCTTAAGACCGGTGGGGGAGTGGAATATCTTTTGCGCACGCCGGAAACTGCGCACCGACTGGGCAAACATCCGAGGCGGCACAATGCGCCCGTACACGGTCAGCGCCACGTACGCGTACATTTTCGACACGGTATCCAGCACAAAGTCGCTCGCCTGCAGAATCTCGCGCCACGGCTCAAATGTGGCCACCGTTTCGCCGCGCTTCGCCGTGAGCACCAACTCGTCCAGTTCGCTCTCAATAACCGCGTGCACCTCGGTGCCGTCGTCGCGCGTGAGACCAGGCTCGCCGGCATCACACAGCTGGTACTCGTGGAAAAACACGAACGGATGCATGGTGGAATCCAGCGTGTAGTGGCAGAGGAACCCCAGTGCATAGGCCCGCCCAACAGGGAATTCTTCCTCATTCAAAATGCCGAGCGAGTCCTTGAACGCGCGCACAAGCTCCGTCGGCTTCTCGTTGTGCATGACGTTGCCCAGGCGGTTGTGTTCGCGCAGGCGCGGGTTCAACACGGAGTAGAACAGGGCGTCAGGCCCCTGGTTGCCCAACAGGAAAGCCTCCGCCTCGTCGCGGGTTCCCCCGATGGTGCGGAAGAGGCGGTCGTAGACGTCCTGGCCGAAGAAGTCGTGCGTGATGAGAGCCGGCATGGAAGTGCACTCCGTTTCTGACGTTAATTTTACCGATGACGCTTGGCGCTATCATATACAATGAGGCCGGAGTTGTTAACCGAAGGTTGCCCAGATGTGAAGATGAGCGGCGCTTCGGCGGCCGCAAGCAGAAGGGGGCGCCGCATGAAACTGACCAAGCAAGAGAAGAGCTGGGTGCTCTACGACGTGGGCAACTCGGCCTTCATTATGCTGGCCACGGCGCTGATACCCGTGTACTTCAAGTCGCTGGCCGAGCCAGGCTCGTCGGTGGTGGTGGCGTGGGGCTACGCTGAAACGGTGGCGTCGCTTCTGTTGGCCCTGCTCATGCCCGTGCTGGGAAGTCTTGCCGACCTTAAAGGCAACAAGAAGAAGTTCTTCATCGGCACTGTGGGCACGGGTGCCATTGCGCTTGCGGCGCTTGGCATTCCGTCAGCGGCGCTGGCGTTTCTCGTGGTGTACGTGATTGCGTCCATCATGCTGAACGGCTCCATCGTGTTCTACGACGCATTTTTGGTGGATGCCACCGAAGAGAGCCGCTACGACGAAGTGTCCTCGCAGGGCTATGCGTGGGGCTACATTGGCTCGTGCATCCCGTTCATTCTTAGCCTGATTGTGGTGTTGGGTGGGCCCTCGGTGG
Source organism: Gordonibacter faecis (assembly GCF_030077735.1). Lineage (NCBI taxonomy): Bacteria > Bacillati > Actinomycetota > Coriobacteriia > Eggerthellales > Eggerthellaceae > Gordonibacter > Gordonibacter faecis. The sequence goes on along the minus strand of NZ_JASJEU010000006.1, from coordinate 39,704 downwards.
GCATTCCCATGGATGTGGGCATGAAGGTGGCGTTCCTCATCACGGCCGTGTGGTGGGTATTGTTTAGCATTCCGCTTATCAAAAACGTGCACCAGACACACTACAAGGAGCGCGCCGAGCACCTGCTGCGCGACACGTTCGCGGGCTTGTGGCGCACGCTCAAGCGCATCTGGAAGGACAAGCGGCTGCGCCTGTTTATGCTGGCGTTCTTTTGCTACATCGACGGCGTGCACACTATTATAAAGATGTCCACCAGCTATGGCACCGACCTGGGTATCGATTCGACGCAGCTGGTGTTGGCGCTGCTCATGACCCAGTTTGTGGCGTTTCCGTCGGCCATCGCCTACGGGCGGCTGTCGTCGAAGTTTGGCACGAAGCGCATGCTGCTGGTGGCTGTGTTCGCGTACTTCTGCATTACGCTGTTCGCGGCGTTCTTCCTGCGGGAAGCCTTGGAATTCTGGATTCTCGCGTTTTTCGTGGGGCTCTTCCAGGGCGGCATCCAGGCGCTTTCGCGCAGCGAGTTCGGCAAGCTCATTCCCAAGGAACACGCGAACGAGTACTACGGCTTCTTCGACATCTTTGGCAAGTATGCCGCGGTCATGGGCACGTTTTTGGTAAGCGTGTTCACGCAGCTTACGGGCAATTCGTCCATTGGCGTGCTGTCCATTGCCACGCTGTTCATCATCGGATTTGTGCTGTTGTGGAAGATGCCCGAGAAGGCGTAAGGCCCCGCGCTGCCGAATTCCCCGTGGAAAAGCGCCTGTTGGCGGGCTTTCTGTCGGCGGTGTGGTAGGCGTTTTGGTATAGTGATTACCCATTGGGTAACTCCTGAGACGAGAAAGAACGCCATGTCGCTAATCGTATGCAAGTTCGGGGGCACGTCCGTCGCTTCCCCCGAGCGCATCCAGATGGTCGCGAAGAAACTTATCGCGAAAAAGCAGCAGGGCCATGACGTGGTGGCCGTTGTGTCTGCCATGGGTAAAACCACCGATGAACTGGTGGGATTGGCCGCTTCGCTGAACGATAATCCACCGGCGCGTGAGATGGATCGCCTGCTGTCTACGGGCGAGCAGGTGTCCATGACGCTGCTGGCTATGGCCATTGAGGCGCGCGGCTACAAGGCCATGAGCTTCACGGGTCGTCAAGCTGGCATTGAAACGGACGGCTCGCACGCCAAGGCCAAAATTGTGAAGGTGCACAACGAGCGCATCATGGAAGCGTTGCACTCGGGCGCAATTCCGGTGGTGGCGGGCTTCCAGGGCATCGACGCGAACGGCGACATAACCACGCTTGGTCGCGGCGGCTCCGACACCACGGCCGTGGCCGTGGCCTGGGGTATTGGTGCCGATGTGTGCGAAATTTACTCGGACGTGGACGGCGTATACACGGCCGACCCGCGCGTGTGCCCGCGCGCCAAGAAACTGGACGCCGTGTCCTACGACGACATGCTGGAGCTGTCCGGCTCCGGAGCAGGCGTTCTGCAGATGCGCGCCGTGGAATTCGCGCGCAAATACGACGTGGTCATCCATTCGCGCTCGGCGTTTTCCGACGCCGAGGGCACCTACATCAAGGAGGAAACCGACATGATGGAGGAAGCCGTCATCACCGGCATCGCTCACGATACGTCCGAGGTGAAGGTCACCATTCGCGGCGTTCCCGACATGACGGGCGTAGCGGCGAAGGTGTTCTCCGCGCTGGCCGGCCGCAACGTGCGTGTGGACATGATCATCCAGAACATCTCCGAGGACGGGTTCACCGACATCAGCTTCACGTGTGCCGGGGCCGACCTGTCCATGGCGCGCGAAACCATCGAGCGCATCCTGCCCGACATCAACGCGCGCGAGTTCGACGTGGACGAGGACATTGCGAAGGTGAGCCTTGTGGGTACCGGCATGAAGTCGTCGCCCGGCGTGGCCGCGCGCGCCTTCACCACGCTTGGCGAGAACCAGATCAACATCCTAGCTATTTCCACGTCGCCCATTCGCCTGTCGGTGGTGGTGGACGGCTCTCAAGCCGCCGAGGCCGTACGCTGCCTGCACACCGCGTTCGACCTGGACAGCGACAGCGTATTCGAAGAAACCCAACTCTCGGCGGAAGAGATTGCCGCCAAGATGAATAAGGGCCGTTGACGTTCCGCCGGTCTGCCGACCGGCGGAACTGCTCGACGCTGCGAGGGGCTGGTGCACACCGCCTTCGCGCGATCCCAGAGGCTCGCGTACCGAAGTACGCTTCGCCTCTTGGATCCCACGAATTCGGCGCACCCCAGCCCCTCTCGCTGACTGACTACGCCAACCTATTGGGATGAGGAGAACGATCATGACGTGGACGAAGACGATTCCGGCGCATCCGGTGGTGGCTATTGCGGGGGCGACCGGTGCTGTGGGTACGGAGTTTCTGCAGGTGCTGCACGACCTTGACTTCCCGGCGAGCGAGGTGCGGGCGCTCGCATCGGCGCGCTCGGCGGGCAAGAAGGTGCCGTTCGCGGGCTGCGGGCAGGTGCCGGCGGGCGAGCTCACGGTGCAGGAAATGACACCGGAGTCCTTCGCGGGCGTGGACATTGCGCTGTTTAGCTGCGGTGCCAGCGTGTCGAAGGAGATGCGCCAGGCCGTGGTTGATGCCGGTGCGGTCATGATTGACAACTCGAGCGCATTTCGCATGGATGCGGACGTGCCGCTGGTGGTGCCCGAGGTGAACCCGGGCGACGTGGCGTGGCATGAAGGTGTCATTGCGAACCCGAACTGCTCTACCATCCAGATGGTGGTGGCCTTGAAGCCGCTCTACGATCTGTCGCCCATCACGCGCGTGGTGGTGTCCACCTACCAGGCAGCCAGTGGCGGTGGCGCGCCAGCCATGGCCGAACTCTACGACCAGACGCGCGCGTTCCTGAGCGGCACGCCGGAAGACGAACTCACCGTTGAGGTGTTTCAACATCGCATCGCGTTCAACTGCATCCCGCACATCGACAAGTTCCTTGAGGACGATTCCACTAAAGAAGAGTGGAAGATGGTTGTCGAAACGAAGAAGATCATGGGTGATGAAGGCATCAAGGTGGCTGCCACCTGCGTGCGTGTGCCCGTGCTGCGCTGCCACGCCGAGGCCGTGTACGTGGAATTCCAAGACGAGGTCAGCGTGGAGGCCGCGCGCGCCGCGATGGAAGCGTTCCCGGGTATTACGGTGATGGACGATGTTGCGAACAACACCTACCCCATGCCGGGTTTGCTTGCGGGTACGAACGACACCTACGTTGGCCGCCTGCGCAAGGACGATACGGTGGATCACGGGCTGGCGTTCTGGGTGGTGGCCGATCAGATTCGCAAGGGTGCCGCGCTCAATGCCGTGCAAATTGCCCAGCTGCTGCTGCCGTAAAACGGCGCGCATACCGGCTTCTTCAAACGCCCGCCGCTCACCCGGTGGGCGTTTTTTCGTTGAGAGGAAAAGTCCAGGTTAAAGCATGGGTTTAATCGTTGGTAAAGCCTGTGAATCACTCGATCCTCCGTGCGCTCATTGCCCGATTGCGCTATTATGTGGACGGTTATCGGAGGTCTGGCGCGCTTTGGGGCATAGCCGCACGTGAGCCGCCGACAGAGGGTGGGAAACATGGCAGACGCACAGCATCGCGCGAAGCGCGTTCACACGGTCCGGGCATGCGGACTGCGCCCTGCCACGCCTTGTGAGGGGTGGCCCGCGCTTACACGCCGCAGCTTCTTGGCGGCTTCGGCCGTTGGTGCGGCATCGTTGTTCGGCGTGCTGGCCTTGCCAGGGTGTTCGCCCAGCCGCAATATCGTGGTGGAAGCGCCGCCCGACGAGGCCACCATCGATACAAAACTCACGTTCTTCGGGTTCAAGTATGAGCCCCTCAACGTCACCGCCATTGAGACTATCTTGCGCACGTACATGGACGAGCATCCGAACGTCTCCATTTCTTACGAGGGCATCAAAAGCCGCCCGTATTATGCAGCGCTCGACAAGCGTCTGAGCACGGGGAATGGCGATGACGTCTTCATGGTCGATCACGACACGTCGCTGGTGTACGCCGAAAAGGGCTACCTGTCCGACCTATCCGACCTGCCCACCATCAGCACGTTTGGCGAACTGGCGCTCAGTCAGATGAGGGCAAGCGGCGCGGTGAGGTATGTGCCCACCTCCATCTCGGCGTTCGGATTGTACTGCAATCTGGCGCTGCTGAAGGAGCGCGGCTTGACGGTGCCGCGAACGCTGTCTGAGTTCGAACGTGCCTGCGATGTGTTCGTCGAAGAGGGCATCGTGCCCGTGGTGGCGAACAACGATATCTCGCTGAAAACGCTGGTCATTGCCCGGGGTATGGCGCCGATATATCAGGCGGAAGATATCGGCGAGGCCGTGCACCCGTTCGTGGACGATCCCGCTGCGCTGGCCACTCAACTGAGGCCCGGCCTGGACGTGGTGGAGCGCCTTATTGCGCGTGGTTACGTGGATGCTGCCGAAGCCCTTCAAACCGAAAAGACCGCCGACGATTTGGATTTGTTCGCGGCGGGGGATCGCCCGTTCATGCTCACCGGTGCGTGGGCTGCAGTGCGCGTGCGTGACATGGCGCCTGACCTGGACTTCGAGGTGCATCCCTACCCAATACTTGACGAAGGCCCCCTGCTGGTGGTGAACGTGGACACCCGCGTCAGCGTGAATGCGAATGGCCCGGATGTTGCGGCGGCGAAGGAGTTTGTGGCCGCGTTCACGCGTCCTGAGGCCATTGAGTTGTTCGCGAACAGCCAGTGCTCGTTCAGTCCGCTGGCTGCCAGCTTCCAGCCCGAAGAGCAGTCGGTTGCACCTTTGGCCGACGCTTTTAAGGAGCGCGCCGTCATCGGCTCTGACGACAACATTAACCTTCCCGTGTGGGGTGCCACGCGCGCAAGTGTGGTGGCGCTTCTTGAGGGCGCGACGGCTGAGGAGGCTGAAGCGCAGCTGTTCAAGCACCTGTCCGGTGAAGAAGATGGTGCCTAATGAAGGCTAAGAAACTTGTTCCGGTGCTGGTGCTGCTGGTGGCCGTGGCCGTGGTTGCGGGCTCGGGGCTCTTCTCGCGCTTCGTGCAAGAGTCGCTGTGGGAGAAATCGGTCACGGACGTGTTGGAGGTGACCACGCAAGGCGAGCACGCCCTTGAGACGTACCTCGAAAAAGATGCTGAAGCGCTTGAGTTGTTCGTGGGCGAACTTGCGATGCAGGACGCAGACGACTTCGCGCGCTTGGACGAGAAGTTCGCGCTCTTTGACCGCGACGATGAGGGCGCCACGTACGTGTGCGTTAACCTGGACGAACGGCTTGCGTATCGCATGGGCACCGATGAGGCGGTTGCGGTGTCCGAAGAGCAGCTGGCCCCGCTTGCCACGAAGCCCGAGCGCGGCATCATGAAGCCGTTTCTGGATGAAAAGACCGGCACGAACATGCTGGGTGTGTACGAGCGTTTTGAGTTCGCGGATGGCACCAAGGGTATTGCACGCAAGGCGCGCCCGCTTGAGGATGTGGCCGAACGCTTCTCGCTGTCGTTTTACAACAACAGCGGCTTTTCTTACGTGGTTGACGATACGGGCAACGTGATCATTCGCTCGCCGCACCCCAACAGCAACCGCACGTTCACCAACCTGCATGACATCGTGGGGTTTGAGGGCAATGACCCCGCAGCGGTTGACGCGTTCCGCGCGGCGCTGGAGGGGGATCGCCGCGGGGTGGCGCTGTTCACCTACCTGGGCGAAGAGTACGTGTTCTGCTATACGCCGCTTGCGGGGACCGAAGGCTGGGATGTGGTGTCCATCATCCCGAACTCCGTGGTCATGGAGCAGGCGAACGCCATTATTCAAGCCACGCTTTTGCTGTGTGCACTCATTGTGGTTGGGCTGGGGCTGGTGCTTCTGGTGTACTGGCGTGGCAGTCGCGCACACCGACGCCAGATTGAGCGCATGGCGTACTTCGATAGCCTGACTGGGTTGCATAGTGTCGATAAGTTTACGATGGATGGCGATGCGCGCCTGGCCTCGCTGTCCCGCGCGGGCGGAAGCGGGGCGGCGGGTCTTGCGGTAGCCTGTGTTGACATCGACAACTTCAAGCTGATCAACGACGTGGACGGTTACGGACGCGGCGACGAAATACTCAAGGAGCTGGCGGGCGTTATCAGGGATGTTATGGGTCCGCAGGGCATTGCGGCGCGCCAGTCGGCCGACTACTTCCTGCTGCTGTTCCCCTATCAGACGCGCGAGGACGCGCTTTCCGTGTGCGAAAAGTTGGTCGAACGCGCCCATGGGATTTTGGGGAACGGCAAGCCGCTGTCGCTTCACCTGGGACTGTGCTGCTCCGAGGACGCGCCGGACGCGCGCGACATCACCGAACTTACCGACCGTGCGCGCATCGCGCAGCGAGAGTCGCGCAAGCGCTCCGTTGCGCCCTGCGTGTTCAGCCAGCCCATGCGCGATGCGCTTTTGCGCCGCGCCGATCTGGAGCGCAGTATGGAGGCGGCGCTTGAGAACGGCGAGTTCTTCCACGTCATTCAGCCGAAGTACGATCCGTCGGGTACGCAGGTGCTGGGCGGCGAGGCGCTGGTACGCTGGCGGCGGCCGGATGAGGGGACGGTGGGCCCCAACGAGTTTGTGCCGCTGTTCGAGCAGAACGGCTTCATCCTGCGTCTGGACGAGTTTGTGTTCGAAAAGGTGTGCCACGACCTGCGCGAACGGCTAGATGCGGGCTTGCCGGTGGTGCCGCTGTCGGTGAATGTGTCGCGGTTGCATCTGCATCGCCCCGACTTCGTGTCAACGTACGTGCGCATCAAGGAGGCCTACTGCATTCCGGATGGCCTGTGCGAGCTGGAGTTGACCGAAAGCATTGTGGTGGAGGACCTGGATGGTACCTTCGCCATTATGGAAGAGTTGCGCCGCTCGGGCTTTTTGTGCTCGATCGACGACTTTGGGTCGGGTCAGTCCTCGCTGAACGTGTTGAAGGATCTGCCGGCCGACGTGCTGAAACTCGATCGCGACTTCCTGCTGGAAAGCACGCTTCCCGGCAAGGAGGAAACGGTGGTGCGCTCCGTCATTGCCATGGCGAAGGAACTGAGCATGACCACGGTCATGGAAGGTGTGGAAACGCCGCGTCAGCTGGAGTTTTTGCGGACTACGCCGTGCGATATGGTGCAGGGTTTCGTGTTCTCGCGCCCGGTGCCGTCCGACGAATTCTATCGCTTGGTGGACGACGCCGCCGAGTAAGGCTGCGGCGGCGGGGCCGGCCGGGGTCGTGGCTGCGCTATACTGTTCTTCATGAAGAAAATCCGACTTGATACCCTGCTGGTTGAGCAGGGCTATTTCCCGGACGCGGACGCGGCCTTGCGGGCGGTGCTCGCGCACGAGGTGAAGGTGGACGACGTGTACGCCACGGGTGCCGCCGTGCGCGTGGCGCCTGACGCCGCGGTGGTGGTGAAGGGCTGCAAGCGTTTTGTGTCGCGTGGCGGTCACAAGCTGCAGGGCGCACTTGATGCGTTTGCGCAAGACGTGCGCGGGCTGCGATGCTTGGATATTGGGTCGTCAACCGGCGGTTTCACCGATTGTCTGCTACAGGCGGGCGCGGCCAGCGTGGCGTGCGTGGACGTGAACTACGGCCAACTGGCGTGGAAGCTGCGGCAGGACGCGCGCGTGAGTGTGTTCGAGCGCACGAACGTGAAGCTGGCCGACCCTGCGGAGTTGGGCGCGCCGTTTGATGTGCTGGTGGCTGATCTCAGCTTCATTGGCCTGGCGGCGCTCGCTCCCGTGTTCGCGCGGTTTTCGCAGGTGGGAAGTGTGTTTATTGGGCTTGTGAAACCGCAGTTCGAGTCGCGACCCAACGAGACGGAGCGCGGTGTGGTGCGCGATGAGGCGGTGCGACAACGCACGGTGGAAGAAGTGCGCGCGGCGCTTGAGGCGGCTGGCTTCGAGCCAACGGGGGTTGTGGAGTCGCCCATCACCGGGCCCGAGGGTAACGTGGAATACCTCGTGCGCGCGGTGTACCAAGGAGGCGGGAGCGAAGCGTGAACTACCTTTTCCAAATATGCTGCGCGCTATCGGTAGGATTGTTCATTGGTTTTTTGGGCGGCGCGGTTAAGGTGGGCGTGCGCCGCCGGTCGGGGAAAGCACGGCCGTATTCCGCCGATCAGGTGGAACGGACGGCGCGGCTTCTGCGCGCCGTCAGCGCGGTTCTCAAGTTCGTGACGGTTTTGTTCCTTGCGCTGGGGCTTATCTGGTGCGCGTATTATTTGATTCTCGGCGTAGTTGAGCCCGAGCAAGCAGAGTACGCCACCGCCATGTCGCAACTCATCGTCTCGGTACTCACCATCGTCTCCATCGGTTTCGCCTTCTTCGAATTCGTCCAGTCGTCACGACGGCGGGAGGATGCGAAGACGACGGCGACTGCGCCTGCGGAAGCGGCGGAAGTGGAAGGTGAGAAGCGTTCATAAGTGTGCCTGTTTATGCTATACTTTACCAAGCACCAAGCGCTTGGTAAGGAGGCAGTATGGGCGTGGCAGCAATGGCGGAACCGCTTACTCTCAAAATATCCAGTAAGCGTCAGATCACGATTCCAGCGAAAGTGTACGAGAGCGCTGGATTTAAGGACTATGCGCTGTGTACCTGGACTGACAAGGGTATGTTTCTGCAGCCTCTTGATGTCGATGATGAGGATGTGACTGTTGATATATTGCGCTATCTCATCAAAGAAGGGTACGACGGCGAAGAACTCATTTCTCACTATAAGGAGATGAAGAAAAAAGTTGTTTCGGTAAAAGACAAACTCAATGAGGCTGAGCGCGACATTGCTGAAGGCAGAGTGGGCGCTGTTGATGAGATGCAGGAGCGAATAAGGGCCAAGTATGGGTTATGAGGTTCTGCGCACCGAGGCTTTTGAGGACGACTATGACCATGCCGTGCAGTATCTCATTTTCAAACAGGGTTCTCTTGAAGCTGCGAGACAACTTGCAGATGAAATTGACGAAGCGAGAGAAGTACTCAAGGCGAATCCGTTCGTGCGTGCGATATCGACAAAAGAGTATTTTCAAAATCGCCCGTATCGCGAGTATCCGCTCTCACACTACCTTATTGTTTACGTTGTTGAAGAGGAAGCTGTTATATGGCTGCGATTCTTTCATCAACGCCAATCGCCAGCTCGACAGGTAATTGATTGGCGTTGATGGTGAGCATAAAGGGTTGTGTGTCGCGTCTTAATTCTTGAGCGAGTTTAACGGGGCGGGCATGCGGCCGCCGCGGTGGGCGAAGGTGGTACCGGCGTGGCTGTTCACGGGCATGACGGGGGCGTAGCCCAGAAGGCCGCCGAAGTCGAGCTGGTCGCCCACGGTTTTGCCGATGGCGGGGATCAGGCGCACGGCGGTGGTCTTGTTGTTGATCATGCCGATAGCGCACTCATCAGCGATAATGCCGAAGATGGTTTCCACGGAGGTGTCGCCCGGCACGGCAATCATGTCCAGGCCCACGGAGCACACGCAGGTCATGGCTTCCAGCTTCTCCAGCGACAGTGCGCCGTCTTCGGCTGCGCGAATCATTCCGGCGTCCTCGGACACGGGGATGAATGCGCCGGACAGGCCGCCGACTGACGACGACGCCATGACGCCGCCCTTTTTCACGGCGTCGTTCAGCATGGCGAGCGCCGCCGTGGTGCCGGGGCCGCCGCACTGGCCCACGCCGATGGCTTCCAGAATCTCGGCCACGGAATCGCCCTCGGCGGGCGTCGGTGCGAGCGACAGGTCCAAGATACCCTGCTGCACACCCAGGCGCTGCGATGCCTCGCGTGCCATGAGTTCGCCCGCGCGCGTGATCTTGAACGCGGTGGCCTTAATAGCCTCGGCCACCGACGTGATGTCGGCATCTTTCGGCAGGTCGGCCAGCACGGCGCGCACGACGCCAGGGCCGGATACGCCCACGTTCACCACTTCGTCGGCCTCGCCCGAGCCGTGGAAGGCGCCGGCCATGAAAGGGTTATCCTCCACGGCGTTGCAGAAAACTACCAGTTTACCTGCGCCGATGCACTGGCGGTCGGCCGTGGCTTCGGCCGTGGCCTTGATGATACCCGCCATTTTCAGCACGGCGTCCATGTTAATGCCCGCGCGCGTGGAGCCCACGTTCACCGACGAGCATACGTTGTCGGTGACGGACAGCGCGTGGGGGATAGAGTCCATGAGTTTGTGGTCGGCCTTTGATGCACCCTTGTGAACGAGCGCGGAAAAGCCGCCCACGAAGTCGACGCCCACTTCTTTACCCGCGCGGTCCATGGCTACGGCGATGGGCGTGAGATCGGTCGCGTTGGTGGCGGCGCAGATCTCAGCGATGGGTGTGACGGAGATGCGCTTGTTCACAATAGGGATGCCGAATTCGCGTTCCAGCTGTTCAGCGGTGGGCACGAGGCGCTCGGCGGCGCTTGTCATGCGGTCGTACACCTTGCGCGCCATCACGTCGATGTCCGCGTCCGTGCAGCCGCGCAGGTTCAGTCCCAGCGTGATAGTGCGGATGTCGAGGTGCTGCTTGCTTACCATCGCAAGCGTTTCGGCAATTTCGGCCGGCGTGATCTGCATGGTGCCCCGTCCTTCTCTCTGATTCAGGTGTGTTGTCCCAGTCTAGCAAACCCGGTGCGCCGCGGGTGGACGGTTCAGCTGTTTTCGGCGTTTCTCCCCAGGGCGGCGGGCGGAAGGGGGCGCGTGCTTACCTCGCCGTAGGGAAGTTCCAGCCGCGTTTTGTTGGGGAGTTCCACCACCAGCTTGAAGTCGTGGGTGAGGTCGACGGCGCGGGCGCGCACGCGGGAGTTGTTGCGCGTTACCACCACGTTTTGGCCGATGAGGAAGCAGCGTTTGCGGTATTCTTCGTAGAAGGGTTGGCTGTCTTTTTGCTGGTAGAGGCTCCAGAAGTGCTGGAGCACGGCGGCGGCCAGCTCGCTGCGGATTGCACCCACCTGTTCGTCGCACACGGTGCCTGCCGTGTCGTCGAGAGTGGTGGGGAAGCCTTCGTGTGGCGGCTTCACGTTTATGCCGATGCCGAGCACCGCGTGATCAAGGAGCCCCGACTCCATGTCGACGACGCCTTCCGTGAGAATGCCGGCGACTTTTCGGCCGTCGCAGTAGAGGTCGTTCACCCACTTGATGAGCACAGCGCGGCCGGTGACGTGCTCGATGGCCCTCGCGCCTGCGACGGCGGCGGCGCACGTGAGGTAGTGTGCCTGATCAGCGGCCAGCGAGGGGCGCAGAAGCACGCTTAAGTACAACCCGGTTTCCGCTGGCGAGAAAAACGATTTGCCACGGCGACCGCGGCCGGCCGTTTGCTCTTCGGCCACCACGACGGTGCCCTCGGGCGCGCCTTCAAGCGCGCGACGGCGTGCTTCGGCGTTCGTCGAGTCCACGCGCTTGCGCACGGATATGGTGAAGGGGTGTTCTTCGGGTAAGAAGTGTTCGATGCTTTGCGGCGACAGCACGTCGTTTTCCTGCGCCAGCCGATACCCACGGTTGGTGACCGCTTCAACTGCGTATCCCTCGGCTCGCAACAATCCTACGGCTTTCCACACTGCGTTGCGGCTTACGCCCAGTTCACGCGCCAGCACCTCGCCCGACACGAACCGCTCCCGCCGATTCTCCAAAAGCCGTAACAACCGATCTTTCGTTGCCATCTTTGCCCTTTCTCGCCGACTTCCCTAGCGTAGAAGCCCCCGTCCCTCATTGTCAACGAAAGAATAAATTAAAGGTGACAATTAACTTTTTCGCCACTCATTTTTTGATCAACGATTTTTTCGTTATTCCTTTTTTAGTCATCGGTCATCCGTTTTTTAGTCACGCGTTATTTTGTTAATCACTTTTTCGTGCGTGAAAAAAATGAGAGCGAATGGAAGAGGCGTATTTTCAGCAATGAATTATTCATAACGAATGTTTCTTAACGAATTATTTGCGATGAATGTTTCACGAACGCATGTTTCACGTGAAACATTTTGGCGCAGGGGGAGGGAGTATTATTGCGGCGACAGTTGGGGGGCTTCACTAACTAGATGTTGACCAGGCTTGTTTCGAAAGTTAACTGCTTCGGCCGTTGGTTGCTGCGATCGTTAAGTGTTTGAAACGTTGCTTTTTTAAGCATTGGAAGTTTAATCATTCAATCAACTAATGGATTAAAAATTGATTGTTTTGAAGAGGGTTGTTGCTATCACTCGTTGTTTCGTTGTTTGGTTCTGCGTTGCTCTTTGGGGGTTTAGCAGCTATAATGGTCATTATTAGACAGGTTGTTCATTATTGGTCCGGGTGTTCAATTGGGGGACTATGGCTGTTTCACTTGCCTCGCGTACGACGATGGCGCCCTCTGCGGTGAAGTGCGCGCCTGAGCGGGCGCGGCACGTGGGGGAGCCGTGTAGCGAAGATCGCCGTATTACGCGTTCGAAGCGAGCCCTGCGCGATGCGCTCATCGAGCTTATGGAAGAGCGCGGCTTTGACGGCTTCAGCGTGAACGATCTCTGTGCCCGCGCGGACCTTAACCGCGGCACGTTCTACAACCACTTCCACGACAAGGAATCCCTGCTCGCAGCGCTTGAAGACGAGGTCATGGACGACCTTGAGCGCTTCCAAGAACAGATGCAGGAACTCACCGTGCGTCGCCTTTTGACGTACCGCGCGCGCAAAAAGCCGCTGCCGTTCCTTGTGGAACTGTTCGACTACCTGCGCGAACAGGGCGACTTTTTGCACGCGGTCCTCGGCCCCGGCGGCGACGTGCGTTTCGGGCCGCGGCTGCGCGATTCCATCTGCACGAACCTCGTCCAGTCCATCTTGCATGAGCGTTACCGCAACGACCCCTCGCCGTTCGTGGGCTACTACGTGGCGTTTTTCGCCTCGGCCTACCTCGGCGTCATCGAGCGCTGGATAGAAACGGGCATGCAAGAAAGCTCGGAGGAAATGGCCCTGGTGGCCATGCGGCTGTTCTTCATCAAGCCGGGCGAATCAATCACCCTATAACGTCGACGGCGAAGGGGCTGTCGGCGAGTCACACGAGAGCACGTGAAGGAGAAGGTCATGGCGAACGAGCCCATGAACGAAAGCGAACAGAAGAACTCGCAGGTCACAAAGGCGAAGGTGCCCGAGACGGCGACGGCTGCCCCGGCCGTTGCGCCTGCGGCTGCACCCGCCGCGGAAGGTTCGCTGCATATCGGCATTGACGTCGGCTCCACCACGGTGAAGCTGGCCATCTTGGACGACGCACACAACGTGAAGTTCTCCGTCTACCGCCGCCACCACGCCGACGTGCGTGCCACCATCGTGGAGGTGCTGGAAGAAGCCGCCGTCGATTTCGGTGGCGAGCGTATGACCATTGCCATCACGGGTTCGGGCGGCCTTCTGCTGGCCCAGTGGCTTGGCGTGGAATTCGTGCAGGAAGTCATCGCCTCCAAAACCGCCGTGGAAACGTTCATCCCTGCCACCGACGTGGCCATTGAGCTGGGCGGCGAGGACGCGAAGATCATCTACTTCGATCAGGGCATCGAGCAGCGCATGAACGGCACGTGCGCCGGCGGCACGGGCGCGTTCATCGACCAGATGGCGTCACTGCTGAACACCGATGCGGGCGGCCTCAACGTGCTGGCCCAGGGCGCGACCACTATTTATCCCATCGCCAGCCGCTGTGGCGTGTTCGCCAAAACCGACGTGCAACCGCTGCTCAACGAAGGCGCGCGCAAGGAGGACATCGCGGCCTCCATCTTCCAGTCGGTTGTGACGCAAACCATCAGCGGCCTCGCGTGTGGCCGCCCCATCCGCGGCCATGTGGCCTTCCTCGGCGGCCCCTTGCAATATCTCCCTGAACTGCGCAAACGCTTCTACGAAACGCTCAACCTGGACGATGAGCACATCATCGTGCCCGACAACGCCCACCTGTTCGTGGCCAGCGGCTGCGCCATGGCGGGCGCAACCAGCGACACGGTGAAGTCTGAGCGTTTGGCTGACGTGCTTGACCGCCTGAAGAACCTCGGCGACATTCAGGGCTCCGAGGTGGTGCGCCTGGCCCCGCTGTTCGCGAACGAAGCCGAATACAACGAGTTCAAGCAGCGCCACGACGGCGAATGCGTGCGTCGCAGCAACCTCATGGACTACACGGGTGTGGCCTACCTGGGCATTGACGCGGGTTCCACCACGTTCAAGGCTGCGCTCATCGGCGAGGACGGCGCGCTTCTGTGGTCGCACTACGCCAGCAACAAGGGCGACGTGCTGGGCTGCGCCCGCGCTGCGCTGTCCAACCTGTACAACGCCATGCCGGTGGATGCCGAAACGGGCGAGCCGCTGGTCACCATCGGTCACGCCACGGTAACGGGCTACGGCGAGCACCTGCTGCTGGAAGCCCTGCGCGTGGACTCAGGCGAAATCGAAACGGTGGCTCACCTGCGCGGCGCGCAGGAAATGCTGCCGGGCGTGGAGTTCATCCTGGACATTGGCGGCCAAGACATGAAGTGCCTGCGCGTGAAGGACGGCGTGATCGACCACATCATGCTAAACGAGGCGTGCTCGTCGGGCTGTGGCAGTTTCATCGAAAGCTTCGCCACGGGTCTGAACCTGGACGTGGCTGAGTTCGCCCAGACCGCCATTGAGGCTGAGCGCCCCGTTGACCTGGGCAGTCGCTGCACCGTGTTCATGAACTCCCGCGTGAAGCAGGCGCAGAAGGAAGGCGCCACCGTGGGCGATATCGCCGCGGGCCTGGCCATCTCCGTTATCAAGAACGCGCTCTTCAAAGTTATCAAGATTCGTGACCCGCACGATGTGGGCACGAAGGTCATCGTGCAGGGCGGCACGTTCTTAAACGACGCTGTGCTGCGCGCGTTCGAGCAGTTGTCCGAGGTCAACGCCGTGCGCCCGGACATTGCCGGCAACATGGGTGCCTTCGGCGCCGCCCTGCTCGCGCGCGACCGCTACCACGATGAAGTTCGCAGGTTGACCCCCCTCACCCAGCAGCAAGCTGCTCGTGCTGATACAGACACACAGGTTGACTCAACAACGAACCAGGGCGGCATCCTGCGGGGTGGAGCGAAGGCTGCGGAGCTTCTGAGCGAAGCCCCGGAGGATGCCGCCCGTCCCACAGGTAAAGTCACCTCCAATCTGCTCTCGCTCGAGCAACTTGCAGCTCTCTCACCTACCCATAAGACGGTGCGCTGCAAGGCGTGCGAAAACCATTGCCTGCTCACCGTGAATGATTTCGGCAAAGATGACGTTACCGGCAAGCACCGCCGCTTCATCACGGGCAATCGCTGCGAAAAGGGCGCGGGCACGTTCGACGAGAACAAGAGCACAGTGCCCAACCTCTTCGAATACAAGAGCCAGCGCCTGTTCGACGTGTACGAGCCGCTGCCCGCCGAGGCCGCCCCGCGCGGAACCGTGGGTATCCCGCGCGCGCTCAACCTGTACGAAAACTACCCGTTCTGGTTCACATTCTTCACGAAGCTGGGGTGGCGCGTGGTGTTGTCCGATCCGTCCACGAAGAAAACCTACGAGGCGGGCATCGAGTCTATGCCGAGCGAATCGGTGTGCTACCCGGCCAAACTCAGCCACGGCCACATTATGAACCTGCTGGACAAGCACCCGGATTTCATCTGGTTCCCGTGCAGCAAGTGGGAGCGCCAGGAAGACGAAGGCGCCGGCAACCACTTCAACTGCCCCATTGTGGCCAGCTACCCCGAGGCGCTGCGCCTGAACATCGACGAGCTGCGCGATTCGCCGACGCAGTTCCTCAACCCCTGGCTGCCCTACGACCAAAAGGATCACCTGAAGAAGCGCCTGTATGTGGAACTGATTGAGGCGCATCCCGAACTCATGGGCGCGGCTGGTGCGCCGACGCAGGCCGAAGTGGACGCCGCCGTGGAGGCCGCCTGGGCCGAAGACGAGGCCTTCAAGCGCGACATCCGCGCGAAGGGCGAGGAAACGCTCGCCTGGATGGAGGCCACCGGCACGCACGGCATTGTGCTGGCGGGCCGCCCGTACCACAACGACCCCGAGATCAACCACGCCATCCCCGAGCTTTTGACCAGCTTCGGTCTGGCCGTGCTCACGGAAGATT
The DNA here is from genome assembly GCF_030077735.1 of Gordonibacter faecis. NCBI lineage: Bacteria > Bacillati > Actinomycetota > Coriobacteriia > Eggerthellales > Eggerthellaceae > Gordonibacter > Gordonibacter faecis. Next base: position 23,652 of record NZ_JASJEU010000006.1, on the reverse strand, counting down.
CGGTCGCTCACCTGGGCACGCTTGAGCGCCCCATTCGCCTCGTGGACCAGTGGATGTACCACACACGCCTCTACGCCGCCGCCAAGGTGGCCACCGAGCGCGCCGACCTCGATCTCATTCAGCTCAACAGCTTCGGCTGCGGCTTGGATGCGCTCACCACCGACCAGGTGCAGGAAATTCTCGAAGCGGCGGGGAAGGTGTACACCGTCCTCAAGATTGACGAGGTGTCGAACCTCGGTGCGGCGCGCATTCGCGTGCGTAGCCTGTTGGCCGCGCTCAAGGATCAGGCCGATGACCGGGCCGAATCCGAACTCATGCCACGCGGCTGCCCGGCGATGACATTCGACCCCGCAACGTTTGAAGCCACGCCCGAGGCCGCCGTTGACGTGCGCACGGGCGACACCGAGGCCTCCATCGCCGAAAAAGTGGCGGGTGCCACGCCCGAAACGTTCACGGAAAAGGCCGCGCCCGAGGTGATTGAGCGCTTCCGCCAGCGCGAAGGTGCCACCACCGAATTCCCGCGCGCCGTGTTCACGCAGGAGATGAAGGATGCGGGCTACACCATTCTCTGTCCGCAGATGGCACCGATCCACTTCGAGCTGCTTATCGACATTTTCGCGCGCAACGGCTACAACTTGGAGCTGTTGCCGTCGGTGGACCACGGCGCGGTGGACGCGGGCCTCAAGTACGTGAACAACGACATTTGCTACCCGTCTATCCTGGTCACAGGCCAAATTATGGAAGCGGTCATGAGCGGTCGCTACGACACCGACAAGCTGGCCGTCATCATCACCCAAACGGGCGGCGGCTGCCGCGCCACCAACTATATCTCGCTCATCCGCAAGGCGCTGGCCGCGGTGGGGCTGTCGCACATCCCCGTGATCGCGCTGTCGTTCAAGGACCTCGGCGAGAGCAACCCCGGCTTCAAGGTGACGCCTGCCATGCTGCTGCAGGCGGCCTACGCCATCTTCTACGGCGACCTGCTCATGATGGCGCTCTACCGCACGCGCCCCTATGAACTGGAGCCAGGCAGCGCTAACCGCCTGTTCGATCACTGGATGGCCGTGTGCAAGGGTCAACTACGCCAGGGCCTCAAACGCCGCATATTCAAAGACACGGCGCGCCGCATCGTGGAAGACTTCGACACGCTGCCGCTGCAAGGTGAAGGCACGAAGCCGCGCGTGGGTGTGGTGGGTGAGATCCTCGTGAAGTTCCACCCGACGGCGAACAACCAGATTGTTGACGTGATCGAGCGCGAAGGCTGCGAGGCCGTGGTGCCCGGCCTGGCCGAGTTCTTTCTGTTCGGCATTGCGGGCGGCATTTTCCAGAAAGACCCGCTCGGGCGTTCGGCGAAGGGCGCCATCGGCAGCCGCATAGGGCTTTGGGCCATTGCGAAACTGCGTGCACCGGTGACGAAGGCGCTTGCCACGTCGAGCCGCTTTGAGCCGCCGGCGGATATCTACGAGTTGGCCGAATACGCGAGTGAAATCCTGTCCTTGTGCAACTCGATGGGCGAGGGCTGGCTGCTCACGGCCGAGATGGTGGAACTTATTCGCACCGGCGCGCCGAACGTGGTGTGCACGCAGCCCTTCGCGTGCCTGCCGAACCACGTGGTGGGCAAGGCCGTCATCAAGGAGCTGCGCCGCCGCTATCCGGATAGCAACATTGTGGCCGTGGACTACGACCCCGGCGCGTCCGAGGTGAACCAGCTCAACCGCATCAAACTGATGATTAGTGTGGCGAAGGCGAACCTCGCCGACAAGGAGGCCGAGGCGAAAGCCGAGCGCGACCGCTTCGTCGACGCCGGGCGACCTCACGCCCGCCAAGACAAGCTTGGTAAACTGGAGATAGAGACCAAAGAGGCGTAAACACGAAAAAGAAGGAGGCCGCCGGGCCTCCTTCTTTTTCGCCCACTTCTTCCGCCCGTTCTTGCCGGTTTCCGTAAATCGCTCGCATACGGTGCCCGCTGCCGGATAGCCGCTTATAGCGGGTCAACTTATATCGGTGCATCGTAAATCATGGGTGGGCGAAAGGAGGCCTCGTGCGCACCTATGACATCCGATGCAAGATTGGCCTGCGCATCAAAGAGCTGCGCATGGACCAAGGGCTGAGCCAAGAGGCGTTCGCGAACCTCATTGGCATGTCCCGTTCCTATTTCGGCGAAGTAGAAACGGGAAGACGAAACGTGGCAGCCATCAACCTTGAGAAAATCGTCAAAGGCCTCGGCATAACCCTGGAAGAATTCTTCCACTCCGACCTGTTCATCGACTGACAGAGAAGAGTCGCCACGCGCCTATTGAGCAAATTTGCTCAATAGGCGTGCATTTTCACGTAAGAGACAAGCAAGAGACTCCCGTCACCCTATTTCCGCCTTGAAGGATTAAGGCTTCGGCAAGTATCGTGATTGCGGGAGTCGTTTCATTTTGTAAATCAAACGCGACAAAATACGTTTCTCATGCCATGATTGGTTGGTGGTGTGGGGCTGGTTGGCGGGGTACTATGGGTTTGTTGGGAGTATGAAAAACATGATTGGTCAGAACATTCAGAGTAGGCGCAAGATGCTGGGCCTTACGCAGGAGCAGTTGGCGGAGCGGCTGGGTGTGTCGCGGCAGACGGTGACGAAGTGGGAGACCGGCGAAACGTCGCCCGACCTGGCAAACGCGGGTGCGCTGGCTGCGGCGCTCGACGTGTCGCTTGACGCGCTGGTGGCCTACGATGCGCGCGGCACGGGGCTGCCCATGCCACCACGGGGAAAGCACCTGTTCGGCACTGTGACGGTGGGTGAGCGCGGGCAGATTGTTATCCCGAAGCAGGCGCGCGAGCTGTTCGGCATCATGCCGGGCGACGCGCTGCTGGTGCTGGGCGACGAAGATCAAGGCCTCGCCCTGATGAAGGCTGACGACTTCATGGAGCGCATCGAAGCGATGCGTGCACATTTGAACGGCTGACCCCGCCCCTCCCGGCGGGCGGAAGGGGGCTCGCAATGGGCAAAGGCAAGGGGAGCGGCAGGGGAAAGAAGGTTGCCATGGCAGTGGGCATCGTAGTTGTGGTGGCGATTGCGGCGGCGGCCATCGCGCTGGCCGTGTACGTAGATGGCAACCGGCACGGAGAGGAGCGCGACCTCGCAAAAGCGCAGGCCGCCGGCTTCATGGAGCACCAGGCTGCGATTGATGGCGCAACTGTGAACTACGCCGAGGGCCCCAACAACGGGCCGGCCGTGCTGCTGGTGCACGGCCAAGGCATGCAGTGGGAAGACTACGCGCGGGTGCTGCCCGATCTGGCAACGCGCTACCACGTGTTTGCCGTCGATTGCTTTGGTCACGGCGAGTCGGCGCATGACCCGGCGCTCTATTCACTCAACGCTCAGGGCGCGGCGCTGAAGGCGTTCGCCACGCAGGTGATAGGCGAGCCCTACGCAGTGTCGGGCCATTCATCGGGTGGCATCATCGCGGCGTGGCTTGCGGCGAACGATGCCGAACGCGTCACAGGGTGCCTGCTTGAGGACCCACCGTTCTTCCACGTGACACCCGAAGAAATGCAGGCGCCTCCCGGCTGCTTTGCGTGGAAAGACGGCTTTGAGGTGACCCACGCGTTCCTCAACCAGGACGAAGTGGACGACTACGCCGTGTACTACGCGCAGCACAGCTACCTGTTTGGCCTGTTCGGAGGCTTGCAGCCAAGGATTGCCGAATGGACGGCGGCCGAGCGCGCCGTGAACCCCACCGGCCACGTGACGCTTTCGTGGGTGCCCCGGGACTGGGTGCGCGGCATGTACTTCTTCGACGCGTTTGACCCGCGCTTCAGCGAGGCGTTCTACACGGGTACGTTTTTCGTGGACGTTGACCAGGTAGATCTGCTTGCTCGCATCGAATGTCCCACGGTGTATCTGAAGGCTGAAACAAACTATGGCGAAGACGGCCTGCTTTACGCCGCAAACACGGACGAAGATGCCGCGCACGTGCAAGAGCTGGTGCGCGACTGCGAAACCGTGCGCATCAAAAGTGGACATGATATCCACTTCGAGCACCCCATGGAGTTCGCAGCCGCGCTTGACCAGGTAACCTCCTAGAACGGGTAGGGGTGGGGGGCGTGTTGGATGCTGGTCCAGTGGGTGCGGGTCATTTCTTCAAGGATCCAGCGGCCGTTGAAACGGCCGAGTCCCGAGTTCTTCTCGCCGCCGAAGGGCACGTGACGCTCGTCGGCCACGGACATGTCGTTCACGTGGGTCATGCCGGCGTCAATCTTCAAGGCGAAGGCGGTCGCGCGCTCCACGTCGCCACCCACCACGGCCGATGACAGCCCGTAGTCGCTCATGTTTGCACACTCGAGCGCTTCGTCCTCTCCGTGTGTCACGATGATGGGTGCCAGCGGGCCGAAGCTTTCTTGTAGGGCGATGTCCCAGATGGGGTCCACGTCGCCAAACACCACGGGCGGCAGCACGAGGCCTTCCGGCTCGCCGTGCAGAAGCACGCGGGCACCTTGCTCTTCGGCGCGCTTTACCTTGTCCAACAGGCCGTTGAGCTGGGATTCGTTGATGATAGGACCAATGTTGGTGGCCGGATCCAGCGGGTCGCCGCACACCAGGTTGCTCGCGCGCTCCACAAAGCGTTCAGTGAAGGCGTTCGCTATCGAGGCGTCCACAATAATGCGGTTCGTGCTCATGCAGATTTGCCCCTGGTGTAAAAAGCGTCCGATGATGGCGATATCTACGGCGCGTTCCACGTCGGCATCGTCAAGCACCACCAAGGGGCAGTTGCCGCCCAGCTCCAGTGCCACGCGCTTGATGCGTGTTCCCGCGACTGTCTTGGCGGCGATGCCGCGACCGACGGCCGTGGAACCCGTGAACGTGATGAGTTTCGGCACGGGGTGCTCCACGAAGTAATCGCCAATGACACTGCCGCGTCCCACCAGCACCGACAGCGCGCCAGCCGGCAAGCCCGCTTCTTCGTAAATCTTTGCCAGAAGCAGGCCGCCCGTGATAGGCGTGTCGCTGGCGGGCTTCAATACCACCGTGTTTCCGCAGCCCAGAGCCGTGGCCACCGAGCGGTTCGACAAATTCATGGGGAAGTTCCACGGGCTGATGACACCCACCACGCCCAGTGGCTGGCGGTAGACGCGGTTTTCCTTGTGCGGTATGTCGGAGCCGAAAATGTCGCCGTCCATGCGGTAGGGGAACGACGCGGCCTCCGCAGTAATATCGCGCGCGGCGCTCACCTCGAACTCGGCTTTTGCGCGGACGCTGCCCGATTCGCGCTGGCACCAGCCAATCAGTTCCTCGCGGCGTTCGTCGAAGATGCGCACGGCGCGGGCCAACACGTTCGCGCGCTCGGCGGGCGCAGCGGCGGCCCACTCGTGTTGGGCGCGTGCGGCGGCTGCGTACGCTTCGTCCAGATCGTGGCGGTCGGCCAGCACGTGCTCAGCCAAGATGTTCTGATTGTAGGGGTTCACGTCGGGGGTGGTTTCACCGCTGCCACCATCGCGCCAGGTGCCGGCAACAAAAAGCTTATCCAGACCGTCGTAGGGGCGCGGTGCGGCAGGTGTGGCAGAGGCGCGGACGGAAGATTCTGAAGTCATGGGCGGGCCTTCCTTTTCCTGAAAGTGTGGGTTAGTTCGTGCGATGATAGGCCCAGAGGAAGGCGCCGCGCGCCGGGACGCGCGGTCGTTAGCGAACGGTTCCGAAACGGTAACGGCCGAGTGTCGGTCTTACGCCTCGCAGAGCGCGCGCAGGGTGGCGGGCACGTCAAGCAATAGCGTGGGTCCCGCTGGCCCCTCGAAGCGCTTGGAAGCACTCAGCGGAAACGGCAGAGGGATTTCCCCTTCCGCAAGGTTGGTCACGGCACCCACGGTGTCCAGGTCAACGACCTGCGGCGCACCAGAAAAACGAAAGCCGCAAGCGCGCTCGTCATGGCTCACGAGGGCGATACTCGTCCGTGCCTGCGGTGCGCCTCCCAGGTTGAGAACCGGATACAGGTCAACTCCCCTGGCTACCGTTCCGCAAAACCACGCCGGAAGAAAGGCGAACGGACGCAGAGAGGAGCCGGGAACGATTTCTTCGATGAAGGCAAAAGGAAGGGCAAGCGGCCCGTGATCAGAGGAAACGGTTACCACGTTTGAGCGCGGCACCAGGTTGGGCCTCGCGCCAATAAGGCTTTCGATCCAGGCGAGGCGGCGTTCATTATCACGCATCTACAACACCACCTTTCAACGCGGCAATCATCAGCACCACGTTGAGCACCAGCCGCGGCGACCCGTCGGCGAGCAGGGCGAACCCCATGCTGTTTACACCTGTCACCTCACGTTCAAGCGTGCGCGGCAGGGGGTGCACCACCACGTGTTCGTACCCGTCGGCTTCGTCGATGAGTAGGGCGGCATGGCCCTCACGGCAACTGAGGAAGCCAACAAGCCGCGGACGCGCGGCGCCCAGAGGCGAATTCTCGGCATTGATAAGAGGGTAGCTCGTACCGTTTTCGCTTTGGTAGCTAAAGCTATTCTCCTTTGGCGTTTTGCTCGTACTGTCTTGCGGCGCGTGGACGTGCTCGGCGCAGAACCGCTCAAAGCGCTCAATCCGAAATGCAGGAATGGCTATCTCGTTGGTACCACATCTCAGAAGCGCCACATCAAGCGCGATAAACGGCACTGGCAAAAACAGCGAGACTTCGACAGTTCCGTGTTCAGTGTTGCGGATGCTGCCATGCCCGCCGCTTTGGTGCAGAATGGAGCTTATTTCCTTCATCTTAAACGCTGTGCCGAAGCGGTCCTCGCTGTCGGCCAGAAAATGGGGCATAAGAACAATCCTGCCGATATCACTTTCGCTGTAGGTTGAAAGGTCGCGCGTGAGCAGGCCTCTTTCTTGGGCAAGCTTGCCGGCCACCTGTGCTTGATAGGCGCGCCCATCATGTTCGCACCGACAGATTACCGTGGCACCGTCGGTTTCTACCGAAACGTGAATGGTGGCTCGTGCTGGCTTACCCGCCGCGCGCCGCTCCTCGGGGCTTTCGATGCTTTCACGTATATAAACCCTGATCAGACGCTTAATTATTTCTTCAAGCGAACCGAGAACGCTCTGGTCAACTTCCAGATCGGTGGCGGTTACCTTAAGCTCCGCTTCCACGTTGAACCGAGTGGCATACGAGGTGGTAAGGGATTGCAGCGAGGCGGTAATTGACTTGAACGGCTGCATACGCGAGCGTGCAACAAGGGTGCGCAATTCGTCGGCAGTCTTTTCCTGTAGAAAGGCCACGTCATCAAGTTCGCGGTCTTCAGGATGTCGTAAGGCGCAGGCGCGCAGCCGACGTCGCACGTCATCGAAGTGAAGCAACTGGCGTACCAACTCGCTGTTGCGCTTGTCGTCACCGCTTTGGAACGCCGGCGAGGGCCGCGTAGCATCGTGCGTCCAGTGCTCGTCCGCCGTTGACAACAGCGCCTCGTACACCGGAATATCGTCCGCGTCGTGTACGAGGGTGCACGTTTCCACGTAGAACGAACTGCGGATGGTCAGCAGCACCTGTTCGGGCTGGGTCGAACAAAAGCGCACGTAGAGCCCATGGTCTCGCAGGTAGGAAATGGTTCCCGTGTCGCCGCCAACATTGTTGGGATAGCACGACACCCGCTCGCACAAACGCGCGATACGCCGGATGATAAGCGAGGCGCGGGTGTTTTCCAAATCGCAGTTGGGCTTGAAGGTGACCTGCGCTATGAGCTCGGGATACCTCATACTAGCGTTCCTCTTCGTGGGCGGCGGGGAGCGCTAAGATGCAGCAGTTCTTGCCCGTTTCTTTTCCGCGGTACAGCGCGCGGTCGATGCGGGCGAAATTTTCCGCGAAGGTGTATTGCGAATCGAATGCACCCACGCCAAACGTCAGCGTGCAGGAAAACTCGCCGTAGCCATCGTTGATGCGGTAGGAGGCCACCTGCGCGCGTATTTTCTCGCACAGACGCAGTGCTTCGGAAGTTCCCATGGAGAACAGCACGATGAGCAGCTCTTCGCCTCCCCAACGAATGACCGGCTGATCTGCAGCGAGGTCGTCCAGAATGTCGGCGATGCAGACGATGGTGATGTCACCTGCGCGATGTCCCCGCGCGTCGTTGATGTTTTTGAAGTCGTCGATGTCGCACAACGCCAGCACAACCGATGTTTCGACCGACCGTTCTTCAATTTCTCGCTCCAGGTACTCGGTCAGGTAGCGGCGGCTGTAGAGGCCGGTCAGCTGATCGCGAAAGGCGAGGCCGCGCAAAAAGGTTAGTTCCTCGCGCAGCCGGGCGTTCTCCTTGTGCAGGCGCGCGTTTTCCTCGTGCAGCTGCGCTAAGGAGTTCGCCTGCTCCGCGGGTGCGGGTGTGGGGACGTGTGCGGATGCGGGGAATGAGTGCGTGGCGGTCATCGGGCGTGCTCATCCTCGCCGCGATTGAACCGATCCATAAGGTGTTGCAGCTCTTCAGCCTGGGAAGACAGTTCCTCCGCAATAACGGCGCTCTCTTCGGCGGAGGCCGAGTTCTCCTGCACGACGTCGGAAAGCCTATCCATGCTTTCGCGAATTTGCGCGACGGCTTCCTGCTGCTGCGTGGAGGTTTCGGCGATGCTCGACATCATGGCTTTCACGTTTTCGGTGGCCTCCACCGCGCCCGTCATGTTGCGCACGGCTTCGTCGATCATGGCCGAGCTGGTTTGAATGCCGGAAATGGTGTGGTCGGCGAGCGTGTCGGCTTCCTTGGATGCGTCGCTCACCTGAGCGGCCAGCCGCCTGATTTCCTCGGCCACAATGGAGAACCCGCGCCCGGCTTCTCCTGCGCGCGCCGCCTCAACCGAGGCGTTCAGGGCCAGGATATTGGTTTGGAATGAGATGTCTTCAATGTTGTTGGCCAGCTGGGAAATGTTCTCGGTATTGCGCTTGATCTGGTCGATTATCTGCGCGGTTCGCGTGATATGGTCGTTTCCGTCGGCCACGGCGGCTAGGACGTCGGTGGTGCTGTTGTTGGCCACCAGCACGCTTTCGGTGTTTTCGCTCACCACTTGGTCGATGTTTTGCACGTTCGTGGCCAGCTCTTCAATGGACATGGCCTGTTCCGCCGAGCCCTGGGCGATGGATTGCGCGCCGTCGGACATTTGTGACGACGAGCGCGTCACCTGTTCGACCGCCTCGCCAATCTTGTCCAGAGTGTTGTGCAAAGAGCGTGCAGTTTGGTTGATAGAGGCGGCCACGGCGCCCAGTTCGTTTTCCGACTCGTATTCGACGGAAGCCGTGAGGTCACCTTGAGCGATGCGCTGGGCGGCTGCCTGCATGGCCAGCGTCGGCTTGGTGATAGCGCGTGCGAGCGCGCGCCACATGAGAACCACCAACAAAAGCGTGATCAGGGCTCCAACGCCCACAATGACCACCGTCTTGATTTCCAGTTCCTGAGAGGTCTGCACGAAGGTGGTGGCGACGGAATTCGCGGTGTCCACAATGTCGTCCGCCAAGCCGGACGTCGTTTCCTTTTGGGGGAGGTAATCGTCGGTGTACAGGTTTGAGGCGCGCTCGTAATCGCCCTGCTTAACGGCCGTGAGCACCTTGTCGCGGACGGCGACCAGCTTGTCGTTTGCCTCGGAGAAACGCTCCAGCAGAGCTGGGTCGGCGGTGAACGTGTTGGATATGAAGGCGAACTCCTGGTTGCGCGCTTCGCTGTACTGCTCGATAGCGGCAAGATTTTTGGTCTGCTGCGCGCTGGCGCTCTCATCGACCAGCTGGCCGAGGCAGTTGGCGGTTTGCTCGATGGCGCTGCGCAACTGCATGGACGACTTCGTCACTTGGAAGGGGCGCTGGTAAAACTCGCTGGTCATGGCGGCGTTGGAGTGGATGGCGTAGAACGCGACACCAGCCGACGTGATGAACAGCACCATGACAACGACATAGGACAGCATGATCATAGTGCCGATACTCATATTCTTAAAGCGTTGCTTCATCGGATGGATGCCTCCTGCTTTCGATAGATCGAATTGCCTTCGTAGGTGAACTTTTCGCGATCTCGTGCAATTTCCGCATGGCCGAGCACGAGAAAACCCTGCGGCTCAAGGTGTCGATGGAGCTGATTGAGAGCCCGCTCTTTCGCATCTTGCGTGAAGTAAATAAGTACATTGCGGCACATGATGAGGTCGTAGGATCCTCTGAGTGCGTTGGCGTCGCCCAGCTTCGCGCTTTGGAACGTTATGCGATTGCGTATGCTTTGGACGACGCGGAATTGCTCCCCTTCGCGAGAAAAGTAGAGCGACTTCCAGAGAAGGGGCACCTTGTCAATGTGTGACGCGGAATAGATGCCGCGGCGGGCCGCCTCCAGTGCGGGTTCGGACACGTCAATCGCGCGGATGGTGACTGGGGGTAGGCTGCGGGAGCGGCTGTACTCTTCCACAAGCATGGAAAGTGTGTAGGCTTCTTCGCCCGTAGAGCAGCCGGCGCAGAGGATTTTCCACGGGCGCTCGGGAATGCGCTGTTCCAGCTCGGGAAACGCCACGTGTTCCAGGAACGAGAACTGCGAACTTTCGCGCATGAAGTAGGTGTAGTGGGTGGTAACAAGGTCGACAAATCGCTGGAACGCGCGCGGGTTCGCGCCGCTTTCAATGAGGTTGAGGTAGGCAGTAAATGAGGGCAGCTCAAGGCGCTCGCGCTCGCGGGTGAGGCGGCATTCAAGCAGAACACGTTTAGCCCTCATCTCAAGTCCGAGCACACGGGAGATAAGGGTGCAGGTTCGTTCGAATTCGGTATCACTCATATGCTGCATAGGGTCTCTTGTGTGCTATTACGTAGGGGCTATTCTGCGAGAATCAGGATAGCACACCCCCGGTCACTATCTTATCTGACTCGCTGTGAATGAAGAGGAAAGAGAAGGTTTTCATGTGCCGCTTGTGGGGGTGCGGGGACGAAAGGCGAGGGGCAGGGGCGAGCGGGCGAAAGCGTGAGGGTTTGCCAATGGGAGGGCGATGGCGGACAATGTGAGCATACACTGTTCGGCACGTGAAGATGAGGCGAATATGGAAGGCGTTCAGGGTGGCCTGGCCTGCACGGGGGATAGCCCGGTGCTGTTTCTGGTGGTGGCACTCGTTGCGGTGGCGCTGATTGCGGTAGTTGTGGCAGTTGTGTTCATGCGGCGCGGACGATGAGTGAATACGGGGAGGCAAATGTGCCCGGTAAGCTGGTGATATGCCCCACGCCCTTGGGGAATTTGGGAGACATAACCGAGCGTGCGCTCACGGCGTTGCGCGCGGCTGATGTGGTGTGCGCGGAGGACACGCGCGTGACGGGTCGGCTTCTGGCCGCGTTTGGGATAGGGAAGCGGCTTGAGCGGTTGGATGAGGCGCTCATAGGCGACCGCGCGGCCGGTATTGTGGGGCGCGTGCTTGATGGTGAAGTGGTGGTGTACTGCTCGGATGCGGGTATGCCGGGCGTGTCGGACCCGGGCTTGCGCCTGGTGCGGGCCGCGCGCGAAGCGGGCGCTGCGGTGGAAGTGTTGCCGGGGCCGACTGCGGTGGCCGCGGCATATGTGGCGAGCGGGTGCGACAACCCGCGCTTCTACTTCGGTGGCTTTCTGCCCCGCAAGGATGTTGAGCGGAGGGCGCTTCTGGAAAGTGTGCGCGCACTGGATGCGGCGCTCGTGTTTTATGAGAGTCCGAACCGCCTGGTAAGTGCCCTGGAGGCGCTGGCTGAGGCGTTCCCGCAGCGCGAGGTGGCGGTATGTCGCGAGCTCACGAAGCTGCACGAGGAAGTGGTGCGCGGCGCAGTGGGTGAGGTGCGCGACGAATTTGCGCGGCGCGTGGCCGAAGCGGGTGACGGACGCGGCGTGAAGGGCGAGATTGTGGTGGTAGTAGACGGCCCGAACGCGGCGGAGGATGCTGCTGCGGCCGAGGATGCTGCCGATGCAGCTCGCATGCGTGCGGCTGAGTTGCGCACTGCGGGTGCGTCGAAGAAGGACATCGCGCGCGCGTTGGCTGACGAGTTTGGCATTGCGCGCAATGCGGCCTATGAGCTGGCCCTTCAGGTGTGAGGTGGCTCGGGTGAAGGGTAGCGGAGGCGAACGCGGCGTGGCTGCCGGGCGCGAGGATGCGGCGCGCGTTGAGGTGTTGGCGCGGCGGCGCTCAGCCCGCGGGCGCGGCACGGTGTTGGGTGTGAGCGAGATAGAGGTGGACGGCTTGCCCGTGCGCCTGGTGCACAAGCGCGTGAAGAACCTGAACCTGCGCGTGAAAGCGCCCGACGGCACGGTGGAGGTATCGGCACCGCCGCACGTATCTGCCCAGTCCGCCGCCTCGTTTGTACGCCAAAAGCGCGCGTGGATTGACGCGAAGCGCGCAGATATTGCCACCTCACCGCGTGCCGAAGCGGCCGCTGCCGACCCCGCCCAGGTGGCGGAGTGGCGTGCCGTCGTTGAGGCGTGCGTGCCCGTGCTGGTGAAAGCGTGGGAGCCCATCATGGGCGTGAAGGCGGGTAAGCTGGCGTATCGCAACATGACCAGCCGTTGGGGTAGTTGCCAGCCGGCCACGGGGCGCATCTGTATCAACGTGCGCCTAGCGCTGTATCCGCCTGAATGCTTGGAGTATGTGGTGGTACATGAGCTCTGTCACCTGCGCGAACGCGGGCATGGGCCGCGCTTTCAGGATCTCATGGACACCTATATGCCCGACTGGCGCGAGCGGCGTGCGAAACTGCGCTAAGCCCGCGTGCCGCGTGCCGCTCGTCGCTCGTCGCCTACACGGTGTGCACGAACGACAGTGCCGCAGGATCAAGCGCCTGCATCCAGGCGATATAGGTGTCGGGATAGTGCGCTACCAGGGCCTCGCCCCAGTCGAGGTAGGCAAGTTCGCCCGCCGCTGCAACAATGCCAAGCGGAGATAGGAAACTGTCAGCCGTCGGCAGGCTTTGCGCCGCGCGCTCTTCAAACGAATCGAGGGACGCCAGCGTGTCGACGCTGCACGTATCGAGGTACCCCGTGTTCTCCAAGTACGCCTGCTGCATGGTGGCGAACGAATCGGCGAAGCGCTCGTCGGTTGCGCTCGGCAGTTCCACCGTGGTGCCGTAGCGACCATAACCCCAGGCCGCAAGCGGTAGCTGCGGCACGAGGTCGGCGGGGTTCACCACGTTGAAGATGCCTTTGTAGGCGGCGGCATCGCGCGTTTCGGCGCGGGTTGAGCCCGGCGCGGCAAACGTGTAGGCATACACGCCGTCAGCGGGCGCAAGAGCGAGGGATGTGCTTGAGCGGTCAACCAGTTCGGCGGCCAGCAAGTTGGCAATGGCGCCGCCGCGGCTGTGACCGGTGATAAGAATGCGCGTGTGAGCAGGGTTTGCGCCGATGTCGCTCAGGTAGGCTTGCAGCGCCGTGAGTACTTCCTGCTCGGCCGTGAGGTAGCCTGCGTGATCAATATCTTCCCCCGACGGATCAAGGAAGGAAAAGTTGCTGACCCATTCAGCACCATACGTGCCGCGCACGCCCACGAACACCAGCGTGTCGGCGTTCGCCGCGTCGAGCGGCTTTTGGGCAAACGTGTAGGCCGCTGAGTTGTGTGTGCCGTTCATCAAGGCTCCCACCTGGTCAACCACCGTACTGCGCAGCGCGTACGACTCCGTGCGCACGTGGCTGAAGCCGAGCGCCCCCAGCGCGCGTTCGGCATAGGGGTACTCAGCGCCGTCGCTGCTATAAAAACGCGATTCCGAGTTACAGACGGCGCTGAGTACGGCACAACTGGTGGCCAGGGAGTGGTTGTAGGAATAGGGGCTGGTGTCGAACCAGGCATCGTTCAGCGTGAGGCTGGTTGACGTACGTCCGGTGGGGTTACCGAAGTTGTTAGCGGCAATTGCCTCACTGCAGTATTCGGCCTGCACGGTGTTGCCGTTAGTGCTGGTTGTAAGAGGGTTTTCGGCAGCTTCTGCCGTGGCGTGCGGAAGGGGAAGCAGGTTGAGCGTGCCTGCGATGAAGCGCACCTGAATGAAGAAGAGCGTTACCAGGAGGAACGCCGCGCACGAAGCCGCGACGACGGCGATCGGGCGAGACGGTTTCGTCATCCCATGCTCCTTTTTCCTACGGCCATTGCTGCTGGTTAGTATAGGGGGCGTAGCGCGGTGGCGTCCGTGCGTTGGCGAACCAACATATTCCTTAAGATTAGGTGTCATGAGATGGTGAGAAATGGCACGGGCGGCAAGGCGGCCGTATTCTTACGCCGCCGCAGGAAGGGCGGTGGGGTTCGGGTTTTCGCGCGCGGTGAGGTAGGCGTCGACGATGCTGGCGGTTTTTAGCTGCTGGTCGGTGTGGGTGATGGTGGCCACGCCGTCGCCGCTTTGGGCGCCGTAATCACCGAAGAGGGCGTGGTTGCCACCGGGAATTTCTACCGTGCGCGCGTCGGGGGGAAGGAGGGGTGCGCTGTCCGCCATCTTGCTGCGGTTGAGCACCTGGTCGTTCGAGCCATATACGGAGATGATGCCCAGGTCGGTGGCCGAAAGATCGCTTGCGGTGTACGCGCCCAAAAGCACGAGGCCCGCCAGCGCGGGGTCGCTTGCATGGGTGGCCGCGTACTGCGCCGCCATGGAGCCACCGAGGGAATGGCCGCCCACCCACCAGCTTTTCACCTGGGGATACGCGTCTCGCACGCGGTCGGCCGCGTCAATGCCGAAGAACGCGAAGTTGAAGGGCATCTCCGTGATAACGGTGAAGTAGCCCTGTTTGGCCAGTTCGCGAGCAAGCGGGGCATAGGCGGTGTATTCAACCTTGGCGCCCGGGTACAGCACGATGCCGGCGGAGGCGTCCGGGTCGCCGAATGCCACGAAGCCGTCGCCCTGGGCGACGGGAATTTCTGGTGTGGAAGTGAGCGCGGCCTGTGCGGACGTGCCAGCGTGGTAGTAGTCGCTCGCGTACACGAGAAACGCTGCCGCGCACACGAACAGGAGCACAGCCAAGGTAGTGAGCACGATGGCCACCCGCCGCGGCCACCGCCGCCGCGGCTGCGCGGGGGCGGAAGCGGGGGAAGCAGCGGCGTCGGGTGCCACACCATTGGACGATGCATACTTAGATGCTGCGCTCTTGGATGTTGAGGCTTCGTTCGCTCTGTCGTCGATGTGTTTCATACTCCGATGATACCAGGTTCCCCTTCACCAAGGCTCCCCATGTTCACCCCACACCACCCCGTCGCCATCCCGCACCCCTTGTGTTTCCCGAGAATGCCAAGTATACTTGGCACTATGACAAGAAAACTTGGCACACGAAGGGGGTTGGGTATGGACAAGAATGAGATCCTCGAGAAGAATCGTAAGGACAATCAGGTGGTTGACGAGCGCTTCCGCATTCTTAATCAGCGCCAGAGCACAGTGTTTATCGCTGCGATGCTGGGCATGTGGCTGGTGCTGTTTCTTTGGAATCTCTTTCGCGGCCTCGATACCAGCCAGGGCGGTGCCATCATGCTGTCGGGCGTTGCGGCCATGGGCTTTTGGCAGTTCTACCAGTACCGTATGAAGAGCGGCCTGTTCTTCGGCGCACTGGCCGCGTTTGGTGCCATCACCTTTGCTGTCAACTATATTATGGCAACGATGTAAGGCCGCGCCATGATAAAGATGCCCTCATTTGGCTTCGATAACGTGCACGACAACGATGGCGAGCTTGAGCTGAAGAACCGCCTCAAAGCCGCTCGCGCCGAAGCAGGACTTTCCCAAACAGAACTGGCCCGCCTGGTAGGTGTGTCGCGCCAAACCATCTCATCCATAGAAACAGGCCTGTTCAATCCCACCGCAAAGTTAGCCCTCGTCCTCTGCATAGCCCTCGACAAAAAATTCGAAGACCTTTTTTATTTCGAGTGAAAAATTGAATCACAACGGGACTGTCACAAAAGTCCCGCTTCACAAAAGTGTGACGCGCTTCGCGCTGGCAAATATGCCAAGAGATGGTCGCCCTCCCTACCACTATGACGAGGGCTTTTCCATGTACAATAAACCTAACTAAAAAGGTAACCTTCGTAGGGGCGCTTCACGAAGCGCCCTCTCCGCCGAAGGCGGAGAAATCAACCTTGACCTGCGTTTTGCACTTCGCGCGAAAGGCGCGCTCTGGGGAACGCTCCTACGGAGGTTATACCTCTTGTAAGATCTCGCCTCCAAGTCAGCCCGCGTCGTAAGGTAAGGAATGCGAGAAAACTCATGGCGTATTAGCTAGCGCGAAAGCGCGTCACACTTTTGTTTGCGGAAAGGCAGGTACCTGTAAAGGTAACTTTTTGTTACGGCTTTCAATAGTGTCAGTACAATTCGTCGT
The DNA here is from genome assembly GCF_030077735.1 of Gordonibacter faecis. Taxonomy (NCBI): domain Bacteria; kingdom Bacillati; phylum Actinomycetota; class Coriobacteriia; order Eggerthellales; family Eggerthellaceae; genus Gordonibacter; species Gordonibacter faecis. The sequence continues at coordinate 7,407 of NZ_JASJEU010000006.1, read as the reverse complement.
GGGTTCCGCTTCGGACGAATACGGCTACGTTTCCCTCTACTTTATAGATGAGGAGCCAGTCGCTTTTGCGGCCTCCCACATGGAGTTCGCGATAGCCCTGCATGTTCCCCGAAAGCGCGTGGTCGTTGAAGCGGCTTGGAATTGCTTGCGTGTCAGACTCCATCACTGCCTTGATTGCTTCGTTGAGCCCGCTCCCATCCCAATGCTTTTTCTTGCATTTCTTTCGGTCTCGGTTGAATGCTGGCGTGAAGTCCGCATCAAGCATTAGTCTTCCTCGTTGTCGAGCGCTGCCATGAGATCTTCGAAGGAAGAATAGTGAGAGCGGTTGGGGTCGGAAATGATTTGTTCTGCATCTGCCATTGCTGCGCGGGTTTCGGCGTTTGGCTCTTTGTGTGCGGCGGGCATGATGACAAGGTAGGGTTTCGAGTGTTTGAATACCGTGACAGGATTTCCGGTCCGGTTGATGGCTTCACCGATTTTCGAAAAGTTGGCACGTGCCTCCGCTACACTCACAGTGTTCATAGTCATGCGTACTCCTTTCTTTCGACCGTAGTGTACCATAAAAGCGCTATAAATATGTACGTTAATAGAGCGTAAGAAATAGCTTTATTGCAAGCGTTCACGAAGCGTCCAGCATGGTGGCAAAGTTCGTGGTGCTGTCACCCGTGGAACATTCGCGGACGGGGGTGGTGGGGGGTTTGTGGGGGTGGGGGAGTGGTAGAATGGGCGGGTTACTGTTGCGCGCCGTATCATCCGCGAGTCGCGCCCCATTGGTCGACGGCGCACCATTCGCTCCGCGGCCCCGAGCAAAGGAAAGCACCATGTCAAAGGGAACTTACTCGTTCACCACGCCCATCTACTACGTCAATGCGGCCCCGCACCTGGGTACCGCCTACACCACCATCGCGGCCGACACCGTGGCGCGCTACCAGCGCATGAACGGTTACGACGTCGCGTTCGTCACGGGCATGGACGAGCACGGCCAGAAGGTGGCCGACACGGCGGCCGACAAAGGCATGACGCCGCAGGACTGGTGCGACTCCATGGAGCCGGCGTTCCGCGAAGCGTGGGACATGCTCGGCATCACCTATACCGATTTCGTGCGCACCACCGAGCCGCGCCACGCGCGCTCCGTGCGGAAGTTCTGGCAGGACCTGTACGACAAGGGCTGGTGCTACAAGGGCAGCTACGAAGGCTGGTACTGCGTGCATGAGGAAACTTACTACGCCGAAAGCGACCTCGAAAAGAATGACGAGGGCGAACTCGTGTGCCCCGACTGCAAGCGCCCTGTTCAGAAGGCCGGCGGCGAAGAAAACTGGTTCTTCAAACTGTCCGAGTTCCAGGAGCCACTGCTGAAGTTCTACGAGGAGAACCCTGAGTTCATCCGCCCCGAGACGCGCAAGAACGAAATCGTCTCGTTCGTAAAAAGCGGCCTGAAGGACCTCTCCATCAGCCGCTCCACCTTCGACTGGGGCGTGCCGCTGCCGTTTGACGAGGGCCATGTGGCCTACGTGTGGGCCGACGCACTGTTGGCCTACCTCACGGGCATCGGCTACGCTGACGAGGGCGAACGCGCCGGCGAGTTCGACCGCCGTTGGCCCATGCAGTACCACTTTGTGGGCAAGGACATCACACGCTTCCACTGCGTCATCTGGCCGGCCATGCTCATGGCGGCGGGGATGCCCATCACGCACACTGTGTTCGGCCACGGCTTCTTGCTCACCAAGGGCGAGAAAATGTCGAAGTCGAAGGGCAATGCGCTCAAGCCCGCCGACCTCGTGCGCGTGTTCGGTGTGGACGCGTATCGGTACTACTTTATGAGCGACGTGCAGTTTGGCGCGGACGGCTCCATCTCGCTGGAGCGCATGGTGCAGGTGTACAATGCCGACTTGGCCAACACCTGGGGAAACCTGTGCAGCCGCGTGTTCAACATGACGAAGAAGTACTTCGACTCGCAGGTGCCGGAGGTGCCCGCCGACGTGCTGGCGAAGGAGAACCCGCTGCGCGCCATTTCCGACGAGCTGTATGCGGAATACGATGCCGCCCTGAGTGCCGCCGACTTCACGCGCGCGGCCGCTGCGGTGCAGAAGTTGGCCAGTCGCGTGAACCTGTACGTTGAGGAAAGCGCCCCGTGGAACCTCGCGAAGAGCGAGGAAACGGCAGGGGAACTGGCCGAAGTTATCTATAACGCGCTTGAGGCCATCCGCATTATCGCGCTGTATATGGCACCGCTCATGCCCAACACGTCGGCCGAGGTGTTCCGCCGTCTGAGCCTGGGTGCGGTGACGGACGTGGCCGACATCGAGGCTGCTACCGCTTGGGGCCAGCTGCCCTCCGGCAACCAGGTGGAAATTGGCGACCCCCTGTTCCCGCGCCTGGACATGGACGCGGTGGACCTCAGCATGGAATAGAGAGGTAGCCTGTCATGCCCTCATTCGACGAGCCGGTTTTTCGCGACACCCTATTCCACCGCAAGCGCAAGCACGACAAGTGGGACATCGTGGACGCGCCCACGTTGGAGGCGCCCGTGGCTGACACGCACACGCACCTGCAGCTTTTGCCCGATCCGGCGCTGTCGCTGGCTCGAGCGGCGGCGAATGGCGTGGTGTTCGTGTGCACCATTTCGGATGTGTACGAAGATGGCGCGGTCACGTTTGACCAGCTAGGGGAGTGGGAACACGCGGCCGGAGTGAACATCGGTCAGCTTGTTCATCGGTGTTGAGGAACGCCCTGCCCGCGCGTGCCGCGGGTTCGCATTGCAACGGGGTGTCACCCGCATAACGCCAAGCACTACGACGACGCGCTTGAAGCTACGCTGCGCGAGCGGCTGGCCGACTCGCGCGTGGCAGCGGTGGGTGAGATTGGGCTGGACTTTCATTACGACTTCTCGCCGCGTGACGATCAGCGTCGGGCGTTTCGCCGTCAGCTGCAGGTGGCAAAAGAGTGTGGGATGCCGGTGATTCTGCATGTGCGTGAGGCGCATGACGAGGCGCTGGCCATTATGCGCGAAGAGGGATGGCCGGAGGCGGGTACGCTGCTGCACTGCTTCAACCTGGATTGGGAGACGCTGGAGCCGTGGGTGGAGGCTGGTTGCTACGTGGCATTTGGCGGGCCGCTCACCTTTAAGAAAGCCGATGAGACGCGCGAGGCGGCTAGGCAGGTGCCGCTGAATCGCCTGCTCACCGAGACGGATGCGCCCTACATGACGCCTGAGCCGTTGCGGGGAATGATGTGCGGGCCCGAGCACGTGGTGTTCACGGCTGAGCGGCTGGCCGAGGTGCGCGGGTGTGCTCCGGGTGTGGAACGCGCCGACTTCCTGCGTACGATCAGGGGGAACGCGCGTGATTTGCTGGATCGCGAGCCGACGGCCTGGCAGCGCGAGGCCGCTGCGTCGTTTTACGCGGCGGCGTTTGATGCCGTTCAGGGTGACGAGTCACCGTGCGGTGCTGCTGATGCGGTTCCTGACGCGGCCACCGACGAACTATAAGGAGTAGTAACCGATATGAATCGCCTGATCATTGTGGGATCCCCGCGCCCAAACGGCCGAAGTGCAGCTCTGGCTGATATGCTGTTTGAGGCCTGCATCGAAGAGTATCCCGCTGATGAGGTGGCGCTTGCGCCGGTGTCCATGCTGGAGGTGCAGCCCTGTTCGGGTTGCGATTCCTGTCGTTATAGCGAGGCGCCGGCGGAGGGCGAACCCGGCCGCTGTGCCATTGATGACGATATGGCGGACGTGTACGAACTGATTGACGCTGCGGATGAGCTGGTAGTGGTGTCGCCGGTGTACTTCGCCGGGCCTCCGGCGCAGCTGAAAGCCCTCCTCGATCGTCTGCAGCCGTATTTTTGGACGCCAGCGCGCACGCGTCCCAAGCGCCCAGCCACGCTGCACGTGGTGGGCGAAGGCGGCGATCCGCACGGCTTCGACCCCCTGGTAGGCATCGTGCGCTCGGCGCTGGCCGGCGCGGGCTTTCAACTTGAACGCGTGCTGGACTGGGTCGGCAAGATTGACGAAGACGGCGAGATCGTGGCCGAGGCTGAGGAACACCTGTTGGGGGAAGCAGATAGCCGCGATGCGGGCAGTAGCGAGACGCCAGCGCGTTCGCGCGATGAGGTTCCTGAGCAGGCATCGGCCGCTTCGTCGCGCCCTGTGCTGAGCGTGTCTCCCGGGGGCAAAGCCGCGAAGGGACACAAGACAAACAAGCCGTCTTCGTCTCCGGCGAAGGGGGAGAGTCGTCCCCGACAGGGAGGCACGCAGCAGGGCGGCAGCTCCAAGCAGGGGCGCTCCAACAAAAATTCTGGTGCGAGCGGCGCGAAGCGGAACGGCAAGCGCCGTGGATAAGCTTTCGCCTCTCGCAAGCCCCACTGCCACACGCGCAGTGCTGGAGGCGCATGGCCTCACGACGAAGTATTCGCTCGGGCAAAACTTCCTGATCAACGATGCCATTCTGCAAAAGATTGTTGCGCTGGCGGAAGCGGGTCCCACCGACCGTGTGCTGGAAGTGGGTCCGGGTATTGGCACGCTCACCGTTGCGCTGCTTAAGCATGTGAGCCAGGTGACCTCGGTTGAGCGCGACCCCGATCTGCCCGCCGTGCTTGCTGAAACGCTTACGCCATGGGCCGACCGCTTCACGCTCGTTGAAAAAGATGCGCTTGATTTGACGACCGCTGACCTTCCGTATGAGCCTACTAAGTTGGTGGCCAACCTGCCCTACGCCGTGGCTGCCACCGTGGTGCTCGATTACTTCGAACACTTCCCCAGTATTACCAGCGCGACGGTCATGGTGCAAAAAGAGGTGGCCGATCGCATGGCGGCAACGCCCGGTTCCAAGAACTACGGCGCCTATACGGTGAAGTTGCGCCTGTTTGCTGAACCTGCTGGTCGTTTCGCCGTGGGTCCCGGCAACTTCTTCCCGCCGCCGCGTGTGGAAAGTGCCGTGTTGCGCCTCAACAGGCGTGCTGCCTGGGACGATGCGGGTACGCCGCTTTCTCCCGAAGAGATGCAAGCCACCTGTCGTATGGCCGAGGCAGGTTTCGCGAACCGCCGCAAGACGCTGTCGAATTCCTGCAAGACGTACTTTGCCGCTCGCGGCGCAGAGGGCGCGCGCATTGCCGCTGAACTGCCCCGGCTCTTCGAACAAGCAGGCATCGACCCCACACGTCGGGGGGAAACGCTCAACCTCGAGGAATTCATTTGCCTTGGCCGTGCCCTGAGCGCATTCGAAAGCTAGGAAACCCGCCGCGTTCTCTTCGCCACGCTCTACCTCAAACACACGCCGAATAACCTGCCACCGACTTATGGTTAGCGAAAAGTAACATATCCGTGCAGATTCTGTAGAGACTTGACCGAGGTGGTATAATGCCGCTTTGTGATTTCTGTATAACGGCACACGCGAGAAAGAGTGAGCATGGATTTAGCGAAACAAGCAAAAATCGTCGACTCCATCCATGATACGTTAGACGACTTCGTCGGTCAACGCCTGAAAGTGCGCGCCAACATGGGACGCTCGAAAATTGTCGAGAGCGAAGGCGTTCTCATGCAGGTGCACCCCCAGCTGTTCATCATGGAGGTCGACCGCAAGCGCGGACGCACCGCCCGTCAGTCCTACCAGTACGTCGATGTTCTCACGGGCATGGTTGAGCTGTCGCAGAACGGCGAGCCCCTGTTCGAGCCCTTCGTCCCCGAGAACCCCCTGGCCGACCAGGCCCCCCTCGAGGAAAGCCTCGAAGAGGAAACGGTGCTTTCTTAAACCGAAAGGCCATAGCGCTAAACGAACGGGCACCGCACATCACGCGGTGCCCGTTTTGTTTGTTTGAATGGGTCGGTGGCTAGATACAATAAAGATAAACGGGCCCGTTATGTCTCGTGAACCGTGCCTTCGTTGTCGACGAAGTAGGCCGCGAGGATGGCTGGGTGCTTTCGTGCGAAGGCGATGCCGCGTTCGATGCCGAGCGCAAGGAGGGTGGTGGAATAGCCCTCTGCGTCGAGGGAGCGCTGCGCAACCACGGTGGCGCCGGCGGCATCGGTGTCTGCGGGGTAGCCCGTTTGCGGGTTGAGAATGTGGTGGTAGCGCTGCCCGTTGTGTGTGAAGTAGCGCTCGTAGATACCGCTGGTCACGGCAGAGGCGTTGCGCACAGCCACGGAGCCAACAACGCCCTCTTTGTTGTGCGGGTCTTGCAGTCCAATGCGCCACGGGGAGCCGTCTGGCTTTTGGCCGTGGGCTGCCACATTGCCGCCCAAATTCACGATGAACGCGTCCAACCTGTGCGCCGCTAGCAGTTCGGTGAGCCTATCGGCAATCCACCCTTTCGCGATGCCGCCGACATCGACGGCGGCCTCCGGGTCGCTCAGCTGGGCAAACGCCTGCATAGGTGCACCTTCATGCCCACCTTCGCGCAGGTTCGCACCCAGCGGCTCTTCCCATACGCGCAGCGCGCGCCAGTCCACATGCGCGAGTGCCTCGTCGATGCGCGCCTGCGTGGGCACAATGCCCTCGTGGAAATCCCAGAGGCGAACGAGCGGTCCCACCGTAATGTCAAAGCACCCCTCGCTGTCGGCGCAGTAGCCTTGAGCCGCACGCAACAGCTCAGCGGTGTCGCGCGCAATGGCGACAGGCGCACCGCCTGCCGCGTTGATCCGTGCGATGTCTGAGTGAGGAAGCGTGCGCGAGTAGCGGCGCTCAAACGTGCGGCAGGCACCGCGCGCTTCGGCAAACGCGGCGCGGCACACAGCTTCGTCGCCAAACGCCTGCAGCGTGACAACGGTGTTGAACGCGTAGAAAAGTTCCGTCACCATGCCACGCTCATCCGGCCCAAGGGTTTGGACCGTGTCTTCAAGCGGAATGACATCTTCGATTCCGTAATTTTCTCCGGCGGTTTTCATGGCTCCACAGTATACGGCACCACACATCCGAACGCGCACGTGATGCGTGAAGCAGCGCGCAGCAGCAAAATAGACGCCCGAAGCGGAAAGCGCGCCCTGCCGATGTGTCGGCAGGGCGCGCGCTGCTATGGGGGAGATTCAGCCCTTAGGGAAGGGGTGGCGAAGAAGGGCTTTCGGCATGTTCCGAAGGAGACGCCTGGTTGGAGTTTGAAGCCAGGGCTTGCCGGGCGGCTGCTGCACTTTCAGCAACAGCGTGCAAAAGCTCGTCGCGCAGGCATACCGTCTCTTCGGGTGTGGTAGTCAGCGAGAAGAGGGAGCCTATGGTGTCGCTCAAATACGCATGCTCGAAACGTTCGTGCTCGGGTGTGATCTGGACGGACATGTCGATAGAGTCGCTTTCCCTTTGATGAGGTTTCGGTTTACCGGATCGATGAATGACACGACACGGTCCCGACCTGCTGCGGGGGGGGGTGGCGTCTTCGTCTTCTTCACCGCTCTCGTCATCGTCGTCCGCTTCGTCGTCGGCG
>NZ_JASJEU010000005.1:0-142829 GCF_030077735.1 Gordonibacter faecis | reverse complement strand
CCCCCCCCCCCCCCCCCCCCCCCCCCCCCCCCCCCCCCCCCCCCCCCCCCCCCCCCCCCCCCCCCCCCCCCCCCCCATCAATGCGGAACTTCATGATAGTCGCCCCTTTCCGAGTGAGGAGGCCATTTGCGCGTTCGTGAAACTATCGACGGCGAACCGGCACTTTGGTGTTGCTCGGACTACTTTACCATACCAGTTTTTACATTATTCGATAAAAAAGTAAAACTTGTCGCGTTGTGATGGAGGATAAGAATAGGGAAACAGCATATATTCAACACCTCGGGTTCTTCCTGATATCGACAGCGGTGCGGTAAAGGGTTAAAATAATGACTAAATAAGTAGGAAATTTAGTTGATGTTTTGGCATCTTGTTTTTGAGAATGCTGTGTGAGGAGGCTCCATGAGATTTGGTGACCAGGTGGTCGCTTTTGATTTTGCTGGCATTCCCCTGGTTGGCAATCTGAACACGGGTTATGTGATCGGCCTGACGCCCGAGGGAGCGGCCGTATGTGGCCGTATGCTGCACGAAGACGTGGATGCTGCCGCTATTGCTGCTGTGGATGCGGCGTTGCTCGATCATTTGGAGCGCGGGGGTTTCTTTAGCAGCGAAAAGCCGGCGGATGCGGTGTTGAGCGCGTATCTGCATGTGACGCAGCGCTGTAATTTGAACTGTGTTGGCTGCTATTCGCTTGATGAGCAGCGCAATTGTTTGGACGATGCGCCCTTGGAGCAGATTCAGCATGCGCTGGACGAACTTGCTGGGGCGGGCCTTGCTTCACTGGTCATTTCGGGTGGCGAGCCGTTTTTGCGCGACGACCTGCCCGCGATTGTGGAGTACGCGAAGCGCGCGTGCGGCATCGCGTCGGTAACGGTGCTGTCGAACGGCACGTGCATCACGCCCGCCGCGCTTGAGGCGCTGGCGCCGCATGTCGATTGCGTGTCCGTTTCGTTTGATGGCTGCTCGTCGACGGCGCCGGCCTACATTCGCCAAGATCAGCGCTTCGATGAGCTGGTGGAAGCGGTGTGCGCCGTGCAGAGGGTTGGCATTCCGGCACATATTATCCCCACGGTGCATGCCAAGAATATTGATGATCTGAAAGATTACGTGCGCCTGTCGAAGGATTTGGGAGCCTCGCTGAATTTCAGCCTTTTGACCTGCGCTCCCGATGATGAATTGGCGGCGCTGCTGCCCCACGAGGATGCCCTGCGCACCCTCGGCCGTAGCCTGCTCACGCTGGATGACGGCAAACCCATCCCCGCCATGGACGCTCCTGTGGGGGTGAACCTCACGGTGAAGCGCACCTGCGGTGCAGGATTTCGCGGCGTGAGTGTTGCTGCTGATGGCACCGTGTACCCGTGCCACATGTTACATCGACCGGAGTTGGCTATGGGTAACGTGTTCACCGGTTCGCTGACCGAAGCGCTGGAAAGCCCGGTGTCGGCGCGGTTTCGCGCGATGGATGTCGACGGCTTCGAGGGCTGCTCGGCGTGTCGCTACAAACGAATTTGCGGGGGAGGCTGCAGAGCCCGCTCGCTATTCGCATCGGGCAGTCTGGAGTCGAAAGACTCCTACTGCGCGATGACCATGGAGTTCTACGACGCATTAGGTGCGGCCATGAACGCCGCCCTCGATCAAGCGAAAGGAGGTGCACAAGATGCTGTTTTACAGTGAAGCTGAACCGCGTTCGATCTGCTACCCTATCGGTTTTAATGGTGGCATTTGTTTAGCTATTGGCGTGTAATGTAACAAAATGCCAAATAGGTATTGAAAGGCCTTTTTCAAAAAGGCCTTTTATTTCATGCGTAAGGGCATCTGAACTGCCTATATTATTTACTGCTTAGGTAAATAGAGTAAAGGAACGGTTATGCCTGATGAAAAAGATATAGAAACCGAAAACTCTTTGATACGTGTGAACCGAGTTTGTAAATGGATAAGCGGATTAATGAAAATAATTTTTATTCTGCTGTGCATATGGTGGGCTGTATCAATAGCGGTAATGATTTTCACAATGGCTTCAGCAGACTCATTTAATAGTGCAAATTTTGTTAGTGTGTCCGGTGTGATTTTATATGTGCTTCATGCCCTTATTATTGCTGCAATATGTGTGACACTTATACGAATTTTTTCGGATGCAGCAAAAGGATTGTCTCCATTTACTATGAGCCAAGTCGGAAGACTGAGAATAATATCTGGAATGCTTTTACTTTATGCTGTATTAGAATTTGTTATTACTTTGAACTCATCTGTCCTAAGACTGGGATGGTTGTCCGCACAAGCTGGAGCAATGGCAGAAGGTAGCGCAATTGTGGCTATTGACGTTGCTCCTATTATTGCTGCAGCTGTTGTTTTCGCTTTCTCTTTTGTTTTCAAATACGGCGTGCTTTTGCAAGAATTCTCAGACGAATCAGTCTAGGCGCAGGCCATGGGAATAGTTCTGAACCTCGACATTCTGATGAAGCAGCATAACTTGACGCTGAATGAGCTGGCGGAGAAAGTTGGTATTACAAACGTCAACCTGTCCCACATTAAAACGGGCAAGGTCAGGGCGCTGCGATTCTCCACGTTGGAGACCATTTGTGAGGTGCTCGAGTGCCAGCCGGGCGACATTCTGACGTACGAGAAAGACGGCGAGGAGGGTTACGGAGGTGTCGTAGTCATTATCGGAGAAGATGACTATGAAGAGTAGATATCCGCGAGCGAGGGCATTCTTGCACATCTTCGTAACCCCCTTCCGCCCCTTTCTGTGAACATTTTGAAGCGTCATTTGACAAATGCGCCCATTACCGGCAAAATAAGACCTCGCGCGAAGGCGCACAAACCCGTGGGGATGTAGCTCAGCTGGGAGAGCATCACGTTCGCAACGTGGGGGTCGTGGGTTCGAATCCCATCATCTCCACCACGGAAATTCAATCGGGCCGGAAGTAACTTCCGGCCCGATTTTTGTATGTCCAGATGTCCCGCTGGGATTGACGATAACCTTGCCTCACCACACCTCAGCCTCAACACCGCATATATCACTCTACCGCTCATATTCACGGCCACCTTGCATAAAAGGTAAAAAACATGTATACTGCATGCATGCGAAATACGACGAACCAGGAGGTTCACTATGCCGGCCTTGCAGGTGCGCGATTTCCCTGATGATCTGTATGAGCAACTGAAAGATTACGCTGCCAGTCAGCATCGCAGCATAGCCCAACAGACTATCGTGGCCGTGGAGCAGATGCTTGATGAAAAAGCTGGTCATGGCCAGAATAGTGAAAAGTTTTGTCGCATCGCACCGAAAGCGCGGATATTCGAGTACGACTCTGAGGCTGCCCGCGTGGCGCGCATCAAGAAGCGCAAGGATCTGTTTGCGCGGATTGAGGCAAACAAGACAAAGTTTCCTGATGACATGCCCAGCGCAGTGGAAATCATTCATGAAGGGCGAAGAGAGCGTGACCGTCAAATAAGCGATATCCTCGGCCTGCCGTACGATGAGGAGGCTTTGGCATGATCGTTTTGGATTGTAATGCGGCTGTCGAGATTGCTCGCGGCACTAAGGATGGCGCTGCATTAATGACGTTTATGGGTGATGGCGAACAGGTGATGGCCCCGAAACTCTTTACGTATGAACTTGCTAATGTAGTAAGTAAATATGCACGTGGAGGCTATATTTCTAGCGATGCAGCTCTCACTTTGGGAGAGCAAGCGAGTGAGCTGGTAGACGAGTTCAATGACGATGAGGATCTTTGGGCAGAGGTTGTGTCTGAGTCCATTCGCCTCCAGCACTCTGCCTATGATTTGTATTATATGCTGCTGACGCGTCGCAAGGCGGCGACGTTGTTTACGTTGGATAGGAAGTTGCAGAATCTCTGCTTGGATAATGGGGTGAACTGCGTGTATCTTGATGACGAATTCTGAGTGCCGCGCATTTTGCATGAAAAGGGCAAATGAATTTCAACTCGCACTCCCGCATGCAGTACAATAACCAAGTTTGAGTGACGTTCGCCGCCTCGAAGGTGCGGCGGATACTGATAGCGTGCCAAGGAGCAAGGAAATACCATGACGGACTTCATGAACGAATACTGCATGCACACCGCCACGTGCGGCGAGCTGCGCCGCGAGGACGTGGGGCGCGAGGTCGTGCTCACGGGCTGGGCGTGGCACAACCGCGACCACGGCGGTCTTATCTTCATCGACCTGCGCGACCGCGCGGGCTACACGCAGGTGGTCGTTGATCCCGACTGCGTGAGCGCGGAGGACTTCGAGAAGGCCGAGCACCTGGGCCGCGAGTACGTGCTTAAAGTAGCCGGCACGGTGCGCGAACGCGGTGCCGATGCCGTGAACCCGAACATGGCAACGGGTGAGATTGAGGTGCTAGCGAAGTCGGTCGAGGTGTTGAACACCTCTGTCACGCCGCCGTTTGCCATTGAAGACGGCATCGAGACAGACGAAACCACGCGCATGAAGTGGCGTTACCTGGACATTCGTCGTCCTGAGATGTTCGAGGCCCTACACCTGCGCCACAAGGTGGCCCAAGCCATGCGCACCGCGCTGAACGAGCGCGGCTTCCTTGAGGTGGAAACACCCATCCTGGCGAATTCCACGCCCGAAGGTGCGCGCGACTACATTGTGCCGTCGCGTCCGAACCCGGGTCGCTTCTACGCGTTGCCGCAAAGCCCGCAGCAGTTCAAGCAGATGCTCATGGTGGCCGGCATCGAGCGCTACTACCAGATTGCCCGCTGCTTCCGCGACGAGGACCTGCGCGCCGACCGCCAGCCCGAGTTCACGCAGGTGGACATTGAGATGGGCTTCGTGCAGGGCGAGGACGTCATGAACCTCATGGAGGACGTCATGGCTGAAACCCTGAAGGCCGTGGGCGTCGATCACGAATTCCCGCTGCAGCGCATGCAGTACGCCGAGGCCATGGAGCGCTTTGGCAACGACCGTCCCGACACGCGCTTCGGCATGGAACTCAAAGACATCACCGATATCGTGAAGGACACGGGCTTCAAGGTGTTTTCCAGCGTGGCGCAGTCCGGCGGCGTGGTGAAAGCCATCAACGCGAAGGGCGCGGGCGACTGGAGCCGCGGCGACGTGGAGAAGCTGGCCGACATCGCGGCGGAGAACGGCGCGAAGGGCATGGCCTGGATCGCGTTCACCACTGACGGCAAGGAGAAGAGCCCCATCATCAAGTTCTTCTCGGACGAGGAATTTGCCGCGCTGAAGGAAGCCATGGATGTGGAGCCGGGCGACCTGCTGCTGTTCGCGGCCGACAAGCCTGCGGTTGCCAACGCCGTGCTTTCCGCGCTACGTCTGCACATGGCCGAGGCGCTGAACGTGCCGCGCGAGGGTCACCAGCTGCTTTGGGTGGTGAACTTCCCCATGTTCAAGTACGACGAGGACGAGAAGAAGTATGCCGCCGAGCACCATCCCTTCACGCACGTGCTGGACGAGGACCTCGACAAGATTGAGAGCGCTCCGCTTGAGTGTGGTAGCTACTCGTATGACCTGGTCATGGATGGTTTCGAAGTGGGCGGCGGCACCATTCGTATCCATAACGCCGAAGAGCAGCGCCGCGTGCTGCGCGTGTGCGGCCTCACCGACGAGGAAATCGACGAGAAGTTCGGCCACCTCATTCATGCGCTTGAACTGGGCGCTCCGCCGCACGGCGGTATCGCGCTTGGTCTCGACCGTTTGGTCATGTTGCTAGGTGGCAAGGCGTCCATCCGCGACGTCATAGCCTTCCCGAAGACCAGCAGTGCGTCCGACCCCATGACCGGCGCCCCCAGCGCTGTGACGGGCCGCCAGCTCAAGGAAGTGAACCTGCGCACGCTGTAACCTCGCAGGTGGAATCGCATAAACATCAGGTAAAACAACAAGGAGCCCGCCAATTTCGGCGGGCTCCTTTTCTTCCTGCAACAAACACCACCGCTAAGCGGCGGACTCGTTTTCGTCCTTCGCTTCTACCGCCGTGCGCTCGCGGCCAAGCCGTTCGAATTTGTGCTTGTCGGTTTCGGCCATGCCCTGGCCCGGGTCGTGGCGCAGCTTGTACTGGGGGTCGGTGGGGTCGGTCCAAATGCGCTCAGCTACCGGCGCCCACTGCTCAACCGAGCGCGTGCACTTGTCGCACAACTCGCGCGCGCTTTCCTGTTTCTGCAGGTCGGTCGAGTGTGCTCCCGTTGCCTCCACCATATCGGCCAGAACACCCTGATTCTCCAAGAAGGGGCAGGGGCGCAGCAGGTTATCGTTGAAGGGCTGGCCCTCGTAGTAGGCCATAAAAAGCGGCGAGCGCAACGCGTCCAGCAGCGACACCTCGCGGATGTTCGCGTTCGCGTAATGCGCAAAAACGCACGGCTCCACGTCGCCGGCGGCGTTGATGTGCAGGTAGCGCCGCCCGCCGGCGATGCATCCGCCCACAAACTCGCCGTCATTTTGGAAATCAAGCGTGAAAAGCGGCTTCTTCCCGCGCATTTCGCGCACGAACCGGTACAGGTGCTCGCGCTGCTCCGGCCGCACCATAAGTTCCACCGGCGCGTCCACGCCAACGGGCATGTACGTGAAAATCCATGCGAACAGGGCGCCCTGGTCAATCATCCAGTCGAAAAATTCCTCAGACGCAATGGAATCGGCGTTGGCGCTGGTGAAGCAGCAGGACACGCCGAAAGGCAGCCCGTGCTGCTTGAGCAGCCGCATGGCCTGGCCCACCTTCGCATAGGTGCCCTCGCCGCGCCGTCCGTCGGTGGCTTCCTCGAACCCTTCCACGCTGATGGCGGGGATGAAGTTCTTCACACGCAGCATGTCCTGGCAAAACTCTTCGTCAATAAGTGTGGCGTTCGTAAACGACAAGAAAGCGCAGTCGGGGTGCTGCTCGCACAGTGCCATGAGGTCGCGTTTGCGCACGAGGGGCTCGCCACCAGTGTAAATGTACACGTGTGTGCCCAGCTCTTTGCCCTGATGGATGATGCTGTCTAGCTCATCGAGTGTCAGATTCAACTGGTGCCCATATTCGGCAGCCCAGCAGCCAGTGCAGTGCAAGTTGCAGGCGCTCGTCGGGTCCATGAGGATGGCCCACGGAATGTTACAGGCGTACTTATCGCGCATTTGCTCCTGCTTGGACCAGGCCATCATGTTCGCATCGACCACAAACGTCTTAAGCATGTCGTCGCGGAGGGCGGGATTCAGGTCAAGCACGCGCGTGATTAGCTGATACCAGTTATTCTGTTGCTCAATAGCGGTGCGGAAAGCAGCGCGCTGGCTGGGGAACAGGTTGGCCGGCGCGACCTTATCCAGCATGTCCATGATTTTCGTCAGGCGCGGTTCGGGGTCTTCCAGCAAATAGTCCATGGTTTTGTTAAGCGCAGCGCGTTTCACCTGCTCGGTTGCTTTCATGATGTGCCTCCCTTAGCTGCGTAAAATAGTAATCATCTGTTGAATAATTCTCTTTTGTTGATTATAGTGAGTAAGTGAGAGGCGGCAATTGCCAGTATGGTGTCAAATGCGGTGTATGCCACAGAACGCAAGAAGGTGGGGCGCACGTCATGAGCGATGTTCACGAAGGCAAGAGCCCGCTCCCTCAAAAGCCTGCTGCGCGCGACAAAACGCGTGATAGACGCTTTGTTCGTACGGAAAAAGCCATTCGCGATGCTTTCCTGCGCTTGATTGAAGAGCAGGACTTTCACAAAATCACCGTAACGGCTATAGCGCGCGAAGCTGATATTGATCGCAAAACGTTTTACCTACATTACGAAACCGTGGACGCCGTGGCAGATGCCATCGTGCGCGAAAAGGCCGAAACCTTCGTTCGTTTGCTGCGTGAAGGATCGTTTTTTGACCGCAACACGGTAGATGTGACCGATCTTTTCTTCAGTTTGAGCGCCGGCCCTGCGCCGGATTTGCTGCGCACGCGGAAGATGTATAAGCACATTACGGCCGAGGAAATGCTTGAGAAAATTGAGGCAGCGCTCACCGAAGCACTCATCGAAGAAGATCGGCTCGATCTGACGCATGCGAGGCCGTATGTCAGTTACTGCGTGTCATTTTTTGTCGCGGGGCTGTTTGCGATCTATCGGCGATGGCTTGCCAGCGATTCGGCTATTTCTTTGGATGAAATCTCAGCGGTTGCCAACATCGCAGCATCATCCGGCGTCAACGGCCTTCGCCAAAGCATCAGCCTTGAGCCGGGGGTTGCCGGGTCTTCCGAAGTGGGGGAGGAATAAGTATGCAGTTTCAGGGAACAGTTGACCGGGGGTGGATTGTTGTTGCGGTGGTGCTGGGGCTTCTCTGCGTAGTGAGCCTCATCCCCACGTTCGTGTTCGCGGCGCACGGGGCTGAGTCTGGCTGGCTTATTTTTGCCATTGTTGGCGGGATTGCCTTTGCGCTATTGCTTGGGCTTGAAGTATTTCTGCTGGCACCGTTCAAGCGCAGTTACGTTGAATTGCACGAACACGATCTGTGCGTCATTTTTGGCTTGCGCAAGCGCACGCTCGATTATCGTTTTATCACCGCGGTTTATCCCAAGCGCAACGCGCTCAATACGCAGGGCTGGGCCGGCTCGCTGCAGGGCGTCATGATAGAAAACGATGTGGAAGATTTTATGGTGTCTGTCGAAGATGAAGCGGTCTTTATCGCCGAACTTGCAAGCCGCTGTCCGCGTGCACGCGTGTAAAGCCTGCGTAAAATTTGACGGTTGACTGTGTGCTTTTGGTTGCCCGTGCGGGCGGGGTGGGGCATGAGAGGCCGGCATCGTCTATACTAATAATTCGCATGCGCGAACATGCACGATAAGTATCTCGGATGGGCCGGGGCGGCGCCATGTTCCGAACCTGGTCAGGTCCGGGAGGAAGCAGCCATAAGGGACCGCTGGCGAGCGCCCCTGCCTATCCGGGATACTTTTGTATTACAGGTCGGACCAAGGACACTATGGATATCATCAACTTCTTTGTTAACCTGCTTTCCGATCCGCGTGGGGCTATTGCGGGGTGGATTATTGCGCTCGGCCCGGTGTGGGTGTATTCACCATTGTTCCTTATTGTGTTCGTAGAAACCGGACTGGTCTTCTTCCCGTTTTTGCCGGGCGACTCGCTGCTGTTCGCGGCGGGCGTGTTCTCGGCCGATGGCGGCGGGCTCAACGTCTGGGCCACCCTCATCATCTTCTACGTGGCCGCCATCTTGGGAAATACGTCGAACTACTGGATCGCGCGGTTCTTTGGCGCGCGCATCATCGACTCGGGCCGCGTGAAGGCGCTCACGCCGGAGCGCATGGCCAAGCTCGACCACTTCTTCCAGAAATACGGTGGTCTCACCATTGTCATCACGCGCTTCATGCCGTTTTTCCGCACGTTTGCCCCGTTCATTGCTGGTACGGGCCATATGAACTTCGGCAAGTTCACGCTGTTTAACGTCATTGGTGGCGTGTCGTGGGTAAGCCTGTTTGTGCTGGTGGGTTACTTCTTTGGTGGCATCCCGTTCGTGCAGGATCACTTCGAAGTTATCGTGTTGGGCATTGTGGCGGTGTCCGTGGCGCCGGCCATCATAGGCGCAGTGAAAGCCGCCATGAATGCGCACAAAAACAAGCAGAACGCGTCGAACGACAGCGAGTCGAAGCGCGTGGAAGAATAACGCACCGGGTGGTCAGGCCTTTCTCGTTTGTAACCGCGACCGGTGTTGGCAACGATGCCGGTCGTAGTTTTTATGCGCCGTGTGCCGCGTAGAAGTTCTGCGCGGGTTGCGACGAGCCGCCCGCAGGCGCGCAAGGTGGGCTACACTATGCCAAGAAGAAATACGCCCTGGGGAAGAATAGGCGACTTGCATGTCAGAGGCACTTTATCGCAAATACCGGCCGCAGATATTCGAGGATGTCGTTGGCCAGGAGCATATCGAACGCACCATCAAAAACGCCATTGAGCAGGACAAGGTGAGTCACGCCTACCTGTTCACGGGCCCGCGCGGCACGGGCAAAACCACCACGGCACGCCTGCTGGCCAAGGCGCTTCTGTGCGAGCACGGCCCCACGCCCGAACCGGACGGCACGTGCGACGACTGCGTGATGATTGCCAACGGCGAGCATCCGGATGTTTACGAGCTGGACGCCGCGTCGCGCACCGGCGTGGAGAACGTGCGCGAGGAAATTATCGGCCGCGTGCAGTTCGCCCCCACGCGCGGGCGCTACAAGATTTATATCATCGACGAGGTTCACATGCTATCCACGGCGGCGTTCAATGCGCTGCTGAAAACGCTGGAAGAACCGCCGAGTCACGTGGTGTTCATCCTGGCCACCACCGATCCACAGAAGGTGCCCGAAACCATCCACTCGCGCTGCCAGCGCTTCGACTTCCGCCGCATTTCGGCCGAGGCTATTGTGTCGCGCCTGGGTGCCATTTGCGTGTCCGAGGACGTGGAATTCGAAGGCGAGGCGCTTGACCTGGTGGCGCACCGCGCTGAAGGTGGCATGCGCAATGCACTGACGTCGCTTGAGCAGCTTATCGCGTTCGGCGAGGGCAAGGTGACGCTGGAAGTGGCTGAGCGGCTGTTGGGCTCGCTCGACACCAACGACATGGCCGAAATCGTGCGCGCCGTGGGTACGCGCGATATTGCCACGTGCTTCCGCTGGACGGCCGAGTATGTGGAAACAGGCGCTGACCTGGCGCAATTCACGCGCGACTTAGCTGAACACATCCGTAATATGTATGTGCTGTCGCTTGCCGGCACCGACGTGGCGCTTGAGGTGAACGATGCCATGCGTCGCGAACTGGCACAGGAGATGGAATGGTTCGGACCTGACCGCCTAGCGCGGCTGTTGGGCGTGCTGGGCGATTTGTCGGCTGAGTTGAAGACGTCGACGAACCCACGTCTGTCGTTTGAGATTGCGCTTACGCGCATGGTGCGGCCCGACTCCGACTTGACGCTGGAATCGCTGGCCGAACGCGTGGAAGCGTTGGAAAGCGGCTATTCCGCCGTCGCGCATGTGACGGGTGGGGGAGCGCCGGCTGCGGTGGCCCCGGTGCCGGTTGCGGCTGGGGCGCCGGCTGCCGCGAGCGTGACGGTGGCTGCACCTGCGGCCAGTCCCGCCGCTGAACAGGCCGTACCAGTGGCTACTGCTCCCGTGGCAACTCCGCAATCCGCGCCTGCCGCTGAGCCGCGCCGCGAGGTTCCGGCTGCTGCTGCAACGCCAGTCGCCGAACCCGCACCCGCAATCCCTGTCGAAGCGCAGCCGGTTGTTGCCACAACCCCTGAACCTGCCCCCTCTGTTGCTGCGAGCACGGCGGCCCCCGCAGGCGGCATCACCGCCGAGCTTGCTGCCAGCTTGCAGAACCCGGCGGCGCTGCAGCGCATCTGGCAGGCGGCGCTCTCCACGCTCAAAAAGAACAAGGCCGCTTATGGCGTGCTGTTCCTCAACACGAAGGCTATCTTCGACGCGGGCAAGGGCGCGCTGCTCATTGAATTCCCTGCCGAGAATGCGTTTGCGTTCAAGGCCGTGCAAAAGCCCGACGTGCAGAATGCGGTGTCTGCGGCGCTTTCGCAGGCGTGCGGCGCAACGCTGCCGTTCTCGTACACACAAGGGGGCGCTGTTGCAGTGGCAACTGCTGTTCCGGCTGCTGCTCAAACGGCGGCAACGCCGGCTGCCGGCGCAGGAGTGAGTGCGAGTGCTGCATCTGCATCCGCTGCGGCCGCGGCCTCCGCTCCTGAGGTAGCTTCCGCCTCAGCGGCTTCCGCCCCCGCCGCTTCACCTGCGCCTGCCGCCGCCACGCCCATTTCCCAAGCGCCTGCGCCTGACCCAACTCCGGTCGACGCGTACGACATCCCGCCCTACGACGACGAAATCGTCCCCTACGACGACGAGCCCGCCCCGTCATCCGCGCCCGTCTACCCGGACGCTGACCTGGCCCCGGCTCCCAGCCCAACGCCCACGCGCGCGCAGCCGGCCGCTGTTTCCAGTCCCGCTCCCCAGGCGGTGCAGCCCACTGTCGCGGCCGACCGCGACCTGCCGCCCGAGCCGGACACGCGCACTTCAGCCACGCCCGACCCGACGGCTCCCGCGCAATCGCCCGAGGAAATAGAAGCCATCCTGGCCGCTGGCTTCGGCGAAGGCATTGTCGTCGAAGAGGTGCGGGAGTGATGTTCGTACTCGCACCCGCCATGCGCGCACTGCGCACCACCAAGCGTACTACCGCATGCCCTCCCGGCGTGCGCCCCAGATAATTCACCGGTAACGAAGAAGGAGACACGCTCATGGACATGAAGAAGATGATGAAGCAGGCTCAGCGCATGCAGGCTGAACTGGCCAAAGCTCAGGACGAAATCAAGGACATGGAGTTTGAGGCCACGGCTGGCGGCGGCATGGTGAAAGTGGTGGCCACGGGTGACATGGCCATCAAGAGCATTGTGATTGACCCCGAGGCCGTAGACCCGGAGGACGTGGACATGCTGCAGGACATGGTGCTGGCCGCCGTCAACGAGGCCCTGCGCGGCGTGTCGGACATCAGCGCCCAACGCCTGAACTCCGTTGCGGGTGGCATGAACATTCCCGGCTTGATGTAAGCGAGGCACAACACTATGTACGCGGCGCCGTCCATCCAGAAACTGCTCGATGAACTGGAACGACTTCCCGGCATTGGCCCGAAGTCGGCCCAGCGCATTGCGTACTGGATACTGAATGCCGACAAGGCGACGGCGCTGCGCCTGTCCGAGGCTATCGCCGAAGTGAAAGATCAGGTGCGGTTCTGCGCGCGCTGTTTCAACTACGCTGAACACGAGCTGTGCGAGATCTGCCAGTCGGCGAAGCGCGACGCGGGCATTATCTGTGTGGTCAGTGAGCCGCGCGACATTCCGCCCATCGAGCGCACCGGTGTGTACGGGGGCGTGTACCATGTGCTGGGCGGCGCGCTGTCGCCCATGGAGGGCATCGGCCCTGATGACTTGCGTATCGCAGAACTCATGAAGCGCCTGGCTTCGGAAGAGGTGCGCGAGGTGGTGTTAGCCACCAACCCCAACGTGGAAGGGGAGACCACGGCAGCGTATTTGGCCCGTCTCATCAAGCCGCTCGGTGTGAGTGTGACGCGGCCCGCAAGCGGTCTGCCCGTTGGCGGCGACTTGGAGTTCGCCGACGAGGTCACCCTCGGTCGCGCCATCGAAGCCCGCCGCCCGCTGTAGCGGCCGCGCGGCTCACGCCGCCGGCGCGCTCGCGACGTTACCCACGTCGTCCACGCTTTTACCCGCAGCCGCGCCACTTGGCACGAAAAGCGCAGGAGGCCGCCGCGCAAACGCGCGACGGCCTCCGTGCACCCAAGAAAGAAGAAGGGTTCTGCCCCCTCCAAAAAACAGAACCCCTTTCTTTACCGAAGCTACAAAGCCTTCGTAAATGCAGCATCTAGTATACCATCCTCCTCCACAAAATCACAACACTTTTTTTCGGCGAGGGCTGCACTCCCGCAAGGGCGGGCTGGCGAAGCCCAGACGAAAGCACCTTTGTCGACAGAGGTTTGGCTTCTGACAGATCGTTCGCGAGACGTCGGCGGGTCATGCGCGGGTCATGCTATACTGTGCGCCGAAAGGACGAGTGCATGATTATGGTGAATATTCCAAGCCCTGCCGTGTCCATTGTTGGACGCCACAATTCGGGAAAAACAACGCTGATCGAGCGCCTGATAGCCGAGTTGGTGGCGCGCGGCCACGATGTGGGCAGCGTGAAGCACCACAGCCACGTGGGCTTAGAAATTGACTACCCCGGCAAGGATTCCTTCCGCCACCGCGCCGCCGGTGCGAGCGAGACGGTTATCGCGGCTCCCGGGCAGTTGGCGCGCATCAAAACGCTGGAAGGCGAAGTGGAATGCTCCGACATTGTGCGCAGCATGCCGGGTCACGACATTGTGGTGGTGGAGGGCTATCGCAAAAGCGGTCTGCCCACCATTGAAATCATGCGCGCCGGCAACGAGGCTGACGCGCGCGTGGCCGAAGTGTTCGCCGAAGGGGCGCGCCGCGGCTGGCCGCTCGGCACCGACTTTACGCAGTTCACGCGCGGCACCGTGCCGCCAGCTGACGACGACGAGGCTCGTGAAGCCCTGCGTCGCGCGCAGGAGGAAGCCATCGCGGCCGAAAACGCGCACTTCAAGACGCAGCACCCCGACCACGTGGACATCTCCAACAAGTTGCCCACGAACAATACCGTGGCCATCGTTACGGATATCGAAGAGGCCCTGCGCGCCGCCGAGCTGTACAACGTTCCGGCGTTTGACCTGGACGACATCGCCGGTTTGGCAACCCTCATGGAGGAACGCTTCGTGCGCCCGCGCGTGACGGTGGTCATTCAGGCGGGTGGCGAGAGCCGCCGCATGGGCCGCAGCAAGGCTACGGTGCCCTTCGCGGGCCGCCCCCTTATTTGCCGGCTGGTGGAGCGCTTGGCTCCTGTGGCCGACGACTTGGTTATCACCACCAACGAGCCCGATAACCTGGCGTTTCTCCATACGGAATTCCCGCAGTACCGCGTGCAGTTGGTGTGTGATTCGTTCGATTATCGCGGCGCTTTGCCCGGCTTGTACACCGCGCTTCAGGCGGCACGCAACCCGTATGTGGCGGTGGTGGCGTGCGACATGGTGTTCGCCTCGGCGTCGCTCGTGGTGGCGGAGGCGCTTGCCATGAACGAAACGGGCGCCGACGTGGTAGTACCCGTGAACAAGCACGGCTTCGAGCCGTTCCACGCGATGTATCGGCGTATGGCCTGCCTGCCTGCGGTGCGTCGCGCGCTCGATCGCGGCGAGAAACGCGCCCAGGCGTTCTTCGACGACGTGGAGGTGCTGGAGTTTCCGCAGTCCGCGGTGCTGGAGGCCGAGCCCATGGGCGGCTGCTTCATCAATGCGAACACGCCCGAGGAACTGCACTCCCTGGAAGAATCGTTCTTGGAAGGCTAGGCATGCCGAACCTTATCGACATTGTGGAAGTGGCGCAGGCGCTTGAGAGCAAGGCGGTGTTTCTGGCGCCCGACCGCTGCGTGGCCGTGCGCAACCGCCACTCGTCGTGCACCAAGTGCTCCGACGCGTGTCCGACCGGGGCGGTGGGTGCGGCCGAAAACGTGCTGGCGCTCGATTCCGAACTCTGCGTAGCGTGCGGTGCCTGTACGACCGTTTGCCCTGTTGAGGCGCTTATCCCTTTGCAGCCGCTCGACGAGGATTTGGCATCCGCTGTTGCTGACGCCGTGGTGGCAACCGAAGGCACGGCTGCGTTTGCCTGTGCGCGCATCGCATCGAAGCGGGTGGGCGACCCCACCAAGTACGCCGAAGTGCCCTGCCTGGCGCGCATGGAGGAAAGCGTGCTGCTGGGCCTAGCCGCGCGCGGCGTGAGCGATATCGTGCTGGTGGATGGCACGTGCGCCACGTGCAAGTTCCGCGCGAACGTGCCCGGCATTGATACCACGGTGGCCTCGGCGAACAGCCTGCTGGCCGCTCAGGGCTCCGACGTGCGCATTCGCCGCGCGTCAGCATTTCCCGACGCGCTGCTGTTGCAGGATACGCGCAGCTTGCTGGGCGAGTCGCGCCGTGGCTTCTTCACGCAGGCCAAGGACGTGGCGAAGGACGCGGCCGAAAAGACCGTGGAAGTGGCATTCATCAAGAAGGGCGACGCGGCTGGTCCCTCGCTGCGCGAGCGGCTGCGCATGTCTGACGCGGGCACATTGCCGCAGTTCAACCCCACGCGACGCATGCACGTGCTCGACGCGATGGATCAGCTGGGGCCCTCGGTGGTGCCCGAGATCGACACGCGCCTGTTCGGCAGCGTGCACATCGACGTAGAAGCGTGCAGTTCGTGCGGCATGTGCGCCGTGTTCTGCCCGACGGGGGCCCTTGCGAAGAGCGACCTCAAACCCGCTGATGGCGAGGGTAGTTTCCTGGAATTCTCCGCGGCTGACTGCGTGCAGTGCAACCTCTGCGCCGACGCGTGCCTCAAGCAGTGCCTCGAAGTGAGCAGCGTTGTGTCCACCGATGAACTGTTCGACTTCGAGCCGCGTCTCATTCATCTGCCGAATCCGCCTGCGCGCCCGGGTGTCCTGTCCAGCTTGAAGCGCTAGCGCACCGGCGGATGGGCGTGTCTGCGAGGGCAGGGTGCCTTGCGCCCGCCCGCCGCCCCCCGTGCAGTTTGCGACTGTTTTTGCCCCATTTTCCGCACAAGGGTTCCCAAAGCGCGCGATATACTGTATAAAGAAAATGAACAGTTGAAAGAGTTGACATCCGTCAGCTCTCTGCGGAAGCGGGCGAGGGCAATGAACAGCGATTTTATTGTGGCAGTACACGCATTGGTGTTTTTGAATCACAAGCAGTCCGTCGTGTCGAGCGAGGCGTTGGCCGAGAACGTGTGCACGAACGCGGCGCGCGTACGCAAAGTGATGGCGCCGCTCAAGCGCGCGGGTCTTGTTGAGACGCGCGAGGGCAACGAGGGTGGCTACCGGTTTGTCGGCGATGCCGCTGCAATCGATCTCGCTTCCGTGGCCGATGCGCTTGACGTGCGCTTTGTCGAAGCGCGTTGGCACAGCGGTGACGTTCACAAAGAGTGTCTGGTGGCGTCCGGCATGGGAGGCATAATGGACGACCTCTTCGCCGACTTGGACGCCGAGTGCCGCGAACGCCTGAAACAGGTGACCATTGCCTCCATCGATCGGCGCATCTTTGGTGCGCAGACGGCTGAGGGCACGGCGGTTCTGCCCGCCGCTGGGTCACAACCCGCGGCATAGCGCACACGACGAGTTCCTCCGCAGCTGTCGAACGGCCGCCCATCAGCCTATTTCGCCCCTTTTGCCCTGACTGTTCTCTCCCGCGCCCGGGCGCACTGCGCCCACGACGACCGTAAGGAGTCACGCCATGGGTTTCTCGCTTGAAACCAGCATTCCTGCCTTTACCGTGTTCATCCAGGGGCTTTTGAGTTTCTTCTCGCCCTGCGTACTGCCGCTCATTCCGCTGTACGTGGGCTATCTGGCCGGCGGCGCAGCGAAGCGAAACGACGACGGCACCATTGAGTACCCGCGCAAGAAGGTGCTGATAAACACGCTATTTTTTGTGATTGGCGTCAGCTTCGCGTTCTTCTTGTTAGGCATTGGGTTTACGGCGCTCGGGCAATTCTTCACGGGTAATCAGCGGCTGTTCTCCGTCATTGCGGGCATCATTATGGTGGTGTTCGGTCTGTACATGCTGGGTGCGTTCGGCAAAACGCGCGCCATCGAAAAAGAGCGGCGTCTGCCGTTTAACCTGGGGCGTTTCGCCATGAACCCGCTCGTGGCGCTCGTACTGGGCTTCACGTTTAGCTTCGCGTGGACGCCGTGCGTGGGTCCGGTGCTGGCCAGCGTACTGCTGATGGCTTCGTCGAGCGCATCGGCCGCGACGGGCTTTTTCCTGGTGGGCGTTTACACGATTGGCTTCATCCTGCCGTTTCTGGCGGTGGGCCTGTTCACTGGCGAGGTGCTGCGCTTCTTCCGCACACACGGCAACGTGGTGAAATATACGGTGAAAGTGGGCGGCGCGCTGCTCATTGTGATGGGCATTATGACGGTGACCGGGTGGATGAATGGCGTGACCAGCTATTTGTCGTCGTTTGGCGGCGCGCCGGCTGCACAGGAGCAGACGGTTGACGGCGATGCGGCAAACGCGAAGGACGCGAAGACCACGCCCAAGGATAGCGAGGGCAAAGTTGCGGGTGATGAAGGCGCGTCCAACTCCACCGACAAAAAGGAAGGCGCTTCCTCGGATGAGGTGCCTACAACACGGATCGCTCCGCTTGCTGATAAGGTGCTACTCGATCAAAACGGCGTGGAACACCGGCTTTCGGACTACCGCGGCAAAACGATATTCCTCAACTTCTTCGCCACCTGGTGCGGGCCGTGCAAGCGCGAAATTCCCGACATCGAGAAGCTGTACCGCGACCGCGGCGAGAATGCGGATGACCTGGTGGTGCTGGCTGTGGCGAACCCCAAAACGGCCGATCATCCTACAAACTCCGACGTGTCCGTCGAGGAAGTGAAGGCGTTCATCAAGGAGCAGAACATGACGTATCCCGTGCTCATGGACGAAACGGGAGAAGTGTTCGGCGCGTATGGCGTGATGTCGTTCCCCACCACGTTCATGATTGACAAGGACGGGAACGTGTTCGGCTACGCGGCGGGCATGCTTACTCCCGATGTGATGGATAACATCATCGAGCAGACCATGAGCGGTAAGCGGAAGTAACTGCGGCGCGGAGCAAGCCCTGCGTTTGCCCGCGCTCGTTCGCGCCTCTCGCCCTGTGCCCCCTTCCGCCCCCTGATCGTTTCCCGGCATCGTGTCCATTGTGCTACACTTTCCAGCCGGAAAATCACGGCAAACGAAGGGCGGGGGACGAGGCATCTATGGCGTCAGGCGAATCCACAGCGAACGGCACGACGGCGGTTGACGAGGGACTTCACATCAACGAGGCCGAGCGCAAGGGGTGGGCGGATATCGCGTTCATCCGCGCAGGCGGCATGTTCAGCGCGCCGACGCTCATGGTGGGTGCGGCGCTGGGTACGGGCCTTGCGTTGTCGGGCGCGGCGCTCGCAACGCTTATGGGCTTTGGGTTCATTGTGGCCTACATGTGTTTCGTGTCCATGCAGGCGTCCGACCTGGGACTTCCCACGGCTTCGCTCGCAGCACCGGCGCTTGGGCGCACGGGTGCGCGCTATCTGGTATCGCTGATAGTGGGCGTGGTAACCATTGGGTGGTTCGGCGTGCAAACAGCCGTGTGCGGCGCGTCGCTCTCGCTCATGCTGGCCGACGTATTTGGGCTGGCCGCGCCCGTGTGGGCGTGCTCGGTGGCGCTTGGGGCGCTCATGTTGGCCACGGCGCTTGTGGGCTTCGACGGCCTGAAGTGGGTGAGCTCAATTGCCGCGCCGCTGCTGGTGCTCATCTGCCTCTACGGTGTGGGCGCGTCGGTGGCGCGCACGGGCAGCCTTGAGGGGCTGTTGGGCTACGTGCCACTGCCGGGCGACGCCATCGGGTTCATCGCTGGCGTGAACATGGCCGTGGGCCTGTTCGCGTTCGCGGGCGCGACGGCCGGCGACTTCGCCCGCTTCGCACGCACGCGCAAGGACGCGGTGCTTTCCTGCGTGGCGGGCGTAATCCCGGCCGCGCTCGTGGCGCTCATGGCGGGCGCGGCGCTGGCCATCGTTACCGGCGAGGGCGACATCGCCATTATCATGAACTCCATTGGCCTTCCGGCAGTGGGCCTGATCGCGCTCGTGTTGTCGGCCTGGACGGTGAACGCGAGCAACGTGTATTCGGCCGGCCTCGGCTTCGCCGTGATGCTCGGGCGTGACGAAGGCGGCTCCAAGTGGACCACGGCCGTGTCTGGCATCGCGGGTATCCTGCTTGCGGTAGGCGGTATTCTCGGGCAGTTCGAAGCGTTCCTCACCGTGCTTTCCGCGTGCGGCCCGGCGCTGGCCGGCGTTATGGTGGCCGACTACTGGGTGGTGCGGAAGGGCCGCCTGGCGAACCTGCGCACGGTTGAGGGTTTCTCGGTTGCGGGTGTGGTGGGGCTTGTGTGCGGCATTGCGGTAGCGCTCGTGACGGGCGGAACGTTCGCGCTGATCCCGGGCCTGGAACTGCTTGATGTGCCGTTCTTCATTGGGCCGGTGAATGGCATTGTGGTGGCTATGGTGGCCTATGTGGTGGCGTATCGCCTGGCGGGCGGCGAGCGCTTCAGCGGCCCCGTGGCGTGGGCGCGTCCTCGCGAAACTTCTGTGCCTTTTGATGAGACCGAGGGTGAACCTTCGGCGTTAGCCCAGTAGGGGCACTATACTAGGGAGGTCGCGCGCGGCGCGGCTTTCGGCATTCGGGGAAGGATGACTATGCGAAAAATCGGCATCCAGGAAATTGAGGACATCGCGCTCGGCGCGGCGCTTCTTGGTGCGGGCGGGGGCGGCGACCCCTATATTGGTAAACTTACGGCCATCGGTGCGGTGAAAGAATGCGGCGAAGTGGACCTCATCAGCGCTGATGAGGTGCCTGACGGCGCATTCATCATGCCAGCTGCGTCCATGGGCGCGCCCACCATTTTGGCCGAAAAGGGCGTGGGTGCGAACGAATTCGCGAAGCTCTTCGACATGGTGTCGCGCTACTACGGCAAGCCTGTGTACGCCACCATGCCCATGGAGGCCGGCGGCGTGAACTCCATGCTGCCTATTGCGGCGGCCGCGCGCCTGGGCATTCCCATGGTGGACGCCGACGGCATGGGTCGCGCGTTCCCTGAGCTGCAGATGGTCACGTTCACCATTGGGGGCGCATCTGCCACCCCCATGGCGTTTATCGACGAGAAGGGCAACTCGGGCATCCTGGACACCATCACGAACAAGTGGACCGAGGATATTGCGCGCGCCGCCACTATGACCATGGGCGGCACGCTGACCATTGCGCTGTTCTGCATGGATGCCGACACCTGCAAAAACTACGGCGTGCATGGCATTGTGACGCGCTCGGAGGAGCTGGGCCGCGCCATTCGCCTGGCGAAGGATGAGGCCGCGGCGGCAGGCCTCACGCCCGAAGAGTTCTTCCTGAAGTTCACAGGCGGGTACAAGCTGTTCAAGGGCAAGATTGTGGACGTGCTGCGCGAGACGCGCGGGGCGTTCAACTTCGGCAAGGTGGTGCTGGAAGGCATCGCCGAGAACCGCGGCAGCCAGGCCAGCGTGGAATTCCAGAACGAGAACCTGGCGTGCACGGTGGACGGCGAGATTGTGGCTACGGTGCCTGACCTCATTTGCCTGGTGGACCCCGACACGTTCATTCCCGTGCCCACTGACGCGCTCAAGTACGGCAAGCGCGTGCTGGTGGTGGGCCTGGAGTGCTTCGACATGTGGCGCTGCGAAAAGGGCCTGGAGCTGGTGGGGCCGCGTTACTTCGGCATTGACACCGACTACATTCCCGTGGAAGAGCGCTGCGTGCGGAAGGGGGCTTAAACCATGTATAAACTGGGCATTGACGTGGGCGGCACGAACACGGACGCCGTGCTGATTGACGAAAACTTAAACGTGGTGGCTGCGGTGAAGAACCCCACGTCAGACGATATTTATACCGGCATCATGGGCGCGGTTGACGCCGTCTTGGACGCCAGCGGCATCGACCGCGCGCTCATTGGGCAGGCCATGCTTGGCACCACGCAGTGCACGAACGCCATCGTGGAGCGCAAGGGCTTGGCACCCATCGCCGTGCTGCGCATTGGCGCGCCGGCAACGGTGGGCATCCCGCCCATGGTGGACTGGGCAGACGACATCGCGGCGGTATGCGTGGACTCCCGCATTATTGAGGGCGGCTTCGAGTATGACGGCAAGCGCCTGGCGGAATTTGACGAAGCCGGGTGCCGCGCGTTCTTCGAGGGCGTGCGCGGGCGCGTGGAGGCCGTGGCTATCTCGTGCGTGTTCTCCACGGTGCGTGCTGACGACGAGGTGCGCGCGGCTGAGATTGCGCGCGAGGTGCTGGGCGAGGGTGTGCACGTGTCCATTTCGAGCGAAATTGGCTCGATGGGCCTGATAGAGCGCGAGAACGCCACCATCTTGAACGCGGCGCTCTACGATGTGGCGCGCAAGTTTACCGAGGGCTTTGCGGCCAGCCTCGCCGACAAGGGCGTGACGAACGCGGAGGTGTACCTGTCACAGAACGACGGCACGCTCATGACCATGGAGCACGCGCGGCGCTATCCCATTCTGACCATTGCGTGCGGGCCGACGAACTCCATTCGCGGCGCGAGCTACCTATCGCGGCGCGACGACGCCATCGTGATTGACGTGGGTGGCACCACCACTGACCTGGGTGTACTTGCGCACGGCTTCCCGCGCGAGAGCGGCGTGGCGGTGACCATCGGCGGCGTGCGCACGAACTTCCGCATGCCCGACGTGGTGAGCATTGGCCTCGGTGGCGGCTCTATTGTGCGCGTGGCCGAGGACGGCTCGGGCGCGGTGACCGTGGGCCCGGATTCGGTGGGCTATGCCATCACCGAGCGCGCGCTCGTGTTTGGCGGTGACACGATGACCGCCACTGACGTGGCCGTGCGCCTGGGCATGGCTGAGGTGGGGGATGCGTCGCTTGTGGCCGATATCCCGCAGGAGGTGGCCGAGGGCGCGATGGCTGCCATCCGCACGCTGGTGGAGGATGCCATCGATGTGATGAAGGTGTCGAGCGACCCCATCGACGTGGTGCTGGTGGGCGGCGGCGCCATTGTGCTGCCGCAGGATCTGGCCGGCACGGCCAGCGTCGACAAGCCTGAGCACGCCGGCTGCGCAAACGCCATCGGTTCCGCTATTTCCAAGGTGAGCGGCGTATACGAGGCTCTGGTGGATTATGACGTAACCCCTCGCGACGAGGCCCTGGCCGCCGCCCGCGCCGCCGCCATCGAAGCCGCCGTAGAAGCAGGCGCCATCCGCGAAACGGTAGAAATCATCGACGCCGAGGACGTGCCGCTGGCCTACTACCCCGGCCACACCAACCGAGTAAAAGTAAAAGCCTCCGGCGACCTGGGATAACCCGCAGCAACAAAGCAATCAAGCACGCCAAAACCGGGCCATAAAACGGCCCGGTTTTCTTTTTGGCGGGTTTAGTGTTGTCGTAGTAACGGCATTCTCTCGGGCTTGTGGTGGGGGAGTGGGGTGGTCGGTGGCTGGGGGCTGACGAGGTTTGACGCTTGTGGGGTGAAGGTGCCGTTTGGCTGCGCGCCGCCTCCGGTCGTTGTGCGCGGTAGTAGGCGGTGTCGCGTTCGGTGTGCTATACTGGCGATCGCGCTTTAGCGCAGTAAAGTGAAAGAGCGGCTGAGGGGCGCATCATCAGGGGCTGGGCGTCGAGCCGCGGAGGCAATGGGAGGACGATTGATGAAGAAGAACCTCAAAGCGTTTGTCGCAGCGGCGGCAACGCTCGCGCTGTCGGCGGCGCTGCTGGCCGGCTGCTCCGGTGGTGGCGACGCAGAAAAGCCCGCGAACTCAGACAACGGTGGCGCTGCGGATGCGTTCACGCTGACAGTAGGCTTTGACCAGGGCTATCCACCCTACGGCTACGTGGGTGACGACGGCGAATTCACGGGCTTTGACCTGGAACTTGCCAAGGCCGTGTGCGAAAAGAACGGCTGGGGGCTAAAGCTCGAACCCATCGACTGGGATGCGAAGGACGCGCTTATCGCCAGCGGTTCAATCAACTGCATTTGGAACGGCTTCACCATGGAAAACCGCGAGGACGACTACACGTTCTCCGATCCGTATATGTACAACGAGCAGGTTGTCATTGTGAAGAAAGATGCCGGCATGAGTGCGCTTGAAGACTTAAGCGGCAAGATTGTTTTGACGCAGGTGGACTCGGCGGCGCTTCATGTGTTGGAAAGCAGCGAAGAGGGTGGTCAGGCTGAACTTGCCGCCACGTTCAAGGAGTTGCAGACCATCGGTGACTACAACAACGCCTTCATGCAGCTTGAGAGCGGCATCGTAGACGCCGTTGCCTGCGACCTGTCCATCGCGGCTTATCAGATGGCAGCCAAGCCGGATGCCTATGTGAAGCTTGGTGTGCTCGCTCCCGAGAACTACGCTGTCGGCTTCAAGAAGGGTGACACCGACCTGGCAAAACAGGTGACCGACGCCCTCAAGGCACTCGACGAAGATGGCACCGTGAAGCAACTCTGCGAGAAGTACAACGAGCAGGGAATCACCTACGACAACTGGGTTCTGTAAGGGTTTGGCGGCCGGGAGGCCGCCAAACCCTTCTCAGCATTGTTGGCTCGGGCATAAGGATTTGTCTTATGCTCCAGCTCACTGAGAGGTAGAAGTTGGCGTAGTAAGTCAGCGAGGGGCGATGGAGTGCGTCGAATTGCCGTGAAAGCCTTTTGAAGCGTGCTTTGCACGTGAGAAAGGCTTGGATCGGCAAGGCGGCGTGCTCCATCGCCCCGCAGCGTCGACCGTTCCGCCGTTCGGCAGAACGGCGGAAGGATAAGTATGGAATTCGCGACAATGATGGAGCTTTTGGGGTCGGGACTGGTGTTCACCGTCCAGATTTTCGTCATTACGCTGGTGGGGTCGTTGCCGCTTGGCGTGCTGGTGGCGTTCGGTCGCATGAGTCGCTTCAAACCTATTGCGCTCATCACGCGATTCTATATCTCGGTCATGCGCGGCACGCCGCTCATGTTGCAGCTTATGGCGCTCGCATTCGGTCCGTATTACCTGTTCGGCTTGCAGATGGGCAACGACTGGAAATACTGGGCCTGCTCAATCGGCTTCATCATCAACTATGCGGCGTACTTCGGCGAAATCTATCGCGGCGGCATTCAGTCCATTCCGCAAGGGCAGTACGAAGCGGCGGCCGTGCTGGGCTACTCGCGTGCGCAGACATTCATGAAAATCATTCTGCCGCAGGTGATAAAGCGCATCCTTCCGGCCATGAGCAACGAAATTATCACGCTGGTCAAGGATACTTCACTTGCGTTCGTGCTGGGCGTTATGGAGATGTTTAGCCAGTCCAAAGCTATTGCATCTTCGCAGGCAAGCTTGCTTCCTTATGTGCTGGCCGGTGCGATTTATTGGGTGTTCAACTTCATTGTGGAAATCATACTCACGCGCATAGAGAAAAAGCTGAATTACTACCACGACTAGGCTATTTGACTGCAACCTTTGTTTGACCTGCGATAAGGAGTTGTGACAACGATGACTGACCAGTCGCTTGTGCTGTTGGAGCACGCGAAGAAGAGCTTCGGGGACACGCCGGTGCTCAAGGACCTCTCGCTGTCGGTGCACAAGGGCGAAGTGGTGGCCGTCATTGGGCCGTCGGGCGGCGGCAAGTCTACGCTTCTGCGCTGCTGCACGTTGCTGGAAACGCTCGATGCGGGACGCCTCGCGTTCGGTGACTTGTTGGTGTGCGAAGACGGCCCCGACGGGCGTGCTGTCTATGGGTCGAAGGCCGTACAGAAGCAGGCGAAAGAACGCTTTGGCCTGGTGTTCCAGAACTTCAATCTGTTCCCGCACTACACCGTGCTGAAGAACATAACGGACGCGCCGCTGCATGTGCAGAAGCGTCCAAAAGACGAGGTTATGACCCATGCGCGTGCTCTGCTGGACAAGATGGGACTTGCGGGCAAGGAAAACATGGTGCCCTGCGAGTTGTCGGGCGGTCAGCAACAGCGTGTGGCCATCGCCCGTGCGCTCGCGCTCAACCCCGACGTGCTGTTCTTTGACGAACCCACCAGTGCGCTTGACCCCGAGCTCACGCAAGACGTGCTGAAAGTCATCCGCGACCTGGCGGCCGAGCACATGACCATGGTCATCGTCACGCACGAGATGAATTTCGCCCGCGACGTGGCCGATCACATCGTGTTCATGGACGGCGGCATCATCGTAGAAGAGGGCCCCGCCGCCGACCTCATCAACAACCCCAAACACGAACGCACCCGCGCCTTCCTCTCCAAATACGAACAAGACTAGAAGCACGCATCAAACCCCTCCATGCGAAAGCGCGTCGCTCAAAAAAGCGACGCGCTTGCGCGCTACCGCGGGTGTGTTTTGTTTGGCGATGAAGGACGGCTGTCAGCTTCCCGTCCGCAGGTGACCGGCGGGTGACTTCTTTTGGTGTTCGCGGGGCGTTTGCTATACTGGGGAGATTCGAAACATGATGGGAGGCGTCCGGGATGGCAATCGACAAGGTGAAGGCGTATTTGCGCGAGCGTGGCATGGAGGAGCGCGTGTTGGAGTTCGACACGTCGAGCGCCACCGTGGAGCTGGCGGCCGCAGCGGTGGGGTGCGAGCCGGCTCGCATCGCGAAGACGCTGTCGTTCCATGTGGGCGACCGCGTGGCGCTGGTTGTTGCCGCAGGTGACGCGCGCATTGACAATCCCAAATTCAAGGCGCAGTTCGGCTGTAAGGCGAAGATGCTGGCCGCCGACGAGGCGGAGCCGCTCATCGGCCACGGCGTGGGCGGCGTGTGTCCGTTCGCGGTGAACGACGGCGTAGACGTGTACCTGGATGAGTCGCTACGTCGCTTCGATGTGGTGTATCCGGCGGCCGGCAACGCGGCCAGTGCGGTGCGCCTCACTCCCGATGAACTTCAGCAGTGTGCCGAGCCCTGCACGTGGGTTGACGTGTGCAAACTCCCATGACGGCGGCTGAAAAGCCTTCCGCGACGAATGCGTTTCGAGGCGCGCAGGCACCGGGTGCCCCGGTAACGTTCTACGTGGTACGCCACGGCCAAACGCTGTTCAATGTGATGGGCAAGGTGCAGGGCTGGTGCGACACCCCGCTCACGGAAGACGGCGTGCGTGGCGCGGAGAAGCTGGGGCGCGGTCTGGCCGAAGTGGACTTTGTTGCTGCGTATGCCAGCGACAGCGGTCGAGCCGAACAGACGCTTGATGTGCTGCTGAGCGCACGCGCTGCGGCGCGCGGCGAGGCGTCCGCGCTGACCCAGACCTCCCTGAGCGCCACGACCGACACCAGCGATCCCGCGGCAACCGGCGCCGCCGCATCCCCGGCGTTGCGCGCGCCGCTCTGCACGGGCGCGTCGCTTCCCCTCGCCTTCGACGCTCGGCTGCGCGAGTGGTGCTACGGTGACCTGGAAGGTGAGCCCGGCGAGTTGCTGCACGAAGCGCTCACCCGCGGCTTCGGCGAAGACCTCTCCTTCGAAGAGCACAACCGCCGCCTTCCCGAGGTGGCAAACGTCATCGTACAAGCCGACACCTCGGGCCGCGCCGAACGTTTCGAAACCATCGAACAGCGTCTGACCAGCTTTTTCCGCGAGGCCGGTGATGCCATAAGCCGCGCCGATGGCGGCAACGTGCTGGTGGTCACCCACTCCTTCGTCGTGCGCACGCTCGTGTACCTGCTGGAACCCTCGCGCGTGAACGACCCCGTAAAAATCCCCAATACCAGCGTCACCCGCATCCACTACGACCAAACCGGCTTCACCCTCGCCGAAATAGGCTCCACCGCCTGGCAAAAGGCCTAGCACAACGGGAGCCCCGGCCGCAGCCAGGACTCCCACTCGCGCGAAAATTTCGCACCCGCATCTTCTACAACTTAGCCTCCACCATATCAATCAGCTCCTGCTGTGAGTGTATGCCCAACTTCTTATAAATATGGTAGGTGTGCGTCTTAATCGTGTGCGGCGAAATGAACAGTTCCTCGGCAATGTAGTGCTGGTTACGCCCGCGCGCCAACATGGTGTGAATCCTCGTCTCCTGGTTGGTAAGCTCGTGCGTCTCGGCAATCTCTTCGCACGCTGCTTTCCATTTATCGAGAAACGCGTCCGCCTGGGGCTCGCCGGATTCCTCCTTCCGGCTTTTAATGAGGTCCCACACTAGCAGCATCACGAGCGCAATAACAATAATGATGGAAAAGATGGAATATCCCGTGTCGAACTCCGCTTGCCCAAGTTCGGCATACAGCAGCGCGCCCACGCTCCATCCAATGAAGATGCCGAAAAAGTTGCCGATGGTGGGCGGCGCGTACGACACATAAATAGGTAGCTGGCGGTCGCTTATTTCGTCAGCCAAATCGCCCCAGGTGATAGCATCAAAACAGGTGAACCCAAAAATAATCAGCGTCAGGAAGAAAATTTTCAGCATCTCTGGCACGTAGGGAAACGGCAGCACCGCAAGGGCAATCAGCGGAAGCAGCAGCATGCGGTACAAATCCGAGTCGGCCTTCACCTTCTTCGATAGCACGTAAACGGCAAATGCCAAAGATGACACCGCAATCGAGGCGGCAATCACCATCACCATTCCTTGTTCCACGGCAAGCTTGAGCACTGCGTAGGAAGTCACGCCGAAAATGAGCGTATACAACAAGGTGCGCGGCAGTGTGGGAACAAACTCCCGCAGCCGCTCAAGAATCGCTGTGCGGTAGGCGCTGCATGACTCGGCGGCATCGAGTCGCTTCGGTCCGATGCCTTTGTTCACTAGATGCGAGCACGCCACGGACGCCACGGGGAAGGAGGCTATCAGGCTAATTCCCACCACCGGGGTCATAAACAGCGGCAAAAAGTACAGAAGCGACGCCAGCAAAAACGCCAGCGCGATGCTGCGCATCAGCTTGGCGCGCCGCAGCCACACGAAAAAGGGGCCGGTCTTCAAATAGATGAACGAGGACGCAAATCCTCCAATAGCGAAAAGCACCCCCGCTTGTGGGAAGCTCAGCTCGCCGCCCACCTGCCCAAGAAACGCGGGAGCCTCCGTTAAAAGCGACAGCAAGGCGATGCCTACGGTAAACCACATGCGGTCTACCATGCGCTGTAAATAGCACCCGAACAGGACAAACGCTCCCATACTCAGCGCTGAGCTGCCCGCAACAATAACGCAGAGCATCAGGTAGGCGTTAAATTCCTCCGCCGCGAACGGGTTCAGCACGTTGGCGTGGAAGATGGAAAAGATCCAGGCCCAGTAGGCGGCCAGCGCCACAATGCCCAAGATGACGTAGCGCGAACTGTTGCCGATAAGCAGGTCGCGACCGTCGCTTTCGGCCGCGCGCGTGCTCTCATATTCAGAGAACAGGTGCTTCTCTTGAGCAGTCAACGGTCACCTCCTGTGGTCTCGGCTCAAACCTTGTCGTGTGTGCCACGCGATGAAAAACTACCCAAGCCGCCCTTCGTTCCTGGTGAGGCGGGGAAAACAAAGCCGCAGGTTGCGCACACCTTTGCGTCAGGCTTGTTTGCGCTCAGACACGCAGGACACAAACCCCGGCGGTAAGGGGGATGGCATTTCCCACAGTTTCGGCACGGAAAGCAGTGTTCCCTCATAACGGTACCTCACCTCGAATCTTCGCGGTGGGCATCGAGTAAATCCGATGCCCACCGTTTAGAACTGCGTATGCTCGCTGTCGCTATTCGAGCGTGACCCGCTTGCTCTTGTTGTAGATGCGGCGGAAAGCGAACAGGCAGATTGCGCACGCCACCAGCGACAACGCGCCCATGGCCACCGCCGCTGCACTGTAGCCAGCGCTGTCAAGAATCATGCCAACAAGTGCGGGCACGGCCAGGGTGCCACCGTTTTGCCCGAGCACCACCACGGCGGTTGCGGCACCAACCGTTTTCGGCGAACGTGCCACCTCAGGAGCCATCGCGAAGAACACGGTGGGCGCAGCGCCCAGGAAGCATCCCAGCACAAAGGCGATGATATACGTTCCCACTACACCAATGTTCAGGTTGAACCACAGGAAGAGGCCGATAGCGCACACCAGCATATCGACAAACAGCAACATGCCCTTGTCCTTCGTCCGCGCAAGCACTACGCCCATCGTGGTGCCGCCGACCAGCATACCCGCGGCCGCAATGGTTGCGCACATGTTCGCCGCGCCTTCGCTCCAGCCGTTCTCGACGTTCAGGAAGGGAATGGTGAAGGCGTTGAACGCGTCGGTTGCGCCGCCCACCAGGAAGAACATGACGGCGCTCAGCAGGGACAGCGGAGCTAAGTAGCCCCACAAAACACCATGCTTCTCGGTATCTTCTTTGACGCCGGTGGTTTCTTCCAGGTCCTTACGCTCGGATTCGGCTGGCGCTTTCACGCACACAACCACCAGCATGAAGGCCAGCACCGCACCAATGAGGCCGAAGATCCACATGCCCGTCCAGTTGCTGTTCTCCATGATGGGGGTGGCGGACAACGTCACAATCATCATGGCGAAGCCGACGTTCGCGCCCCACACGCCGTTGGCGAGGCCACGCTTTTTGGGCTCGTACCACATGGCGATAATGCCAGGGCCTGCGGTCATGGCTGCGCCGTAACCGCAGCCTTCCAGCGCGCGGGTTACCAAAATGCCCACATCACTTGTCCAGAACAGGCCAACCACATTGCCCACGATGGACACTAAAAGCGCAATGCTGACCACTTTGCGCGCGCCGAAGCGATCCATGAGCGCGCCGCCGAACAGCGCCATGACCACAGCCGCGATGGAAAACATGGTCATCATGAGGCCTTGGGTGGTGTAGGAAATGCCCAGCACTTCCATCATGTTTGGTGCGGCGGGCGGCACCTTGCCGTACTCAAATGCAATGAGCACGCTGGCGATAATAATGGCCCATACAGGAATCCATGCCCGAGTTTTCTTATTCATGAAGTGTTCCCCTTTCGTAATGATGCCGGCGCCCGATGGTGTTTCCCCTCTCATCAGGCGCCGAAACAAGCCGGTACGGTTAAGCTGACGCGCAGCAGAACAGGGTCTGCTTGGGCTTTTGGGCCAGCTCGCGCGCCAAATCTTCAATATCCCCGTACTTCAAAACCTGCGCCTGGCAGTGCTTTACGCAGGTGGGCACGTGGCCCTTCGCCACGCGCGCGCCGCACAAATCGCACTGGTCCGTGGGCGCGGGCAGGTAGCTGTACTGCCACTTCTTTGGCGCGTACTCCCATGGGCCCACTTCGTGCACTTTGATGCCCCACTGGTCGCTTGGGTAGCCGTGCTCAAGTTGGCAGGCCACTTCGCAGGTGTGGCACCCTGTGCACCATTCGTAATCGACCAACAATCCCTTTGCGCCCATATGGCTTACGCTCCTTCCGCTACCGGGTACATCTTGCAAATGGTGTTCTTGTAATTCGCGCCGAAGCCGGACGCGCCGCAGTCGTAGGGCAGAAGGTTCTCAACGGTGAGGTCCCACAAATCGTACAGGCCCTCGTCCAGCTCGCACGGCGCTTCCGGGCGCCACCAGGCGTGATCGGTGTTGATGGTGTGCTCGTTCACGATGGGCGTTTCGCGCACCTGACGCTTGCAGCGCCCGTGCATATTCTCCAGCCACACCCAGTCGCCGTCCTTTACGCCATACTTCGCAGCGGTGGCCGGGTTGACATACACCAGAGGCTCGGGGTGCAGGGCGCGCATGCGCGGAATCTGACGATGCTCCGAATGGAACATGCTCCACACGCGTGCGCCGGTGGTAAGCACGAGCGGGTACTCTTCGAACAGCTCCGGTGTTGACCGGGGGCTGGGCACTGGCTCTTCATAAGACGGAAGCGGGTCGAGGCCGAGCGAATTGTACATGGTGCACCACAGCTCGATGCGACCCGTTGCGGTTTGGAAGCCGGGGTTGCCATCCTCGCGCAGCAGGCCTTTTTCGTGCATGCGGTAGTCGAACGGCGGATAGCCGGGCGCCAGCTCCTGCATTTCTTCGAAGGAGTGGCCGGTCTCTTCCAGGATGTCGGAGTACATGTCCTCCACCGTGTCCCACGGCCAGGCCTCAGGCGAGATGCGCTTGCCAATGTCGAGACATATCTGCATGTCAGACCTTGACTCGCCCAAAGGCTCGATGGCCTTGTTGATGGTTTCGGCACGCTGCGCGCCGTCGCCGATACGCAGGCCGTTGCGTTCGGCATACGTGCACGCGGGCAGGAAGTAGTCGGCCAGCGCCATGGCGGTGGGTGTCATGAACAGGTCGACGCACACGATGGTGTCGATGTTCATATGCGCGGCCAGGGTGCGCTTCGCGTCGACGCCGGTGCAGGCCAGGGGGTTGGTAGTCTGCATCCATGCCACCTTGATGGGGTAGGGCGTGCCCGTTTCGAGGCACTTGATGTAGTCGTCGGTGACGCATTCCTGGAAGCCCATCTTGATGAGCGGGTGTTCCTCCTGGCCGATGCGTTTCGCCTCCTGCTCCGGCGTGAGGAATTCGGAGCCCCAGCCAGCGGCGTAGTTGAGAATGCTTGCGGGCTGCTGCATGGTGCCGGGTTTGCCGATGTTGCCGGTAATTTCGAAGAGCGCGAGCACGGCCTGCGCTGTGGGGATGGTTTCTTTGATTTGGTCGATGGCAACGCCCCACTGCAAAATGGCGCGCTCTGCTGTGCCGATGCGGCGGGCGGCGGCGGCGATTTCGTCCGCGGGGATTTCCGTGATGGCGGCAACTTCGTCAAGCGGGTATTCGCGGGCGCGTTCGGCCAGTTCATCGAAGCCGTAGCACCACAGGTCGACGAACTCATGGTCGTAGAGGTCGTTCTCTATCAGGTAGTTCACCATGCCAAGCGCCAGGGCGCCGTCGGTGCCAGGGCGAATCTGCAGGAAGAGTTCGGCGCGCGAAGCGAGCCAGGTCAAGCGAGGGTCAACGACGATGGCCTTTGTACCTCGCTTCATGCAGTCGACCACCCAGTGACCGTACAGGCCGTCGGAGTTCGATATGATGGGGTTATTGCCCCAGATCACAATGAGGTCGGGCTGTTCCCAGTTCGGATTGTCGTAGCGGTCGGGGAACTGCTGCGCGTAGTCGCCCACCCAGAACGACCCAGAGGTTGAAAAGCAGCCGGCAACGCGCGGCGAATAGCATGACTGGCCCGACATCATGAACACGAAGTTGGGGCTATTGAATCCCCAGCACAAACGCGTGATGTACTGGCCGATGTCGCGGCCGGTGCCCGAGTAGAATGCCACGGATTCCGGGCCGTATTCTTCCTTGGCTTCCAGGATTTTCCCGGCGATTTCGTCGAGCGCAACGTCCCAGCTTATCTGCTCCCACTGGTTCTTGCCGCGGTTTTTCGGGTCGCGTTTCATCGGGTGTAGGATGCGGTCCGGCGAATACACGACTTCCGGCAGATCGAGGCAGCGCACGCACAAGCGCCCCTGGTTGAAGGGATTCTCGGGGTCACCCTCCACTTTAACGAGCTTTCCGTTGTCGTCGGTAAACAGCAGAACGCCGCATCCGAGGTGGCATCCCGGCGCCGACCATCCGCACCCCCTGGTCACGTGCAGCCCGTCTTCGTCAAAGCGATACGGCTTTTCGTGATCGACGGTGGTGTAGTCTCGTTTCTCTCCCATGAAGCTCCCTCTCCTTTCGTCTCTTCGAACGATGAGCTTGGTGGCTTGGCGGCTACTGCTGCGCCCCAAGCCAAACCCCCTGTGCATACCTTTTCACATGTGTGCACAGGGGGAAATCGCTCACTTCACGTATTGGGGGGAGAAGGGAGGTGATTTCTGTATGTACCGTCTTCTCATACCGATGGTATTACCTGGATTGATCTGGGGAAACTGCTTCTGGAGATGCGCGATGCCGGCGCCCTTTGGGGACGTCGGCATCGGAAACGGGAAATGGGTTACTTGCTAATGCCTGGAGCCGCGCTGGGTGAAGCGGCCGAGATCGGCGGGCTCGCCGTCGCGAGTAGGGCCGGCGTACTTGCCGGGGCCGGGTTGGGGCTTTGGCATGTTTGTGTTGGGCTTGTCAGCCTCGGAGTGTGGCATGTTGCTGGGAACGTGTTGCTGCTGGCCTTGGGATTGGCTTTGGCTTTGGGCTTGAGGTTTGCTTTGGGATTGCTCCTGCTTTTGACGCTGGCCCTGGGCCTGACCCTGGCTTTGACCTTGGTTCTGCTGCTGGCCGCGG
The DNA here is from genome assembly GCF_030077735.1 of Gordonibacter faecis. Lineage (NCBI taxonomy): Bacteria > Bacillati > Actinomycetota > Coriobacteriia > Eggerthellales > Eggerthellaceae > Gordonibacter > Gordonibacter faecis. Next base: position 109,566 of record NZ_JASJEU010000005.1, on the reverse strand, counting down.
CCGCCTTCTTCACGATAGATCTTGCAGCCGAGCGTGTTTGCGCGCCAGCCGACGCCACCGCCGCAGGGGTCACCCGCGCGGTTCTCGCGGGGAGGGGTGGAGCCCATCGGTTGTGCACCCGCGGGCTGCTGCACGCGCTGAGGGCGACCTTCCCAAGGAGCCACGCGTGCCGAGCGCTCGTGGCGAATGATGGCTGGGATACCTGAAACCTTGCGGGCGGCAAATACCCAGGGGCTCACGCGCGCCTCGCGGCCGCCGTCGTACCAGCCGCGCTGGCCATCGCGGCCCAAGGGATGTTCTCGCTGGTAGTGCGGGGCGCTGCTGCCCTTGTCGTCCTTGCGTGCGTCGGCCTTCCCACCGCGCTGGTCGCCATCCTTGCGCCCTTCGCTTTGACTTTGCCCGCTTTGGCCCTTTCCGTCCGCACCTTCGCCACGCTGACCAGCACCTTCCTCGGTGCCCTCGTGATCGAGCGGATGGGTGCGCGTGCCCATGAGCCACTCGCCGGCCATCAGCTGGAAGCCCATCGGCATGAAGCGCACGCCGAACGCACCCACTTTGTTGTACCAGCCGGTGACGGCGCACAGCTCGCCGCGCATGAGCGCGCGGTACACGCGAATGGCTGTCTCATCAGCGCTCATGGAGAAATATTTCCACGCAGGAGCGCCTTCAATGCCGGCGTTCTTCGGGAAGTTCGTGCGCGTGGCGCCGGGGCACACGGTGGTCACGGTCACGCCCGAGCCGCGCAGTTCGTGCGCAAGCGCCGTGGAGAACGACAGCACGAACACCTTCGCCGCGCCGTAAAGGGCATTGTAGGGGCACGGCGTTTTCGCCATCATTGAACTCATGTTGAGGATGCGACCGTGCCCGCGCTCCAGCATGGGCTGCAGAAACACGTTGGTGAGTTCGGCCAAGCTGGTGACGCTCACCTGGAGCATCGCGCGGATGTCGGCCACGGACAACTCCGAGAACCGGCCGGCCGGGCTATAGCCAGCGTCGTTCACAAGGATTTCAATTTCCTTGCCGGCTTCCTTTACGCGCTTAAAGATGGTGCGCGCGGAATTCGGGTCGGAGAGGTCGCAGGCGACGGGCAGTACGTCCACATCAAGGGCGCGCAGTTCCTCCGCCTGCTTTTTCAGGGACTCTTCGTCGCGGGCCACGGTAACCAAATCATAACCGTCGCTGGCGAACAGCAGGCAGAGGGACTCGCCGATGCCGCTCGTCGCGCCGGTAACCAGGGCTGTTTTTGCCATGATGGCGCTCCTTTCGTCGGAGGGCGCACAAGCGCCCAAGCATTCCTCCGCATCATAGGAGCGCCCGCGCCGGCCGTTTCCGCCGCCCGCGCGTCCGTTGGAAAGGCGCGACCCGCGCGAAATCAGGTTGATAACCAGCGTGTGGCGAAGGTGACGCTTAGCAGGATGTATCACCTGGTTGGGGCTGAGTTGATGCGCTGCCGGTGGATTCGGGGGCGGTGGCCGGTGCGGGCTTTTCCTCGTCGAGTGTGCGCATGCTCTTCGTGGCGGCGGCCCAGAGCGACACCGCAATCCAGCACCCTACCAGGGCTAGCGCCGCCACACCTTCGCCGAACACACTCACGACGGCCGAGGTGGCGAACACGGCAACCGGCGCAGCCACCAGCATAAGCGAGTTTTGCGTGCCAAGGGCACTGCCGCGCGATTCCTCGGGAATGCGGTCGAACATGAAGAATCCCAGCAGCGCCGAGGCCGGCCCTGCACTCACGCCCAAGAGCACCGCGCCTGCCAGCATGAACGGGAAGTCCGGCAGCGTTCCGAGCACCGCCACACCCGCCGCCATGCCGACGAGCGAGAGTACATACCAGGCGCGTCTCGAGAGCTTTGGTGCCACCGCCGCATACCCAAGCGAGCTTGCCAACAGGCCAAACGACATGGCCGACAACACATAGCCCAGCAGTTCGGGATGCCCATTCTCCGTGAAGTGCACGGGCAGTACCAGACCCTGGAACGACCCCATCACCATCACAATGCCGAACGAAAGCAGCGTGGAAGCGGTCAGAATGCCGTCAGTGCGGAACAGTACGCGCACACCGGTGCGCAGCGCATGAAACGCCGAAGCCACCGCGCCGCGCCCTTCGCTGTGGGCGGCATCGCGCAGACCCTCCGCGCCCACCGAATGCGGCAAGGTGCAGGTGACGAGCGCGGCCAGCATCGAGAGCGTCGCCGTGAACCAGAGCGACGGCACGCCGCCCACCGCGCCTATGAACAGCGCCGCGAGCGCCGGGCCCACAATAGTAGTGAGCGAATCGAGCGACTGTGACAGCCCCATGAACCGTTGCAAGTCGCGCCCGTCGCGCTCCACGACAGCAGGCAGAAGGGCATCGCGTGCAGTCATACCCGGGATATCGCCCACAGCTCCCATCAGGCCCAACACGATAAACCACCCGAAGTTCAGCCCCCACACCATATCCACCACAGGGATAAGCGCCACGCTCACGGCCGACACAAGGTCGGAAAGAATAGAAATGTCGCGCCGGTTGAAGCGGTCGAGCGCCGCCCCGCCCGCAATGCCAATGAGCATCTGCGGCACCGCGCAAATAAGCGCCAACGTACCTGCCGCCAATGCGTCGCCGGTGGTCGCCAACAACACAAGCGGCAACGCCACACCGGCCACCGAGTTACCCAACAGCGAAAGCGCGCCCGATAACAAAAACCGGGGAGCAAGAGAACGCGTCATAGGAAGTCCTTTCTGTAAACAACAGAAAGCAGTAAAAACCCCGACGCAACGTCGGGGTCAAGCGGCTACGCGAAAAAACTTTCGTACGGGAACTTTCGTCAGTGGGTAACTCGCGTTTACTTGTATAATCTGAGCCATCTAAGCACAGGGGAGCAGTAGGTCTTCGACCAAAAGACGCTGATAGTGCGAGGGGTGGTCGCATGGACGATCTGAAACGAACCGACGACGGCACATCTTTTTCTTGGATCAATTTTATCTACGAACTAGTTGATGTTTTAGGTGAGGAATGCCGTTCTCCTGAAGAAACGCTGGAGTGCTTTGCCTATGTGCTGGAGACATTCTATCCCCATTTTCGGATGACGGTTTACTACACCGAAGACGAGACCGATACCGAGAAAAGCCATCTCATTCTTCAAAAGGGCTACGACGTGCCCATGGATGAATTCGAAAGTATGATCAACGAGAATGAGGAATTTATAAAGCCCTACCGTATTGCACGCAAGGCAATGTTCGTTGATGACTACGATCAAACAAAATCTCTTATGGGGAACGTTTTTGATGAAGGATGCGCTGCTCACATTCCCATTGTGAGTAGAAAAGGCCTGCATGGTTGGTTTACCCTTTCGGCCATTGATCGAAGTTATGCGTGGTCTGAGAAGGAGCGAAAGTGGCTTCCTGTCATCGGGCATCTTTGCGGCTCCTATGTCGACCTCATGAAACTGGTGCAAGACACCCGCAAAGCTGATCATCTTCGTGTCGAAGAAGATCTTATTCACTTTTTGAAGGAAGCACTTGATGAACGAGGGTCCTTAGGGGTGGTCGAAGCACGAGTGTCCACGTATACTGAGCCGGCGTTTGACGCTAAAGAGCGCGCGCTGCTTGAAGGACTTACCAAGAGGGAACAAGAAATTCTCGGCATGGTGTCAAGCGGAATGTCCAACGTTGAGATATCGCAGAGCTTGTTCATCAGCAAGCATACCGTGCGCAAGCATTTGGAGAACATTTTTGCAAAGCTCAACGTTAACAATAGGACGCAAGCTGCCTTGCTTGGAGAAGGGATTAAGCATCTTTCGTCTTGAGAATGGCTTCAGATCGCCAATCGTTTTTTATGGCTACTCCCGGCGGGGCAGGTAGTGCTGCTCCACACGCTTGGCAGCGAACAGTGTTTCGGCTGTTCATGGTGCCACAGAAGAAGCAGTACGCCCCGTCTACGTTCTTGCTTCCCTTACATCTTCCGCAGTGGCTGCACGCGTAGCCGCACATAATCCCTGCCTCCTTTGGTCGGCTAGCAGCGGGAAACCCCCGGTTTCGTTCAGTGTCGCGTCTCCGGGCAAGGTAAACAATACGAACGTTTCATCATCTGAATACGACGAAGTACCTATTGACACAATACGAAGTCCGCTGAAGCCGCGCTTTTCTGCGCAAAAAGTAAGAAAAGGCTCGCATGTGCGCCGTCTCAGCCGCTTGTTAGACTGAGGTTGCCAGACACGTGTCATCGTATCAGCTCACCTTTTTCGCACGGCCGGCGACAGGTGACGAAGGCAATGGGGGTTTCACTATGAAATTTGAGAACGATCTGGATAAACCGTGGTGCTATGAAGAGGGGGACTATACGGTCACACGCTCTTCAATCTGGTCACCTCCTGGATGTCATCCCGTCGGTTGCGGCGTCAAGCTGTACGTTAAGGACGGCGTGTTGGAAAAGGTTGAGGGAGATGAGAATAACCCTGTCACCAATGGGCGTCTGTGCGTGCGATGCTTGGCACTGAAGGACTATATCTACAATCCGTCACGAGTGATTCATCCCTTAAAGCGAGCCCGCGAAGACCGCGGCAAAGACAAGTGGGAGCGCACTACGTGGGACGATGCTTTCGACATCATCGAGCGCAAAACGACGGAAATTAAAGAGAAGTACGGTGCGGAGAGCATCTGTCTTTTGAGCGGCACTGGACGCGATGGCGGCATTCTTTCACAGACGCTGGCGCATGCAGTGTTCGGAACGCCAAACTCGGCTTACACGCAGTCGGGCTACGCCTGCTATGAGCCGCGCTGTGCCAGCGCCATGTTTGCTTCAGGCGTTGGATACCCTGAGATCGATTACGCTGGCGGACTTCCCGGTGGTTATGATGATCCAGATTATGTGGTGCCCGAGGTTATCATGGTGTGGGGTAAACAGCCACTTGCGTCAAACGGTGATGGCTTGTTTGGTCATGCCGTGCTTGACCTCATGCGTTGCGGTGCAAAACTCATTGCCATTGACCCGCGTGTGAACTGGCTCACGACACGCGCCGTCCTGCAGCTCAGGCTTCGCCCCGGCACCGACGCGGCGCTTGGGCTGGCCCTTATCAACATCATCGTGACCGAAGAATTGTATGACCACGATTTCGTAGAGCGCTGGACGTGGGGTTTTGAGGAATTGGCAGAGCGTGCCAAGGAGATGCCTCCCGAGCGTGCGGCCGAGATCTGCGGCCTCAACGTGGAGGATATCTACGCGGTCGCTCGTACGTATGCGAAGGCCAAGCCCGCTTCCATCGCGTGGGGCCTTGCTATCGACCAGCAGCAAAATGGCGTGCAGGCAGGCCACTGCATCCTGTCCCTCATGGCGCTTACCGGGAACCTGGACGTACCCGGTGGGCAGCTGATGGGCGGCGAATTCCAGGATGATACCGTAGTGCCTAACTATGGATGGAATAAGCTCGACCCCGACTTGCGTGCGAAGACCATTGGCATGGATCAGTACCCATACTATGTGAACTCCATCCTCAATGCGCACGCTGACCTGCTGCTCGACGCGCTTGAGACGGGCGACCCCTACGAGTTCCACATGGTTATTGTTCAGTCGAATAACTTGCTTTCGCCTACCAATAGCGCTCAGCCGCAGCGTTGGCATAAAGCGCTGTCGAAGCTGGACTTCGGCATTGGCACGGACCTGTTCATAACGCCCACCATCCAGGCGTGCTGTGACATCTTCCTGCCGCTGGCCACGGCGGCGGAGAAGGATTCCATTAATATGACCCATTACACGCTATCTCCGGTCACGTACGGTGCCACGAATAAGGCTATCACGGTGGGGGAGTGCAAGGATGACTATCAAGTTATCTGGGAATTGGGTAAGCGCCTGAATCCTGAAATATGGAACGACGGCACGTACGCTGATCTGCACGACTTCATCGCTGACGTGCGTATTGCCCGTGAAATGACGTTTGCCGAACTACGCGACAAAGTGTACCACAAGCGCGGCGTAACATATCGGAAGTACGAGAAGGGGCTGCTGCGTCCAAACGGCGAACTGGGCTTCAACACGCGTTCCGGACGGTTTGAATTCTATTCGTATCTGTTCCAGTACTACGGAGACGATCCGCTTCCGTACTATCAGGAGCCGCCCTTTAGCCCGGTTTCCACGCCTGAGATTGCGGAGAAATACCCATTCATCCTCATGACAGGGGCACGTGAATACGCTTCGTTCCACTCGGAGCACCGCCAGGTGGTGCCGCTGCGTGAACTGGTGCCTAACCCGCTTTTGGAGATACACCCCGATGACGCAAAGAAACGCGGCGTGGCGGATGGTCAGTGGGTTCTCATAGAAAACCAGTTTGGTCAAGCCAAGTTTAAGGCAAAGGTTACGCCCACGGTGTACCCAGGGACCGTGCATGCGCATCATGGCTGGTGGTTCCCCGAGGATGACCCGGAAGAGCCAAGCTTGTTCGGCGTGTGGAAGAGCAACTGCAACTGTCTCGTTCCGCATAAGCGAATTGGCAAGCTGGGGTATGGTGCCCCGTTTAAGAACAGCCTGTGCAACGTGAGCCCCCTTACCGAGAACTACGATCTTGATCTGAAAGATTTCGCCGAGCGTTTTGGAAAGCTGGTGTACTGATGACTGCCTACGGATTGCTTATTTCATACGAGTGGTGTTCGGGCTGCCAATCATGCGAGGTGGCGTGTAAGGAAGAACACGGTTTAACCGTGGGTGAATGGGGCATCCGAGTACTTAAGGATGGCCCCTGGTCAAAGACGGGGTCTGAGACCATGGGGAACGATTTTAATTGGAATCATATTCCCGTTCCCACTGACTTGTGCGATTTGTGCGAGGTGCGTGTCGCTGAAGGAAAGAAACCTTCGTGTGTGCACCACTGCTTAGCGAAGTGCATGGAATTTGGTCCGGTGGAGGAACTGGCTCAGAAGCTGGGGAGCGAGCCAAAGCAAGCTCTGTTCATCCCTCGCTAGCACACAGCGCGCCGCGCCCCGCTTTGCGGTGGGGCGCGGCTGTCCCATGGGGAAGGAAAAACAACATGAATAAGCCGGGAGACAAGGTGCGCATAGCATATCGAGGTACGTGTGCACAGGATGCCGCGTTCTATGACGTGAGGGAAACCGGTAACCCGCTGGAAGTAATCTTGGGAAATGGGAGCGTGTTTCCTCCCATTGAACAGGCATTATTTGACATGACTCCAGGGGAGACGCGTCGCGTAGAGGTTCCCGCTCGGTATGGCTTTGGGGAAGTGGATAGCGAGGCAGTGCGCTCGTTTCCTCTCATAGCCATGCCGCGGTGGCAGGATGTGGAGCAGGGTACCTTTATTGAGGTGCAGAGTGACCGTTCGGCACTTCCCGCTACGGCCTACGTGCGCAGTATCGAACACGACGTACTCGTGCTGGATTTTAACCATCCGCATGCGGGAAAGGATCTTTCGTATGAAGTGACGCTGCTTGCAGTGAACGAGCGCTCTGCTCTGGAGGCGCAGCGGGTGGATGGCAAGAGGGTAAGGGGATAATTATGGCTAATCAGGCAGCACCCAATAAAAAGAATTTGCCTCACTGGTACGCCTGGGTCGTACTGATAGTGGTGTGGCTTGCGGCGTTCACCGCGCCGGCGAATATGGTAAAGGTCACTGCACTCGCTGCGCCCATCATGGAGTGGTTCATGATTGATGAAGCAAGCGTGTCGTGGGTTATGTCGATGTTCTACATTATGGGCTGTGTCTTTGCCTTCCCTGCAGCAGGCATCATGAAGAAGCTGGGTATCCGCAAAACCGTGGTCATCGCCCTGGTTTTCGAAATAGCTGGTGGCGTTCTCGGTGTGGTAAGTGGGAATGACCTTTCCGTGTTTATGGTGTCGCGCGCGCTTGAAGGTGTGAGCTGGGGCTTGCTGGCCGTTGCGGGCATTCCGGCCATATCCGCCTGGTTTGCGCCTGCTAAGCGCGGTTTGCCGATGGGTATTTGGGGCATTTGGGTTGCGGTGGCTTTTATCGTGGGGCCACTGTTGTTCGCAGGCATGTTCGATTCTCTGGGGGAGTGGCAGCCCGTCTGGTGGATTAACGTTGTATTTGACGCCGTGATTCTCGTGGTGTTTTTGGTTCTGTATCGCGATGCAAACTTCTCATTTGATGAACAGGGGAATCGTGTTGATCATACCGACGGAGACCTTCAAGGCGAGGTGCCCAAGGGCGCGTATCGAACCGCTTTCAAGGCGCCAGCGGTTCTTTGTGCGGCCATTGCTATGCTGTTTATGTGCGGTGCTCAAATGGCTATCGAGAACTTCCTACCAACGTATATTTTTGAGAACCTCGACGCTTCCTTGACCATTGCCAACCTTGTGGCTTCGGGTGGTGCCGTTGCTGGTGTGGTGTTCTCTATCCTGCTGGGGAAGCTATCGGACGTGACCGGCAAGACTAAGCTCATATTGGTGGTAACGGTGGTGTTTGGTCTCATCTATTCCTGGATCGCTTTTCAGACCACCAATCTTGCGGTGTATATCTTCATCGTCATATGCATTGGCATTGCCGAAGGTGGTGGACCCGCTATGCTGTTCACCATTTTGGCAAAGGGATGTCCCGAAGAGGCGCTACCGGCGGGGTCGGCAATTCTTGCGTTCATGCAGAATCTGGGCATGCTTATAGGGACAACACTCATTGGCACCGTGGTGAGCAATCTTGGCTGGGCGGTGGGTGCCCATTATGTGGCCGTTCCGCTTTATGCCCTGGTCATTGTGGTGGCACTGCTGTTCTGGAAGAGGGTTAAGTAAGCAACTAAGCGCCTCCCGCCTCGCATCGGTATTCAGGGCTGTGCGCGGTAGTGGTTGATTTCTGTTTGCCGATGTGGGTAGGGCGGGCATAAGGAGGGATCTCGTGTCTGGTTTAATTGATACACCGACGCGTGGGCCCAACCGGTACGGCTGGGTCGTGCTTGCCGTCGTGTGGCTTTGTGGTTTCGTCGCGCCGCTGAACATGGTTAAAGTGACGGCACTCAGTCCTGTTTTGATGGCATCGTTTGGCATTGATGAGGCCTTCATGGGCACCATCATGTCGTTGTTTTATGTGTTGGGAATAGTTATGGCGTTTCCAGCAGCGGGCATTGTGAATCGGTTTGGTGTGCACAAGGTGGGAATCGCTTCGCTGCTTTTGGCGCTGGTGGGAGGCTTGGTGGGCGTGTTGTCTGCCGATGTGCCTGCGTTTATGGTTAGTAGAGTGCTGGAAGGGGCTGGCATGGGGATTATGGGGGTGGTTGGTGTGGTGGCCATCTCCCCGTGGTTTGCTCCTTCGAAACGTGGATTACCCTTAGGTATATGGGCTATCTGGGTGACTGTTTCGTTTATTGTAGGTCCCACGTTGTTTACGGGAATTTTCGATATCACCGGGTCGTGGCATTCGGTATGGTGGGCGACATTGGTATTCGATGCCATAGTACTCGTTCTCTTTGCTCTACTCTATCGTGCTCCAACGTTTGTGTTTGATGATGACGAGCAGCCCGTTGCCATTGATGATTCGGTGCGCGAGGAACTACCGGTGCCGCATATCACTGCAGCCCTTAAGTTGCCAGTGGTGTGGCTCTTGGGCATTATGATGTTTGCCTATGCGGCGGCGTCAATGTCGATAGAAGGATTCTTCAGCACCTACGTGTTTGACACGTTTGATGTTGCTCTCACCGTGGCGGGCATCATTGTGACTTCGGGCGCGGTGATCGGCTCGGTATTCGCGGTGCTTTCGGGTAAGGTATCCGATCGAGTGCATTCGCGTCGGCTGGTGCTTTTAGTAGGTTGGATCGCAGGCATGATCTATTCCTGGTTTGTGTTCTCCGTTGATAGTCTGCCGCTGTTCATTCCCGTCATTATTTTGCTGGCACTTGGCGAGAACGCAACACCTTCCATGATTTATGCTTCGGTGGCAGAAATGATGTCGCCGGATAAGGTGGCTGGCGCTTCTGCGGTGCTGGCACTCATGCAAAATGTTGGCATGTTTCTCGGAACGACAGTGTTGGGGGCTCTGGTCGCGGGCATGGGCGAGTGGGCTTTGGCGGCTCGCTGCACGGCTGTGCCGCTGTACGCGTTCGGTTTGGTGCTCACCGTTATTGCTTGGAAAAAATTGGTCTAATATGTGGGCCGGCTCGACTACGAGTCGGCCTTTTTCGCAAGGATGCGGTCTTCCAGTATGCGTTCTATGCGGTCGCTTACCTGGGCTTGTGCTTCGTTGAGACCTCGGTGCAGCGCTTCTATCATCAACAGTTCCGTCGGTTCGTAATCGCCTTCCCAGTTTTCGTAGGAGAAGCAGTCAATCAGGGGAATCATGGTGGCCTCGATATCTTTCACGAGGTTGTCTTGCTCTTCCTGCGAAGCATCGGGCGCAAGTTCGTCGACACGCTTTTGCAGCGCACGCAGCTGCTCCATCAGGTTGAGTTCTTCAATGGTTGCAACCACGCGTTCAAGTTCGGCCAAGTCTTCTTCGGTGTACAGGTGCCCGGCTAACAGCATCGCAGTGTGATCGGCTTTTGCGATGGGCGAGTCTGCCCGCGGTCCACTCATGAGCGTTTTTATGGCGCGTGCGAACCGAATGGGCAGGTCTGGATCAAGCTGCTCGCGTTTGAGCAGCTCAATGGTGCTTCGCTGTTCCTGCAAGCGCTCTATCTGCAAAGCCAGCTCGCGGTCGAGTTCGTCAAGGGCATCGCTGGTACGTGAGCCTGCGCCATCAGTCGGATGCGCGTCCATCTCTTCCAGCACCTCGCCGATGCGATCAAGCGAAAACCCCAGGGAGGCGAGCCTTTTTATGCGAAGCACGTGCGCGAGGTCTTCCACCGTGTAATCCCGATACCCGTTTTCTCCGCGGGGTGGTTCGGGCAAGAGACCGATGGCGTGGTAGTGGCGCAGGGCGCGCACAGTGACGCCTGCTAGCTGGGCAAGTTCCCCTGACTTCATAGTGGTTTTCGCCTCCTTTTGCGTTTATCGCGCGGGTCAGCCTGAGGGACGCTCCTCGCCCATCAGGCCAGATGCAGGCGCGGTCGCTCCCACTTGGTTGGTAACGCCCCCATGATGGACGGACAACGCCTCGTCGTCAACCCGCCGCGCAGCAGTCGAGACGCGCGGCGCGACAGGGAGAATCATCGGGAAGCGACCTCATTCCCATTCCGATAGGAGGAACCGATGGCACGTTCGTCAAAGAAAGACTTTCTCGACACCAACGATTTTACGAAGGAGGAACTGCTTGACATCATCGACCTTTCGCGCGCGATGAAGGAGATGATTGCGGCAGGCTCCTACCCGCTCATCCTGAAGCACCGCTCGCTGGGCATGATCTTCCAGCAGGTGTCCACCCGCACGCGCATCTCGTTCGAAACGGCCATGACCGACCTCGGCGGCGCGGGCGAATTTTTCGCGCCTGGCACCATTCAGCTGGGCGGACACGAAACTTTTGAGGACTCCGCCCGCGTCATGGGACGCTTGCTGGACATTCTCATGGCGCGCGTCGACCGCCACGAAGACCTGGTGAACCTCGCGAAATACGCGCCGTGCCCCGTTATCAACGGTATGTCGGACTACAACCATCCCACGCAGGAGATGGGCGACCTCATGACCATGATGGAGCACCTGCCCGAGGGTAAGCGCATCGAGGATTGCAAGATGGTGTTCGTGGGCGACGCCACGCAGGTGTGCGTGTCCGAGATGTTCATCTGCTCGAAGATGGGCATGGACTTCGTGCAGTACGGTCCGAAGGGCCACCAGATTGGTGAGGAGCTGCTGGCCATCGGCCGGAAGAACTGCGAAACGTCCGGCGGCAGCGTGACGGTGACCGACGACCGCGAGGCCGTGAAGGGCGCCGACTTCGTGTACACCGATGTGTGGTACGGCCTGTACGACGCGGAGTTGTCGCAGGAAGAGCGCATGGCTATCTTCTACCCGACATACCAGGTCACGCCCGAACTCATGGAGCTGGCCGGCCCGGACGCGAAGTTCATGCACTGCCTGCCCGCTTCGCGCGGCGAAGAAGTGGTGGACGAGGTTATCGACGGCCCGAACTCCATCTGCTGGGACGAGGCCGAGAACCGCAAGCACTCCATCCGCGGCCTGCTGGCGTACTTCTGCCCCGACCTGCCCGCCGACGAAACCGCAGCCAACGCCGCCCGCGACCGCGTGAACGAGTTGCTGGAGAAAATCGGCAAAGCGGCAACGGCGTAGGAGAGGAGCCTCCCTATGGCAAAAAACAAGAAATTCCGCCTGATAGACGCGATCCTCTCGGTTATCACGGTCGTGTTCGTGGCGGAGGCGGCGGCTCCGGCTGCGGCTATTGGTAACTCGCAGTTCTTCTGGTGGATTTTCCTCATCATCGCGTTTTTGCTGCCGTACGGCCTGGTGGTGAGTGAGCTTGGCACCACTTACGACGACGAGGGCGGCCTCTACGACTGGGTGCGTCGCGCGTTCGGTGACAAGTGGGGCAGCCGCGTGAGCTGGTACTACTGGATCAACTTCCCGCTGTGGATGGCCTCGCTGGCGTTTTTGTTCCCCGAGACTATCACCATGATCACCGGCGTGGAGTTGGATTTGTTGCCATCGCTTGCCATTGAGCTGGCGTTCATCTGGATTGTGGTGTTCCTCAGCTTCTCGAAAGTGTCGGACTCGGCGTGGATTTTGAACCTGGCGGCCGTGCTCAAGGTGGCCATCGCGCTAGTGGTGGGCGGCTTGGGCATTTGGTACGCCGTGAACTACGGCTTCGCGAACGATATGGCACCGGCCACGTTCCTGCCGTCGCTCGACTCGAACAGCCTCACGTATTTGTCCATTATTCTGTTCAACTTTATGGGCTTTGAGGTTATCACCACGTACGTGGGCTCCATGGAGAACCCCAGCAAGCAAATACCCAAAGCTATTATCGCAGGTGGTATTGCCATTGCGGCGCTGTACCTGTTCAGCTCGTTCGGCATTGCGGCGGCTATTCCCGCCATGGATATCTCGCTCGATTCGGGCATCATGGACGCCGTGGGCATCATGTCCGGGTTCGGCAGCGTGCTGTTCATCGTAGTGGGCATTGTGTTCCTTATCACGCTGTTCGGCAACATGGTGAGTTGGTCGTTCGGCGTTAACTTCGTGGCCGAGCATGCCGCGCGCAAGAAGAACATGCCGAAGCCGTTTGCCCACGAAAGCGCGAAAAGCGGTATGCCGACGGGTGCCGCTATCATCAACGGCATTGTGGCGAGCGTGCTGGTGCTGCTGTCGCCACTTATGGAGCTGGTGGGACTTGACGGGTTCTTCTGGATTTTCTTCTCCATGAACATTGTGTTCTTGCTGATCAGCTACATTCCCATGTTCCCGGCGTTCCTCAAGCTGCGCTCGGTCGACCCCACCGCGAATCGCGTGTTTAAGGTGCCCGGCGGCCGCGGCCTTCTGCTGGTGGTTGCCTGGCTGCCCGTGGTGCTGCTGGTGCTGGCCATTATTGCCACCATCGTGCCGCTGAACGGCTCGCCCGAGGAAATGGGGAAGATCCCCATGCTCATCGGCGTGATTGCGTTCGTCATTCTAGGCGAGATCGTGCGCGTGCTGTCGGCGCGCGGGCGCGATGACGATTACGGCGGCATGGGCACGCACGGCGACCCGATGGCATTCGATGTGGCACACGGCTACGAAGAGATGCCGCCCTCTGAGGAAGTACCGATGGAGGAAGAGATGCTTATCGGCCGTGAGCCGCGCGACTTGGTGTAGCGCTTATCAGGTACTATAGACTTTGCTAACGAAAGGACCATTCGTATGGAAACCATTTATGAAGAGCAGTCCACGCCGCGCAAAGACGGCTACCGCATGCCCGGTGAGTTCGAGCCGCAGAAGCGCATTTGGATGCTGTGGCCGCACCGCCCCGACAACTGGCGCGACGGTGCGAAACCAGCGCAGAAGGCCTACGCCAACGTGGCGCGCGCTATCGCCCGTTTCGAGCCCGTGGTGATTGGCGCGAAGCCGGAGGACTACGAGGCGGCTCGCTTCGCCATGTCCGAGGACGAGAATGTGCTCGTGATTGAGATGACCTCGGATGATGCGTGGATTCGCGACTGCGGCCCCACGTTCGTGAAGAACGACGATGGCGACGTGCGTGCAGTGCACTGGCACTTCAACGCCTGGGGTGGTTTGGTCGATGGCTTGTACTTCCCATGGGATCAGGACGCGCTTGTGGGCGTGAAGGTGGCCGACCTGGCGGGTGCGGTGCGCTACCGTCCCGACACGTTTGTGCTGGAAGGCGGCTCCATTCACGTGGACGGCGAAGGCACCGTTATCACCACCGAGATGTGCCTGCTCTCCGAGGGCCGCAACCCGGAGCTGTCGAAGGAAGACATTGAGGGCTACCTGCGCGAATACCTCAACGTGGAGAAGGTCATCTGGATCAAGGATGGCATCGACCCGGAGGAAACGAACGGTCACATCGACGACGTGGCGTGCTTTGTGCGTCCGGGCGAGGTGGCCTGCATCTGGACCGACGACGAGGACAACCCGTTCTACGAGGCAGCGCATGCCGCCTACGAGACGCTGTCGAACGCCACGGATGCCAAGGGTCGCCAGCTGAAGGTGCACAAGCTCACCATGCCGAAGGTGCCTACGTATATGTCGCAGGAAGAAGTGGACGCCATCGACGTCGTGGAGGGCACGCTGCCCCGCACAACCGAGGACTACGCCATCGCGTCCTACATGAACTTCCTCATTGTGAACGACGCCATCATCTTCCCGCAATACGGCGACGAGTACGACGATCTGGCCGTTGAACAGGTCCAAGCCATGTTCCCCGACCGCGAAATCGTCGGCGTAGACACCCGCGAGATAGCCTACGGCGGCGGCAACATCCACTGCATCACGCAGCAAGAACCGGCGTAAGTTCCGGCGGCCTACGGCCGCCGGAACTAGCCGAAGCTGCGGGGTGCGCTGGCACTCGATCTTGCCCCTTGTGCGCTTACCTTTGCGTACCGAAGTACGCTCAGCCGCGCGGCGGGGCAATCTCGGGCACCAGCGCACCCCTCGCTGACGCTACGAACTACCTGTGCTACAAAAAGTAAAAACGCCTTCCACTTGGGAGGCGTTTTTTTCTTGCCCTTACTTTATTACTACGGCTTGGGCGCCTAGTTCGTAGTAGCGGGCGGCGAAGGTTTCGAGGTCGTAGGGGACTTGGCCGGCCAGCGAGTCGCTGACCAGGACGACGCCGGCGTTAAGGTCGTAGCCTCGGACGACGACGCAGTGGCTGGTGGTGTAGAGGCCATACGTGCGGCCGTCGGCTTGTTGGATGCGGTAGGGCTCGCCGGCTGGTTGCAGGTTGATGGTGCACCAGCAGATGACAGGGTTGCCAGCAGACGCTTCGCTGAGCACGGTGCCAAACGACGAGCCGGTGAGGTCAACCGCGCGCAGTTCGGAACCCTGCGCCTCAAGATAAGCGGTACCGGCCTGTATCACAGCGGGTGCCATGCAGCTGTTGCCAAGGGGGTCGTGCGGGTCGCCCATGAAGGCATACACAAAGTCGTTGTCGCTGATGGGAAGCCAGGTATCAGCAATTTCGGTCTTCTGCAGCGTGAAGCCGCGCGAGATGAGCGCGTTGGTAAGTGCCACCGATTCACAGCCGGTTGGCAGTTCTGGATACTGAGCCAGCGCGGGTACGTCGAAGGAGGTCGTTTTGGGGAGGTCGCTTCGCTCGCCTTCGAGGCGCGCAACTTCCAGCGACGCGCGTTCAGCGGCGTCCACGTCGGCAGCAGCTAGCGACGACGATATCAAAGGGAGGGCAGTGATGGCACCTACCACCAGGAGCGCAGCTAGAAAGCAGATCTGCGCTGTCTTCCAACGGCGAGCGAGGGGATGTAGGCGCGCGGGCACGCGACGCTTGCGCGGCACGGGGTGAGCGCGCGGAACAAACGCGGGGTTGCTGGGGGCTGTTCGCCGGGCGCTCGAGAAAGCGCTGTTCGGAAGCGCATCGTTAGAGGCGCGCCGTTGCGTGTTCGGTGGGTACGACATGCGCGTCCTCCTTTCGGTCGATCACCGCAGGGAAACGATAGCCGCCAAAGTTGAAATCAACCTGAAAGGCCAGCCGTGAGTCGCCGGTCAAAGCGCCTGAACGAACCCCACCACTCCAACTACCCGTTTCCCTCCTGTTACCTTAAACACGCAGTTGAACCCCCATTCGTTTCACCCTCCTCAAAACCTCCGCATTTTTATGAACTAATACGAACTTATGTTCTTGACTAGCGAACATAAGTTCGTTAAAATGATTATCAGCGACTGGACCTTTCTCCTAACCGCAGGTAGCCCTGCGGGACAGTCGCCTCCCTTACCCGGTGGCAGCTGAGAGAAAGGATGAACCATGGCTGCTTCTAATTTCACCTTCCTTTACCCTTGCAAACTACTACATATAAGTAGTAAGATACACATGAGGGGTTGGATGTAATGAAAGTCGAATGGTACAAGCTTCAAAGCGGTTCTGCCCCGGTTCGTGATTACCTGGATTCACTCGATAATGGCTTGCGCAGTAAAACACTTCGTACAATTTCTTTCTTGGGGCAGAAGGGTCATTTGATCGGTGCGCCGGATTCCAAGCATCTTGAAGATGGCATTTTCGAGTTGCGTACGACTATGGGCGACAACACTGGAAGAGTGCTGTTCTTCTTCTGCATTGGAGATAAAGCGGTGTTAACGCATGGCTTTAGGAAAAAGACACAAAGAACGCCAAGGCGTGAGATAGAGAGAGCGAAGCGTTATAGGGCCGATTACTATGATCGCCTGAAGGGAGTTTGAAATGGTTGCCACTGAGGAAGAAAAAGATGATTTTACCCTCTATTTGGAAGAGCAGTTGAAAGACCCCGCATTTCGGAAGTGCTGGGAGGAGGATGAGGCTGAGTTTCAGCTGCGGTTGGCCATTATAGATGCACGGAATGAAACCGGCATGACGCAGGAACAGCTTGCAAAGGCCTCGGGGCTGAACCAGCGCGTCATCAGTCGCATCCAAACAGGTAATGCAAACCCCACCTTGCGCACTATCGGCAAACTAGCCCGCGGCTTCGGCAAAAAAGTCGAGATCAAATTCGTTTAGTAAAGATATATAGAAGCCTTTCTATTGACCGGAAAGGCTCTCTACCGCATGAGCATGTGGAGGAGTTTGATCTTGTTGCCGAAGGGAGGGTTGCGGATGGGGAGTTCCAGCCAGGTGCCCTTCTTCATGGTGGACTTGTAGTGCGTGAAGCAGTCGAAGCCCGTTTTGCCGTGGTAGGCACCCATGCCGGAGTTGCCGACGCCGCCGAAGCCCATATGGTTATTTGCGAGGTGAATCACCACGTCATTCACGGTGGCTCCGCCGAATTGCAGGCGCGTGAGCACGCGGTGTTGCACGGACTTGTCGTCGCTGAACACGTAGCACGCGAGCGGCTTCTCGAATGTGCGCACAATGTCGAATGCCTGGTCAAGCGCGCGGTACGTGAGAATGGGGAGCACAGGACCGAAAATTTCCTCGTTCATGACCGGGTCGTCCAGCGTTACGCCGCGTAAGCAGGTGGGTTCGATGCGAAGTGTCTCGGGGTTGCCGTGGCCGCCGAAGGCCACCGTGGCGTTGGGGTTGCGGTGCTCGATGAGCCCCATCACGCGCTCGAAGTGGCGCTGCGATATCATGTGCGGCCACTCGTCGCAGGCGAGGATGTTCTCGCCGTAATACTGGTAGAAGCACGCGTCCAACTGTGCCACGAAGTCGTCCACCACGCTCTCATGCACGAGGAAGTAGTCGGGCGCGACGCACGTCTGCCCGCAGTTGATTCCCTTTCCCCAGGCCACACGCTGGGCGGCGCGCTTCACGTTCGCCGTCTCGTCCACGATGCAGGGGCTCTTGCCACCCAGCTCCAGCACCACGGGCGTGAGGTGCTTCGCCGCTGCGGCCATGATGGTATGCCCCACATTTGGGCTGCCCGTGAAGAAAAGCTGGTCCCAGCGCACCTCAAGCAGCCAGTCATTCATCGCCCCCGACCCGGGGAAACCGCACACGAATTCCGGCGGGAATACGTCGGCCAGCATCTCAATGAGAAGGTCGCTGGTGGCTTTTGACGTGCGTGAGGGTTTGAGCGCCACGCAGTTGCCGGCCGCGATGGCATCCACCAGGGGCACAAGCGCCAGCTGCAGCGGATAGTTCCACGGCGAAAGCACCAGCACCACGCCGAGCGGACTGGGATACACCTTCGACGTGGAGTGGAAGTGGACGATGGGGGAGGCCACACGGCGCGGGCGCGACCACGAGTTCAAATGCTTGAGGCAGGTGGAAATCTCGTCGTACACGATGCCGAGTTCGGTGGCGTACCCTTCAAACGGGGCTTTGCCCAGGTCAGCTTGAAGCGCAGCCAGAATGCGATCCTCGTTCGCCTTGAGATACGCCCGCAGCTGCTGAAGCGCGCGGCGGCGATACTCCACCTGGAGGGTGGCTCCCGTCGCGTGGAAGTCGCGCATCTTCTGAGCCGCGGCTTCGACGTCAGCGATGCTCTCGTAAGTTGGAATAGTACTCATGAACGGGCCTTTCTGGTTAAGTGACATACAACAAGGTGCCCGCAGGCGGGGCGTCCACCAAGCGAGTTCCGCAGCGAAGTGAGGACTGTTTGAGCGACTGGACGCTCGCCTGCGGGCTCTCGCTGGCTAGTAAGCGGCTTCCAGTATCTCCATCGCTACCTCAAGCGTGATCTCGGTCTCGTTGTAGAGCGCGGCGCCATCGTAGCGGGCTTGCTTTGCTACGGTGGGCAGGCCTTCACGCGTCACGCCCAGTTCAGACAGGCGCAGCGGCACGCCGTACTGCTCATGGTAGAGGTTGTTTAGCGCAAACAGGTGCTCGCCAAACGCGCGGTCGCGCTCAGCAGCTGAAGCACCAACTCCCAGGTCAGCAGCCCGCGCCGGAGCCACATACGGCAGCAACTCGCCGTACAACCCCGCGTGTATGCCGTTGTTCAGGTTGTAGCGCACGCAGTGAGGAAGCAGCATCATCATGGCCTGGCCATGCGGAATGTGGCAGAGGCCGCCAAGTGAATGTCCCAAAGCATGCACGATGCCCACCATCGCGTTCGAGAACGCCGCACCCGCCATGAGCGAGGCCAGCGCCAGGCTCGTGCGCGCGTCCACGTTCGCCCCATCGCGGCAGGCCACGGGCAGGTTTTCGGCAATAAGCTCAATGGCTTTCACGGCGAACGCATCGCTCACGGGGTTCTTCTGAATGGACGTGTACGCCTCAATGGCGTGCGTGAGTGCATCCATGCCGGTGGTGGCGGTCAGCTTCGGCGGCAGCGAAGCGGTCAGCGCGGGGTCAAGCACAGCCACGTGCGGCACCAGCTTGTAGGACGTGAACGACAGCTTAGCGTGCTTTTGCGTGTCGGCCACCACAGCCACGAGGGTCACCTCGCTGCCGGTGCCGGCGGTAGTGGGTACGGCGATGAACGGCGGCAAGTCTGCCTTCAAAATTTCCGAACCCTGCAGCGTGGCGAAGTCGACGCCCGCGCATGCAAGCGAGGCGGCCGCACCCTTCGTCGTGTCAATTACCGAGCCGCCACCGATGGCCACAAACCCGTCGCAGCCGCGTTCGGTATAGAGGCGCGCCACCTCGTTCACCACGTCCATCGACGAGTCGGGCGGCACCTGGTCAAACACCTCATAGGCCACGCCGGCTGCGTCCAGAACGGCAGTCAACTTTGCTGCCACGCCCAGTTTCACGAGACCCGCATCCGTCATGACAAGCGGGCGCGCCACGCCCCGATCGGCCAATTCATCAGGCAATTTATCCAAAGCATGCTTGCCGCAGACAATCTTCGTGGGACACGCAAACTCAAATCCTTGCACAATGGCTCCTTACGGTCGAACAGCGGAAGGCCAGCTGGCGGAGGTGCGATACGTCGCGCGCCAGCCGAAGAAGAGGCGCAAGAGCGCGGTAAATAAATAGGTAAGCGCGACGCCCGTGTCGTTGGGTCCGCGAGTAGAAAACGCGCGCTCGGCCAGTGCGCCCTTCAACGTCATGCCGCCCGAAAAGCACCGGAACGCATAAGCCAGCGAACGAAAGTCAATCACGTAGTCCACGGCCACGGCTCCCGGTTGCGCACTTGCAAGCCCGCTTCCCGGCTCAACATCGCGCGCCACGCGCGCTGGCGGCACGCGGTGAAACGTCCCTGCCGCGTCGCGCTGACACACGCACGCTAAACTCGTGCCGCGCACCGACAACATAAACGTGTAGCCGTCCGCCAGATAGTCCACCTCGGCCCGAATCTTCGGCGACACGTGCTTGAACAGGTTAATCGGGAGGGGAAGCAAGCGCAGCAGCACGCGGACATACAGCGCTTGAACACGCTCGCCCAACGGAGAGCGCGGAGACGTTGGATTGATCATAGGTACTCCTTTGGCATCATCGTTGACGCTCTTCGTATGATACGCTCCGTCGTTGGCCGCGCACGCGAATTCCACGAAACGCCCCGCCGCCTCGACGGAAGGCATCTCTTCGTCCGTCCGCTCTACGCCGAAGGGTGTACGGGCGGGTTGCGGCGGGTACACCAAATGGTGTAATTCCATGACGCAAAGGTGACAATTGCGCCCAAGGTCTCCTGACCAGGGGCCTCGCATGGTAAGGTGAGCGCGTCATCCAACATGAGTGCGGCGATCGTCTACCGATCGAGTATCCAAGGAGTGTGAATCACATGACCGACACACAGGGAACCACCCCCGGCGGCACCCCCGTTCCGCCCGCGCCGGGCGACGAGCATGCCCAGCACGCAGCAACCTCGGCTTCATCAACCCCAGCAGCAACCCCAAACACCCAGACCGGCTATCAGCAGTCGTACTACCAGCAGACCTATCAGCCGCCCCAACCGGGCCACACGCCCGGTAAGGTAACGGTGGAGAAGAAGTCGCACGGCCTGCGCACCTTCCTTCTGGGATTCGCTGGCGCGGCGCTGGCCTGCGTCATTGGGCTTGGCGGCTTCGGCATCTGGCAAGCTGCGACGGGAGGCGGCTCCTCGGCGGATAACGGCTCCAACAACAGCGGCCAGACGCAGCTTGGTTCGCAGAACTCTTCGAGTGTCAACGCCAAGGAATCGGATTCTGACCTCACGTTGCCCGAGGCCGTGGCCAAAAAGGCCCTTCCGTCCGTCGTCGCTATTGACGTGTATTCGAACCAGTCCGCATCCGGCATGTACGGCTTCGGCATGGGCTCGAATAGCGGCTCGAACTCTGGCACGCTGACGCAGTCTTCGCTGGGAAGCGGCGTGGTGCTCACCGACGACGGCTACATTATTACTAACTACCACGTGGTCGAGGGCGGCGATGCCTTCAAGGTAACCATCGAAGGCGAACAGTACGACGCCGAAATCGTGGGCAGCGATCCCAGTTCCGACATCGCCGTTATCAAGGCGAAGAACGCCAGCGGTCTTACCGCAGTGGAAATTGGCGACTCGGACGACCTCATCATTGGCGAGTGGGTTATGACTATCGGCAGCCCGTTCGGCCTTGAGCAGTCCGTGGCAACGGGCATCGTGTCGGCCACCAGCCGCTCGCAAATCATGGACAACAGCTCGTCCAACCCCTACGGCGGCTCCGGGGAAACCACCATCTACCCGAACATGATTCAAACCGACGCGGCCATTAACCCCGGTAACTCCGGCGGCGCGCTCGTCGACTCCGATGGCAAACTCATCGGCATTAACACACTTATCACGTCCTATTCGGGCAACTACTCGGGCGTCGGTTTTGCCATCCCGGTGAACTACGCCGTGAACCTGGCGCAGCAAATCATCGACGGCAAGACGCCCACCCACGCGCAGCTTGGTGTGTCGCTGTCCACGGTGAATGCCCAGAACGCTCAGCGCTACGGTCTGCCCACCGACAGCGGTGCCTATGTGGCGGCTGTGAACAGCGGCTCCGGCGCAGCTGAGGCGGGTCTTGAAGTGGGCGACATCATCACGAAGTTCGACGGCAAGGATGTTACGTCTGCCAGCGACCTCATGTTAGATGTACGTTCGAAGAACCCTGGCGACAAGGTGAAGCTGGAAGTGAACCGCAACGGTCAAACCAAGGAAATCGAGGTCACGCTGGGCTCCGACGAGTCCACCCAGGCCTCAACTCAGCAGAACAACGCTCAGGAATCCATGCTGGAGCGCCTGTTCGGCGGCAGCTCATCCAACCAGGATGCGGCCTAACAAAGCCCTCACGTCTGTCCTTTGCGTGAAATGACCGAAAACGACCGTGCGATAAGCGCGGCCGTTTTCTTTTTCAGGTAAGATTGTTTGAACGAGTGCACTGAACAAGGCGTCGAAGGGAAGAGGGCTTATGTCTGAAGAGTATCGCTACCGTCGCGTGTTGCTGAAGCTATCCGGCGAGGCGTTGGCGGGAGACGTCGGCTATGGCATCGATCCGAAAGTAGTGGATGACCTGGCCGACCAGATAGCCGACATCGTACGCGATGGCGTGCAGCTGGCCATTGTGGTGGGTGGCGGCAACATCTTCCGCGGCTTGTCCGCTTCGGCTAAGGGTATGGATCGCGCCCAGGCCGACTACATCGGCATGCTGGCTACCGTCATGAACGCGCTGGCCCTGCAGGATGCTTTCGAGCGCCATGGTATTTTCTCGCGCGTGCAGAGTGCCATCACCATGCAGGAGGTGTCGGAACCCTACATCCGCCGTCGCGCCATTCGCCATTTGGAGAAGGGTCGCGTGGTTATTTTGGCTGCTGGCACGGGCAATCCCTACTTCACTACCGACACGACGGCGGCCCTGCGCGCCTGCGAGCTGGACGCAGACTGCCTCATGAAGGCCACGAAGGTGGACGGCGTGTACGACAGCGACCCCACGAAGAACCCGGATGCCAAGCGTTTCGACCGCATCAGCTACATGGATGTGCTGTCGAAGGGCCTGAACGTGATGGATTCCACGGCGACGTCGCTCTGTATGGACAATCACCTGCCCATGATCGTGTTCGACCTTACGGTGAAGGGCAACATTTCGCGCGCTTTGAAGGGCGAAAACGTCGGAACCACGGTAGAATAGGCGCAAGCACAAACGCGCGTCGGCTGCGGCCGGGCGCGCCGCAAGGAGCCGGGTGAAAGGATTCGGGATATGGTCAACGATATCATGGCGCAGGCAGAGGAGCGCATGCAGAAGGCCCTCACGTCGCTGCACGATAATTTCGGCGCGGTTCGCACGGGGCGCGCGAACGCGATGCTGCTCGACCGCATCAAGGTGGACTACTACGGCGTGCCGACACCGGTGAACCAGATGGCGGGCATCAAGACGCCCGACGCGCACATGCTGGTCATCGAGCCGTGGGACAAGGGCGTTCTAGGTGCTATCGAGCACGCTATTCTGGAGAGCGACTTGGGCGTGACGCCGTCCAACGACGGGTCGGTCATCCGCCTGCCGTTCCCCTCGCTGACCGAGGAGCGCCGTCGTGAACTGGTGAAGCAGTGCAAGGTGTACGCCGAGGAAGCACGCGTTGCCGTGCGCAAGGCTCGCCAGGACGCGAACGCCGCTTTGGAGCGCGCCGTCAAGGACGACAATCTGCCCGAGGACGACGAGCGCCGCGCCCAGGCTGACGTGCAGAAACTCACCGACAAGTACGTAGCCGAAGTGGAAGCTGCCTTCAAGAAGAAGGAAGCGGAAGTGATGGAGATTTAGGTTGCGCGGGCCTACGGCCCGCGCAACCGCTCGACGCTGCGAAGCGTCGCGGCACCCCGCCTTGCCGCTCCAAGCTTTCGTCGCGTACTTAAGTACGCTTCCTCAAGCTTTCACGGCAATTCGGGGCACCTCGACGCTTCTCGCTGACTTACTACGCCAACCTGTGTCACCCTCTATCAACCTGTGCCCTTTTGTTGGCTCGTGCTTTTGAACTTCAACCAGAAAGCGCTACTTTATTGAATAAGCCGCTTGAGTACATATTTCCGAACCCGCCGGCGGATCTTGATCCGACGCAGCTTGACCCTGCGGCGGTGCCGGAGCATGTGGCGGTTATCATGGACGGCAACGGGCGCTGGGCGAAGGAGCGCGGCAAGAATCGCCTGTTCGGGCACAAGGCCGGCATTGAGGCTGTGCGCGAAACCATTCGCTGCGCGTCAGACGTGGGTGTGCGCTACCTCACCATCTACTCGTTTTCATCCGAGAACTGGAAGCGGCCGCAGGACGAGGTCATCGGCCTTATGAACCTGTTTGCCACCACCATGCTTGCCGAGGTGGATGGCCTGCACGAGGAACACGTGCGCGTTATGACTATCGGGCGCACCGACGCGCTGCCCAAAAAAACGCGCGACGCGTTCGCCAAGGCGTGGGAGAAAACGAAGGACAACGACGGCATGACACTGATCGTGGCCGTGAACTACGGCGGACGCGTGGAACTGCTCGACGCTGTGCAGGCCTATATGGATGAAGCGCACGCCGCCCTGCGTGAGGGTCGCACGCCGGAGCCGCTGTCTGAAGAAGCGTTGGCGGCGCACCTCTATACCGCGGGCATTCCTGACCCTGACCTGCTCATTCGCACGAGTGGTGAAATGCGCGTGTCGAACTTTTTGCTGTGGCAGATTGCCTATTCCGAATTTGTGTGCACGGATGTGCTGTGGCCGGACTTCGATCGGTACGAGTTCTTGCGGGCGCTGTTGGAGTTTCAGGGGCGCGATCGTCGGTTTGGGGCGGTGAAGTAGCGTGTCCGATCGAACGGACGCCGAGCTTGCTGCCGCCGAGCGCTCGCGCAAAGAGCGACTCAAAGAGTTCGCGCAGGACAAAACCCCCAAGAAGCTGAAGAATCCCACGAACTTCCAGGTGCGCTTCCGTACGGGCTTCATCTACATTGCGGTGTCGGTGGTGTGTATCCTGGTGAGCGAGTGGACTACACTGGCGCTGCTGGTGGCCATGGCCGGCATTACGGCTGGCGAATTCTACTACATGCTGCGCGCTGACGCGAAACTACCCAACGAGATGCTGGGCATTGTGGCCGCGATGCTGTACCCCGTTGGGGTATTTTTCCTGGGCATAGAGGGCGCGCTCTACGTGAGTCTGGCGCTGCTGCTGGCACTTATCGTGTGGTACGTGTTTTGGATGCGTGCGCGTGTGCCCGACGTGGGCGTGAGTTTCTTTGGCGCTGCGTACTGCGGCATGCTGCTATCCAGCATCATCGTGGTGCGCCAGTCGCTTGAGGCGCCGTGGGGCGGGGTGCTGGTGCTGGGTATTTTCCTGAGCGTGTGGGCGAACGACTCCTTTGCCTACCTGGTGGGAAGCAAGTTTGGCAAGCATAAGCTGGCACCGCGCACATCGCCGAAGAAAAGCTGGGAAGGGTTTCTGGCGGGGCTTGCGGGGTCGGCGGTGTTCTGGTGCTTGATGACGCTGGTGCCCGGTGTGGTGATGAGCATCCCGCAGGCTATCGTATTTGGCGTGATCAGCGGACTCATGGGCGTGCTGGGCGACTTGGCGGAAAGCCGCATCAAGCGCAACTCCGGCTTCAAAGACTCCGGCACCATAATGCCCGGTCACGGAGGCCTGCTCGACCGGTGTGACTCACTGTTCCTGGTGGCTGTGACGTCGGCTATATTGCTGGTGGTTGGCGGGTGCATCCCTTATTAGGTTTTGGGTTCCGCCGACCGTTAGGCAGAAAATGGCACAAAGGGCGTTTTGTGTACGGATTTCAGGCGCTCAGAGGCGAGCGAAAGGAATAGTGGGCGACATAATCCCAGGTGGCCGATAGTCGCGTTTGCCGGGCTCCTCAAAAATCCGTACACAAAGCGCCCTTTCTGCCATTTTCGGTAAATATACGTGCAAAGCTACATTAAGGGTGACCTAGAGGGTGAACATATGAAGCGCATTGTGGTTCTGGGGTCTACGGGGTCTATTGGTACGCAGACGCTTGACGTGGTGCGACGGCATGCGGATAAGCTCCAGGTGGTGGGGCTGGCCGTGGGTACGCGGGCGACTGAGTTGTTGGCGCAGGCGCGCGAGTTCGGCGTGCGCCACCTGGCCGTAGGCGACGAGCGCCTAGCAGGCGAAGCTGTGGCCGATGAACTGCGGAGTGTCATTCTGGCCAAGCAGTCAACTCGCTTCGTCAGCGAGTGCGACGCTGCTCCTTCTGCCATCCTGCGCGAAGGTCGCGAAGCGGCCGTAATTGAAGGATCCCGCGCGGCGTCAGCGGGCGAAGTTTCCGAGCCAACACTCGGGTTTGGCGCAGAAGCGGTTGCTGCGTTGGCCCAGCTCCCCGAGGCCGACATCGTGGTGAACGCGCTGGTGGGCGCGGCGGGCCTGCGAGCTAGCTACGAAACGCTGCGCGCAGGCAAGGTGCTCGCGCTGGCCAACAAGGAATCGCTCGTGGTGGGTGGCGACCTCATCATGCCGCTGGCCGCTCAGGTGGACGAACAGCGCCGTGCATCCGGCGTGGCACCTGCCACCGGCCCGGCTGGCGCGCTCATGCCTATCGACTCAGAGCACGGCGCCATCTACCAATGCCTGCTCGGCGAGGACGCGCGTGAGGTGTCGCGCCTGTGGGTGACCGCATCCGGTGGCCCCTTTCGCGGTCGCACGCGCAGCGAGTTGGCGAACATCACGCCTGCTCAGGCGCTCGCACATCCCACGTGGAATATGGGTGCGAAAATTTCCATCGACTCATCCACGCTCATGAACAAGGGCCTTGAGGTTATCGAGGCGCACCACCTGTTCGCCATGCCGTACGACCGCATCAGCGTGGTGGTGCAGCCGCAGAGTGCCATCCATTCCATGGTGGAATTCGCCGACGGCAGCGTGAAGGCGCACCTTGGTACCACCGACATGCGCATTCCCATCCAGTTCGCGCTCAGTTACCCCGAGCGCTGGGACGCGCCGGTGGCTCCGCTCGACTTCCGCACGCTGGGGTCGCTCGAGTTCGCCGCGCCCGATGAGGACACGTTCCGTTGCCTCGCGCTCGCGCGCCACGCGGGTGAAGTGGGCGGCACACTGCCTTGCGTCATGAACGCTGCCAACGAGGTGGCCGTGGCCGCATTTCTTGCCGAAGAAAGCTCCTACCTGGGCATAGCCGCGTGTGTCGAAGCCGTCATGGACGCCCACGAACGTGCTGGCGTGCAGCAGGTAGAAAGCCTCGACCAACTAGAAGCCCTCGACACCTGGTCGCGCACCGAAGCCCGCCGCCGACTATCGTAAGTAGTTCCAGAGTTCTCGATACCCTTATTCTCATGCCGCCAAGGTAAATGCATCTACCCGTGCAAAAGACAACACGGGTAGATGACAAGACCTCCTTGAACTGGCTATCTATAGTCTAATCTGTGATTATTCACTCCTTTGAACCTTAAATGCTACTTATATTCTGTCGATATATCATAGGCGCTTACTCAAAATAATGAGGTACTAGCACTACGATCATTAGAGACGACATGGATATTTTTGACGTCCTTTCAGCAAATCTCAGGTTCTATCGAAAGCGTACGGGCCTTTCACAGGAGGGGCTTGCAAACGTCTGCAACCTCCATCGAACGTATATCGGAGGGATTGAGCAGCGGCGTATCAACGTGTCGGTTAAAAATCTCCAGAAAATTGCTGATAGCTTAAACATCGAAGCTTATGAGCTTTTGAGGCCTAATTCTGACCGTCGCTAGCCTCTTGACGTTTGCGGCGCTTGAGGGAGACAGGTGTCATTGCTAGAGCCCCCAGACATCAAGAAGAAAGTTACATACCTAATCCAAGAGTCCCGGCCATGAAGGATACCCAAGGAACGAGTATCGCCACGAAGATAATTGCAGGAATGATGCCTGCTTTGGCTACGTCGGCAAACGTGAAGTAGCCCTTCGCATACGCTACTGTGATCGTGGGATTCAGCGGCAAGATGAAGTTTCCGGACACAATGGCCACAATGATAAGCATCGGAACCGCAGGCGGAATCCCAGCTGCTTCAGCGAACACAAAAAGCGGAGGCAGGAAAATGGTGAGGATTGCGGGTGCGACGGGCAAAAACGTGTGAAGTAGGTAAGCAAACGCGCCAATCAGTAGGAGTGCAACCAAAGGATCCATGGCAAGCACGCCACTGGAAAGGAACAGGTTCGCTATGTAAGCGGCTCCGCCAGTTGCTCCCAAAATGGATCCCAGAGATAAGATGCCTCCCAGCATGAGAACGATATTCCACGGAACACCTTTCTGCATATCCTCCCATTCGAGTAGATTCATGCCGGGCATAAACATAATAGCCAAACCAATGACGGCTACGGTTGTGGTATCCAGCAGGGGAATCCAGTTGCCAAGAATCCACAGCACCGGAATGCCGATGAGCATGACGAGTGCCTTCTTCTCCAAGGTACTGAGCTTGCCCAAATCGCTCGTTCCCGAAAGAATAGTTTCGATATCGCCTTCAGTGATGGGCTCGGGTTTGAGGATTTTGACGAGGAAGATCCAGCAAATGGGAATGAGAACAATGGCGAAGGGAACACCCACGAGCATCCACTGCAAAAAGCCGATGCTTGCGCCGTTAAACTCTTGGAGCATACCTAGCGCCAAGACGTTCATGGAGTGTCCAGCGGGTGTGCAGAATCCGCCCATGATGGCAGCAAAGGCTACACCTATCATCAGGCATTTTCCAAGATTGGACTGGCCGGGCTTGTGACCGATGGCTTCCAGAAACGGAAGTGCCAAACCCATAGTGATAACAACAGCTCCCGTGTCGGTCATAACGGTAGAGATAAGCGCCGAGCCTATCATGAACGCTAGTACGAGTTTCTTGGAGTTAGGACCGGCCCATTTGACAAGCCTTCTGGTGAGTCGCTGTCCCAGGTTTGTCTTCATCATCAGAATGGTTAGGCTGAACACGCCGATGACGAAAAACACCGTCGTGCCACCAAATCCGGAAAACACCGTTTTGAGCGGAACGACGTTGAACATTCCCGCCAAAACGAGAACGAGAATGCCGGTGACTCCTGCGGGAAAAGTCTCGCAGATCCAGAGAATGACGGCCGTTGCCATGATGCCCAGGCCCATAGCTCCCTCGTGGGAGAGTGCTTCGGTGCCTGGCACCATGCATGATGCGATCATGACGACGATCGACAAGACGATGCCCACTACTCCCTTGACAGAGAATGTTTTCTTCAAGGCTTCAGAACTCATGAGTTCACCCCTTTCAGGCGGCGAGCGCGGACCGAGGCCCGTCGCCCGCCGCTCCCCTTATTACCTACTTAGCTCGCGAACACTTGCACAGGTCCTACGTTGCGGTCCTCTTCAACGGTGGAAGCTTCCAGCATGCGAGAGAGATAGCCTTCGGCTTCGACATAGAGCTTCCAGTTGGCTTCGGGAACACAGTGGAACCAGAAATCGCCGAATTCGTCGGTTTCGGTAACTAGAACTTCCCCAGAATCCACGTTTTCTGCCGTAACCTTTGCGCCGATTACCACCTCGTCTGCCTCTAGGTCTACAACAAGACCAGCGAGGAAGCGCTTGGGAAGGTTGAGGTAGTGTACGCGTGGGCAGTCTGTTTTTGCACGCTCTGGTACGAGCGCTTCGGCGATTGCCAATTCGGATTCAAAATCTTCTTCATCGCCGAAGCGTAAAGCGCCATGAGGACACACATCGACACAGTGAGGAACCTCTCCTGCATCAACGAGATGCGCGCAACCTGTGCACTTCTGAGGAAGCTCAAGTTCTTCGTTCCAGAAAATGGCTTCATAGGGGCACGCTTCGACAAGTTCCTTCAAACCTTTTGCCTTTTCTGGGTCGATGATGACCAGGCCATCGTCTCGACGAAAAACCGCTTCCGGTGCAGCCTCGATGCAGGGTGCATTCTCGCAGTGTTGGCAGATGTGAAGCAGGTAAGAAACCTTGACTTTTGGCACTTGGCCACAGACACGTTCTTCAATATGTGTCCAGAAGTGGCCGGTGTCAGGTTGGGGTTTTGCCCAAGGGGACCAGTCATTGTCGACGTGCTCGTCTTTGCATGCTATCTGGCAGTTGCGGCAACCGTTGCACTTTGCGTGATCGAATACAAATACTTTTCCCATGATGCTATGCTCCTTCCACGACGCGCGCCGTGGCGACGAGGCCGCAATCGGGATCGTAGTCGCGGTTGAAGGCCTCGGGATATTCTTCGGCGAGCTTGAATACATCTACCTTTTCCACACCCACCAAAAAACCGCTGGTCACTTCTCCGAATGCGTGGCTTGAAGTAGTTGCGTATGGTGCGATGAGGTTGTTCGCGCCACCGCGGTCGAGTCCTCCGCGTCCAAGTACGATAGAGTCGACGCGGCTGCCATGATCCTGGTAGACGACGCCGGGCATGATGCGTTCGGTTACGCGTACGCCTCCCAGCACAGCGCCACGCTCGTTGTGGAGCTTAACGACATCGCCGGTGCGCAGACCGAGCTTTCCGGCATCGATCGGGTGCACCCACACCGGCTCATACTTGTAGCCGTCGGGACCGGTTACTTTTACGTATTCTTCCATTTCGCGGAACCAGGTGACGTCGTCGAGGTTCGCATGGACACGCCAGCGTGGATGGTTTGATACGAGAAGGAATGGGTACTTTCTCCCACGTTCGAGATATTGCCGTTCCTGATGGCCTGCGCCTTCATCCACCCAGTGAGGTACGGGGCCACGTTCCTTGTCGTCGGGAAACTCGTCAGCCAAACGCGTGGAATAGTATTCCAACTTACCAGAAGGTGTTGAGAGTGGATGCCCTTCGGGATCGTCATGGAACTGGCTGAGGCCGACCGGCAGATCTTCCCACTTTTCCTTTGTAGGGAATGCGTAGTACTGCTTTTCCTTAAATTCATCAAACGTCATCTTTTTTGCGGCGCCGGTATTTTCGAAGCCAGCCTGGATGTATTCTTCGCAGGTTTTACCGCCCATGTAACGCTCATACAGGTTTTCGTAAATACCACCGTACTTTTCAAGCTTCTTAGCCACTTCGCCAACGGCTTCCATATCGGACTTCGACTCCAGGCGAGGCTTCACTGCTTGGCGTTCAAAGTACACAACGTTCCACTGCCCGTTGTCTGAGTCGGTTCCTATGTCCTCGGTTTCGAACTTCGTGTTGGTGGGCAGAATGATGTCGGCGAAGAAGCAGTCGTTTTCCATCCAAGGATGCTGCACGATGATAAATTCGATGGACTCGTGACGGAGCGCTTCCTGCATTTCGTTGCCACCGTTCCAGCACGTTTCCCAACACGGAGTGTCAGACCAGATCATATGCAGGCGCTCGTTGCCCTCAAGGGGGAAGGTATAGGGGCCGTCGAACTGGTCTTCGCGCGGGAAACCGGCACCAATGTGACCATACCAACTCACCGGAGGGTTCATAATGGCTTCGGGGATCATCGTTTTCGGGATGAAACTTTTCGGGAAGCTGCGGAACCAGCCGCGGTAGGCGGGGCTACAGTTGGGGATTTCTGACGAAGGGGGCAACGGGGTGACTGATTCCATGCCGTAGAGCGTCCATTCGATGAACTTGAATTGATTGGCTCCTGGCTTACCGACGCTTTGCATCCCTAAAAGAGCCACTTCAAGGCGCGCTGGCTCGTGAGCGAAGCAGGAGCGTATGTAGCTTCCGCCGTTGCAGTGTGCAATGGATACGGCATGTTTTGCCCAGTAGCGGGCGAACGCCTTAATAGTGTATGACGGAACACCGCAAATAGCTTCAGCCCATTTTGGTGTTTTGGGTACACCGTCTTCTCCACCCATAACATAGTACTTAAAGTTCTCGAACCCAATGCTATGCGTGTCGAGATAGTCCTGGTCGTAGGTGCCTTCCTTAATCCAGGTATAGGCGATAGCCAGCTGAAGCGCCGCATCGGTGTTAGGCTTAACGGGTATCCAGAAGTCGGCATGCACAGCGTTGGTATAGTTCACGTCGGGCGAAATGTGAATCTGTTTCACGCCCAGTTCCGTGAACCAGAAGCACAAACGGCTTGCCAAATAGCCTCCCCAACCAAGCGGGGTTGTCTCTACGTCGCAGCCCCAGAAGAGCACAGCGTCACCATTTTCAGCGATGTCTTTGATGACGTTATTCTGCAGCGAGTTTTGGCCGAGTGGATCCATGCCCCAGATGTGCTTGGCCCCCCAATACCAGCCCTCCCAGCTGTCCGGTTGCCGTGTTTGGAGTGTGTAGCTTCCGATGAGGTCAAACATGCGACTTTGGCAGCCATGCGGGGCGTGAACAAACTTCGTTTCGCCATGGCCGTCAAGTTCACACAGGATGGACGCCGGACCGTACTGGTCATGAATACGCTTGATTTCGGCTGCGGTGATTTCGCACGCCTCGTCCCAGCTGATGCGCACGTAGCCACTGGTGCCGCGGTTTTGCGGGTTGCGCTCGCCCTGGGGATCCCAGTCCACGCGCTTAAGTGGATAAGGGATGCGATTCTTCGAGTAAACGCGCTTTTTGTAACACAGTGACAACGGTGAGATGAGTGTCTTGAAGCCCGGCTCAAAAGTAGAACCACGCGCTTCTATTTTCCAGGCGTTCAATTCCTCAGGTGTCTGATGTTCGTCGAAGTGGAAGGGCCGAATGCGCAGAATCTTGTCGTTCTCTTCGTCGATGTCGACGGTGCACGCGTTTGTGCCGATGCCAAAGCTGTTGAAGCCAAGGCCCTTTACGATAGGCGTGCCTTTCACGTTGTTTCCCATAGTTTCTCTCCTCCGATACACGTGTTTCCGTCGATTAGGCCTTCGGTGCTGGTGGCTTGGGGACGGAAGGGGCCTGCGGGACGCTGGGAACCTTCGGCGCGCCGGGAGCTGCCGGCATAGCAGGAGCTCCAGGAGCGGGGGCAGCTTTCGCGCCACAGTTGGGGCATTCGCTGGCCGTCGGATCGACTTCGGCTCCGCACTTCGGGCAGATGATGGGGCCGTTATCGATAGTGGGCGGTCTGAAGCACATAGGAACACCTCCTTTCGTATTCTTGATGGAAGCGATATTTCCCCAGTAACAAGGGAGTTAGAGCTGTTGAATGAAGAAAAGCGCTTGGCTTGGCTTGTTTGACAACTCTGCCATCAGGTCTTCGAGCGGTCCTACCTGAAGACATTTCGATTGACAGTGGTGGGCGCAGGAGGCAAGCTTTCCCTTTGCGCGGCGTGTTACGCATCCGGTGCACTGTTTGGTGGGAAGAGCTAGATGGGTGTATTGCCAATTGTCCTCGGCAATTTCCCAAGGGCCGACGGTGTGAACAGAGATGCCTGTCTGTCCAACGGGAAGACCGTGCTCCATTTGGCAGGCAACTTCGCAGCTATGGCAGCCGGAGCACCACTCATAATCGATGAGCATTCCGATGTTTTCCATGAGTCACTCTCCTTCCTGAATGCGGTAAATCTTGCAGAGGGCGGTTTTGTAATTTGAACCAAAGCCACTTTTGCCGGGCGACCATTGCACAAGGTTGTTGATATTGAGCTCGAACACGTCATAGAAAGATTCAGGATCGCCTTCAGGGAGCCACCAGGCATGATCCGTGCTACACATGCGGGGGTCGATGACGGGTGTCGCCACAGTTTTTCGTTTCGCACGACCAAACTGGTTCTCGACCCACACCCACTCTCCGTCCCTGAGTCCAAAGCGCTCAAGCGTTGTAGGATGAACTTCGATGATGGGGTCGGGGTGGAGCGCGCGCATGCGTTTCACTTGGCGATGCTCGGAATGGAACATGCTCCACGTACGTGCACCCGTTGTGAGCACAAGCGGGTACTCCTCCATGAGTTCAGGAGTTGCGCCAGGGCCAGGGGAGGGCTCTTCGAAATAGGGGAGTGGATCAAGTCCGACACTCTGGTAGAACGTCGACCAAAGCTCAATGCGGCCAGTGGCGGTGTTGAATCCAACAGCGCCATCCTTGCGCAACATGCCCTTCTCGTGTCGGTGGTATTCGAACGGAGGATAGGCGGGCGCTTTCTGCTGGAGTTCTTCAAACGTCATGCCGGTGTCGTCCTTTAAGAGGAAGGTGAACATCTCCTCGACCGTCTCCCAAGGCCACGCTTCAGGGTTGAATCGACGACCCAGTTCAAGGTTGATTTCCATGTCGGACTTGCATTCACCGATACTGGTCACCTTGTTGATGGTTTCTCCTCGTTGTGCGCCGTCTCCGAGGCGGATGCCGTTGCGCTCGGGGAAAGTGGCTGCGGGCAGAATCACATCGGCCAGTGCCATGGCGGTGGGAGTCATAAACAAATCGACGTAGGCAATGAAGTCGATGGTTTTAATCGCACGGTAAAGGCGTTGAGGGTCGGCAGCCATGCAAGAAAGGAAGTTCGAGGTTTGAATCCATGCGCCATGTATGCGATAGGGCTCACCCGTTTCGAGTTGCTCGACGATGCAGTCGGGCTGTGCCTCGGAAGCAAACAGGGGGTACTTCTTTTGACCGATGCGCTTTTCGGCTGCTTCGGCGGGAAGGAGATCCTTACCCCAGCCGCCCACGTATTTCAATATTTCCGGAGGAACTATCATTCCTCCCGGAACCTCGATGTTGCCGGTGATCTCGAAAAGGGTAGAGATAGCTTGGCCTGCAGGGATAGCCTCTTTCGTCATGTCGACGGCCACGCCCCACTCAAGAGCCGCTGGTTTGCTTTGAGCAAGCAGACGGGCGGCGGTGATAATCTTTTCTTCAGGTACCCAGGTTATGCGAGCTACACGTTCAACAGGGTATTCTTGAACGCGTTCGCGCAACTCGTCAAACCCATAGCACCACTTGTCTACAAAATCATGATCGTAAAGGTCTTCGTTGATAATGACGTATAGCATGCCGAGCGCGAGGGCGGCGTCTGTTCCGGGGCGGACACGCAAATGAGCGGCCGCTTTTGATGCCAGCCAAGTGACTTTCGGGTCAATGACCACAATCTTGCTGCCGCGCTTCATGAGGTCGACCACCCAGTGTCCGAAAAAGCCGTCGGAATTGGACACGACGCAGTTGTTACCCCAGATGAAAATTGTTTCTGGGATACAATACTCCGGATTGTCGTAGCGATCGGGATGGACTTGGGAACAGTCAGGAACGAGGAAAGCTCCAACTGTGCCAGCCAAGCCGATGACGCGTGGTACATAGCATGCAGCGCCGCTGAGGAAGAGTGAAAAGTTGGGGCTGCCGAATGACCAGCACAAACGAGTGATATACGGTGCGATATCGCGCCCGGTGCCCTGCATGAACAGAACTGCTTCGGGCCCGTATTCACGTTTGATTTCCTTGAACTTCAACTCTATAAGATCAAATGCTTCATCCCATCCGATGCGTTTCCAGGTGTCTTTACCTCGATCAGTTGGATCGCGCTTGAGCGGGTAGAGGAGGCGGTCTTCGTGGTTGGTGACTTCAGGCAAATCAAGACAGCGGGGGCACAGGCGTCCTTGGTTGTAGGGATTTTCGGGGTCGCCTTCAACCTTGACAAGCTTTCCCTCCTCGTCGGTGTAAAGCAGCACGCCGCACCCGAGATGGCACCCGGGGCCAGACCATGCGCTCCCCCGCGTCACGGTGAGGTCACCCTCTTTATAGCGGAATGGCTTTTCGTGATCGACGAACAAGTACCGTGATTCCTCCATGTCTTCCTCCTGTCTTTACGCTCGAAACGCCGTGTTTGCTGTCGCTGCCGACGGGTGTTTTCTCTGGTACAAGGCGGTGAAAAAATGCATAATATAAATAGCAAACACAAGTTCAAAGTACTGATTCGCTTGCTACCTGCGCAACCTATGAACAGACTGAAAGAAAAATGAGGATCATACTCACGTGCTGAAAACCCCAGGTCAAAGCGTAAAGGAGAACTTATGTCAGCAGAGGATTCCCACGCAGGGCGAAGCAGTCTACCCAGCAAAGAGTTATTCGAATGCCTTGTGGCTATCATCGGTTTCTCGGGATACTACCTGTGGGACTTGTCAGGAGTATTCATGTTCGCCACCCCGTTTGCCTTCAGTTTGCGTCTGGTTGATGTGATTGGGCTGCGGCTCTGTTGGCTTATCGCCCTCACGGCATGCCTCGCGCTAGCGCGTTTACGCGCTGCTGAGGTGCTCCGACGGAGGGCGGATGTATTAGGAGGAGGTTTAGTGCTTTTCCTCGTACCGCTCGGGGTGGGAGTTATCAATGCTGTGGGCGAGGGCGTCGCGCCAGAGTGGTTGGGTGCCGCCGCCTGGCTGGCGTACGGTGTTGCACAAGCAGCACTCATGCTTTACTGGGCTCTGTATTTCAGCTTGACGCCTACTCGCTATACGCCCGTCACCATTGCGGTGTCATCGTGCGTGGGTACCGTACTGTTTATTGGTGTCTCAAATATGGAGTCTGTTGTACTTGGTCTTCTTGCAACAGGTTTTGCCGCCGCTTGTTCGTTCGGTCTGCTCTTCTTGCTCATGAGAGGGGTGTCTCCGCAGAGGTTGAGCGAGGCAGAGAAGTACACGAGCATCTCGTCCTTCACGGTAAAAAGCGCTTTCTCAGTGGGTGCTCATGGTATTGCCTTCGGATTTTCTACGACCATGCTGTTCACCTTGGGAGTTCATGCAACGGTGATAGGATGCGCAAGCGGTATAGTGGGGTCGTTGCTTTCTCTCGCCTGGTTCAAGATTGGTCGCAAGACCGATATTGACATCGGGGTTTTGCAGCGCTTGACATTACCGCCGGTCGTTATAGGTTTGTTGCTTATGCCGTTTGGTGGTTCGTTTTGGCAGCTTCTTTGCTGTTGTCTCGTAAACATCGCTCTTTCGCTGTATGCCGTTGCGGGATGGATTAACTCTACTACGGCGAACTCCGAATTCTCGCTACATCCCGTTGGCTGTACGGCCGCGCGGCAGTTGCCTGTATGGATAGGCTTTTTCGTCGGAACGGTAGTCGCAGGTTTTGCTGCTGATTTTTCTGGTGACTCGAGATGGCAGTTTATGGCCATAGTAGTAGGCATAGTGTCAGTTATCGTCTGTGCTATCGCGGCGTATGGCATGGACGATTCAATGGCAAAAAAGCGCCTGTCGGAACTGCTGACTCAGAGAACGGAGAACGTGCGTTGGGCGCAAGAGGAAGACAAGGCAACCGAGCAGTTTGAAGAGCGCTTTGATGAGTTGATGAAAAGTTACGATTTGTCGCCGCGTGAAGTGGAAGTGTTTCGCTTACTCGCTAAAGGGCGCAATGCCGATTATATAAGCGATAAACTTATTATTTCCAATTCCACGGCTAAGTCCCACATTTATCATATATATAGAAAGATGGGGATTAACTCGCAGCAAAGTCTTATTGACGCAGTTGAAGAATATGATCGTAAAAGTGCGCTTTCGAAGAAGCATAAAGAATTAACGGAGCCGAGCCATGGATAAAGTGTTCTGCATGTGAGCTTGACCTAAGCCCAGTCGTGGGGGATTCGCGGTGGGGTTGTAGGTTTTTCTTGCGTATCGGGTGGGGGCAGGTGCGTTGAGGGCGCCTTCCGTATAATAGTGCGTGTGTAGCATTTACCTCGCATTCGGAAGGATTCGAGTTCATGGATATTGTTTTGATGATTCTGTACGCCACTATCGTGCTGGGCATTCTGGTGTTCATCCACGAAGGCGGGCACTACCTGGCCTCGCGCGCGTTCGGCGTGCGCGTGACCGAGTTCATGCTGGGGCTTCCGGGGCCGAGCATCGGCTTCACGAAGGGCGGCACGAAGTTCGGCGTGACCCCGTTTTTGCTGGGTGGATACGCGAAGGTGTGCGGCATGGAGCCGGGCGAGATGAGCCCGCATCTGGAGGCGGCGCTTGCGTCGCTGTATCGCCGCGGCACTGCCAATATGGAAGACATTGCGCGTGACTGCGGCATCAGTGATGACGATGCCTACGAGGCGCTGGAAGAGCTGGTGGAGTGGGGTAGCGCGGTGGGTCCCACGAAAAAAGACCAGTTCAACACGTATCGCGCTCCCGAGGTGAAGCCGGGCAAGAAGGCGCTCGCCGCCGGCGCCGTGGCCTACAGCCTGGGCGAAGCGCGGCCGGTGGACAACCCGCACGAACTGTTTGAGTCCGAGTACCGTCAGCAGTACCGCAGCCTGCCGTTCTGGAAGCGCTCGGTTATTTTGGTGGCTGGCGTGGTGGTGAACCTCGTGTTCGCCGTGCTGCTGTTTGTGATTCTGTTCTCGGTGCTGGGGTTAGATATGACGAACCCCGAGACCGGGGCGGTGCAGCACGTGGTGCTGAATCCGCTGCAGGCCATCCAGTTTGGGTTTATGTACATCGGCACCGTGGTGCAGTTTGTGATTGGGCTGTTCAACCCCGCGACGGCGGCGGACACCGTGTCGAACTCTTCGTCCATCATTGGCATTGCGGCTATGTCGAAAACGTACTTTGATATGGGCGCGGCCTACGCCATCTTCTTTACTGCGATGATTTCGGTGTCGCTGGGCATTATGAACCTGCTGCCCATTCCGCCGCTTGACGGAGGGCGCCTGGTCATTGAGATTTTCCAGAAAGTGTCGCGCAAAGTGGTGTCCATGCGCGCGCTCAACTATATGTCGCTCGCTGGTATGGCGCTGTTCCTCTGCTTCTTCCTGTTCGTCGCGAACCAGGATATCCAAAGGTTCGTATTTGGGAATTGGTAGGTTTGGGTTCCGCGGGCTTGCCGGCCCGCGGAACTGGCCGACGCTGCGGCACCCTGTGGCATCCGATCTTCGTGCGATCCCGGGAACTCGCGTATCTAAGTACGCTTCGCCCCCGCGATCCCCCGAATCTCGGACGCCACAGGGGGACTCGCTGACTTACTAGCGCCAACCTATGCGGTTTGGCAGCAACCTGTGCTGCCTCCCTCCCGCTTCCCCTTCCTCTTCCTTCACCTTCATTTTGCGGCAGAGTTCGTGGAGGGTGAGGGGGTGGGCGCGTTTCGGCGGTACAATAGTGCGACATGCGGTTTGACGCGCGAAGGAAGAAGGAGGGCGGATGTCCTGCACAACAAAGCCGAATCAGGGCACTCACCAGGTCATGGTGGGCAACGTGCCGCTCGGTGGCGGTGCGCCGGTGGTCGTGCAGTCGATGCTGAACGCTCCGGCCGACGATGTCGCGGCGAACCTCGCGCAAATTGAAGCGCTGGCGGCGGCCGGATGCGAAGTGGTGCGCATGGCTATCCCGCGCGCTGCGTGTGTGGGCGCGTTTGCCCAGGTGTGTGCCGCGTCGCCACTTCCTGTGGTGGCTGACGTGCACTTTTCCGCCGACATCGCCGTTCAGGCCGCGCGCCGTGGTGCGGCGAAGCTGCGCATCAATCCCGGCAACATCGGCGGCCTCGGTGCAACCGATGTGGTGCTTGATGCGGCCGGTGAGGCGGGCATTCCCATTCGTATTGGCGTGAATGCGGGTTCGCTCGATGCGGACTTGGCTGCGCGCGATGACCTTACGCTGCCGGAAAAGCTGGCGCACTCTGCCGCCGACTACGTGCGCTACTGTGAAGGCCGCGGCTTTACCGACCTTGTGGTCAGCGCGAAGGCGCATGATGTCATGACTACGGTGGCTACGTATCGCTTGCTCGCGCGCGAACTTCCGCACGTGCCGCTGCACATTGGCGTGACGGAGGCGGGCACCACGTTCCAAGGTGTGATAAAAAGCGCGTGTGGCCTGGGTATTCTGTTGGAAGAAGGCATTGGCGATACGCTGCGCATCTCGCTCACAGATGATCCGGTGCAAGAAATTCGCGCGTGCTGGACGCTGCTGGCGGCGCTCGATTTACGCCGTCGTTCGCCCGAACTTATCAGCTGCCCCACGTGCGGCCGCTGCCAGGTAGATCTCATCGGGCTGGCGCGCGAGGTGGAAGAGCGCAGCAGCGGGTTGGACAAGCCGCTCAAGGTGGCGGTCATGGGATGCGTGGTGAACGGGCCTGGTGAGGCCGCCGACGCCGACATTGGGGTGGCGTGCGGCGCGGGATCGGGCGTGGTGTTTTCCAAGGGAGCAGTCGTTCGCAAGGTGCAGGAAGATGCCATTGTGGACGCTTTGATGGAGGAGATAGGAAAGCTATGACGAACACGAATATCATGCGCATGAGCAGGCTGTATGTGCCCACGCTGAAGGAGGACCCCACCGACGCGGAAATCGCTAGCCACCGGCTGCTTCTGCGCGCCGGCATGATTCGCAAGACCGCTTCCGGCGTGTACACATTTTTGCCGCTTGGCAAGCGCGTGCTGGCGAAGGTGGAGAACATCGTGCGCGAAGAGATGGATGCCATCGGCGCGCAGGAAATCATGATGCCGGCGCTGCAACCGGGCGAACTCTGGCACGAAAGCGGCCGTTGGGACGATTACGGCCCCGAGCTCATGCGCCTCATGGATCGTCACAACCACGAATTCTGCCTTGGGCCCACCCACGAGGAACTCATCACAGCGCTCGTGCGTAACGAATTGCGCTCCTACAAGCAGTTGCCGCTGTCGTTGTACCAGATCCAGGTGAAGTTCCGCGATGAAATTCGGCCGCGCTTCGGCCTGTTGCGCAGCCGCGAGTTCATCATGAAGGACGCCTACAGCTTTCACGCAAGCCAGGAATCGCTGCAGCAAACCTACGACGAGATGAGCGCGGCGTACGGGCGCATCTGTGACCGTATGGATATGGATTACCGCCCTGTTGAGGCCGATCCGGGCCAGATCGGCGGCAGTGTGACCTGCGAGTTTATGGCGCTCGCCGATGCGGGCGAGGCAGAACTCGTGCACTGCACGTGCGGATACGCCGCCAACGCCGAGGCGGGCGACTGCCTGGCGCGTCCGACCGTCTACGACGTGCCGGCCATGGAAAAGATTGCCACGCCGAACGTGCACACCATTGCCGAGTTGGCCGCG
Organism: Gordonibacter faecis; assembly: GCF_030077735.1. Lineage (NCBI taxonomy): Bacteria > Bacillati > Actinomycetota > Coriobacteriia > Eggerthellales > Eggerthellaceae > Gordonibacter > Gordonibacter faecis. Next base: position 68,930 of record NZ_JASJEU010000005.1, on the reverse strand, counting down.
TTCTTGGACATCCCCGAGTCGTCCACTGTGAAGGCGCTTTCAGGTAAGAATGATGAAGGCAAGCTTGTTGTCATGTTCATCCCCGGCGACCACGAGCTGAACGAGCTGAAAGCCGAACGTGCGGCGGGTGGCTTTACGTTGCTTACCGACGAGGAAATGGAAGCGTTTGGCCTGCATAAAGGCTCGATGGGCCCGGTTGGTCTGCCCGAGGAAGCGCACGTCATCGCGGCGCGCAGCCTACAGGCCGTGCCGAAGTGGGTCGTTGGTGCGAACGAAGACGGCTACCACTACGTGGGTGCTCAGCTGGGTGTTGACTTCGAAGTGGACGAATGGGCCGACCTCTGCATCGTGAAGCCGGGCGACAGCTGCCCGAAGTGCGGGCTTCCGCTGGAGGGCGCACGCGGCATTGAGGTGTCGCAGGTGTTCCAACTGGGCGACAAATACTCGCGCGCCATGGGTGCTACGTACATGGCGGAAGACGGCTCTGAGCAGCCGTTCCTCATGGGTTGCTACGGCGTGGGCGTTTCGCGCACCATGGCCGCCATCGTGGAACAGCACAACGACGAAAACGGCATCTGCTGGCCGCTCACTGTCGCGCCGGCGCACGTGTGCGTCATCCCGCTGGTGGTGGGCGACGACTTGGTACAGCCTGCCGCGGAGAACCTCGCCACTGATCTGGCGAAACTGGGCTTGGAAGTAGTTATTGACGACCGCAAGGAGCGCGCAGGCGTGAAGTTCGCTGACGCCGACCTTATTGGCTGGCCCCTGCAGGTAGTGGTGGGAAAGCGCGGTCTGGCCGAGCAGAAGGTGGAAATCAAGTCCCGCCGCACGGGAGCGCGCCGCGACATTCCGCTGGTGGCACTTACCGATGCCATCGCGTTCGCGCAGCGCAACACGAAGGTGTGGGGCTCTGAGGTTGACCTGTTCAGCGGCTTGTTTGAGTAGGTTTGTGACGGCTATGTCGACAAACACTATCAAGGCAATTCTGTTTGATTTGGACGGCACGTTGCTCGATACGCACGATTTGCTGTTGGACTCGTTTCGCCACACGGTGCGCGAAGTGCTGGGCTGTACCATTCCCGACGAGCGTCTGATGGCGAAGGTGGGGCAGCCCCTCAACACGCAGATGTGGGATTTCACCGACGACGAAGCCGTCCACGACGAGCTGTGTCGGGTGTACCGCGAGTACAACGCGAGCGTGCATGACAAGCTGATTCGCATCTTCCCGGGGACGCAGGAAGTGCTGGATGAACTGCACAAACGGGGCTACCGTATGGGTGTGGTTACCTCAAAGCGTCACGAGCCTGCGCTGCATGGTTTGTCCACGTTTGAACTGTGTGACGCGTTCGACTTCGTGGTGGGCTCCGACGATTGGCCCACCCACAAGCCCGATCCGGGCCCGGTACGCCACGGTTGTGAGCTTTTGGGGTTGGATCCAAGTGAGTGTGTCTATGTGGGCGACAGCCCCTTTGACATGCAAGCCGGAAACGGCGCTGGCTGCGTCACCGTAGCCGCCCTTTGGGGCATGTTCCCCGCAGAAGTCCTCTGCGCCGAACACCCCGCCTATGAATGTAAAACTATCAGCGAACTACCTGCGCTGATGGAACAACTTTAACAGAGCCAAGCGCCTCGCACAGGGGAGCGCGAGCGGGAGCGCTCACCTGGTGCGAGGCGCTACTTTCCTCACCCACTCTTGCGCTACTTCGACGAATGCCCTGGCGGCGGCGCTGGCTGTTGCTTCGGAGCGGAGGACGAGGGCTATTTCGCGGTTGACGGGGACTTCGGGTGGCATGGTTACCAGGGGAAACGGGGCGTCTTTTACGATGAGGGAGGGAAGCACGCCAAAGCCCAGACCGGCGCTCACGAGTGACATAGCGGCGTAGTCGCTGGTGATGGAGAAGCGCACGTGTGGCTCCACGGCGTTGGCGCGGAAGACGGCGTCCATCTCGGTATCTTCGCCGCTTTCCAGTCGTATGTAGGGTTCCGCGGCAAGCGCTGCGGCAGGGAAGTGCTTCGCAGCAGCCAGCGGGTGATCGGGTGATACCGCGATAAGCATGGGGTCACTTGCCAGCGGCACGGCCTCCAGACCGCGCTTAACGGGCAGCACCGCAAAGCCGCAGTCGAAGTCGCCGCGGCGCACGGCTTCTTCGAGTTTCGCCTGGTCGTCGATGCAGGCGATGTCAAGGTCGACCGCGGGATGTCTCCGCAAGAACTCCTTTGCCATGCCGGGGAGCCACTGGATGGCCGTGCTGGTGAACGCGGCCACGCGCACCGAACCGCCCTCGAGGTGCTGGAGGTCGGCCAGGCGCGCAGCTAGCCGCCGCTCAGCGTTCACGACGTCGCGCGCGTACGTCAGCAAATCCGCGCCTTCGGCCGTGGGCCGCGCGCCGCCGTACTCGCGCACCAACAGCGGTACGCCCAACTCTTTCTCCAGCGCGTTCACCAGGTAACTCACGCCGGCCTGCGTGTAATCCAACTCGCGCGCGGCCTCCTTGAAGCTGCCGGTTTCAGCCACCTTGAGAAACGCCTCATACTTTTGGTTGCTCACCAGAGCCTCCGTTCGCCATCATCCACGCCGCATGCTCCTTCCACCATAGGCTTTGCCACCTCCATTAACAAGTACTTCTTGAAATCTCAAAAAGAAACTCTCGTTTTACTTTCATTCACTCAACGGATACCATGTGAAGAAATCCATTCCAGAGAATCAACCGCCCCGCATGGATGAGGTCGGATGTTCTGTGCTGCTTGCCGCAGCGCCCAGGCACTAAAAGGAGGCGGGCGTGTCCCGATTGATGGACATACGAGCAATCTGCATCGCTAGTGTGGTGCTGCAAACCATCATTTTCGGGTCGGGCAGTGCCATCACGAAGCTCGCCTACGAAAGCATTTCGCCGCTGTGGTGTATGGCCCTGCGTTTTGGGTTGGCTGCGCTTGTGTTTGCGGTGCTGTTCGGGCCTCGTATGGTGCGCGGACTCAAGGGCGCGCGCCTGTCCGACTGGCTGCCGGCCGCGCTGTGCATGGCGGTGTCCTACCTTTCCTGCAACATTGCGTTAGACCTGACCACAGCCACGAATGTAGGTTTTCTTATGGCGCTGCCCGTGGTGTTCACGCCCATTCTGGCGGCCATCGTGCTGCGCCGCCGCTATCGCCTGGTGCACCTGCCCTTCCAGGCGGCGGTCGTGGTGGGGCTCTACCTGCTGTGCTCCAGCGGCGGCTCGTTCACGTTCGGCCTGGGCGAGTTCTGCGGCCTGCTGACCGCAGTGTCGCTGGCTGGTGCCCTCGTGTTCGGCGAGCGCGGGCTCGCGCGCATGGACGTGGTCACGGTGTCGGGCACGCAAATCTTCGTGACGTTTATCGCGTCGCTTGCCGGTGCGCTCCTGTTCGATCAGCCCCTCAACGTGGCCGCTGTGCAGCCTATCGCTTGGGGGACGGTGGTGTTCCTCGCCATCGCCAGCACCTGCCTCACGTTCGCGTTGCAGAACATGGCACTTACTCGCCTGCCCTCCGCCACGGTATCTATGCTGCTCACGGGCGAGCCTATCTTCACGGCGCTGTTCTCCTGGGGCATCCTGGGCGAGACGCTGACCGCTGTGGGCCTGGCCGGTGCCGCCCTTATCATCGTTTGCGTTATCGCCGAAACTTGGATCGACGGGCGCGCCGAGGCCGCTGCGCGCGGTGGAGAAGAAGCCGCCGCACTCGCCGCTCCCGCCTTGGAGCCGCTTTCGGCACTCGCTGACGCCACGACATCCGCCTCTCTCACGGTGCCGCACCTCACACCGTCCCAGCCTCAGCGCGCCTACGAACGCCCCTAGCCAGCTTCCGCACCCCGCTACATCCCGCGCACTTCGCGCGCGTGTTGCCGTGCCGTTCCCTTTTCTCGACAAACTGGCTCATCGCATTGCCCTTTGGGGCGTTTTGGTGCATCATGGAGAGAAGAGGCCGGCCGGTGCTGCGCGCTGGCGGGCCGAACCGCGACGAAGGAGGCTCTTATGGCAACCATAGGCGACGGATTCAAAGACATTTTCCTGGCGGGCATCGGTGCGATGGCCATCACCGCCGAGAAATCGAAGGACCTGGTGGATCAGCTCATCACGAAGGGCGAACTCACGGTTGACCAGGGCAAGCAGATAAATTCCGAGCTCAAGCACAAGGCTGACGACCTGGCGGCGTCTGTGCGCTACGACGCGCTGGAGGCCCGCATGGCCGTCATGACTCCCGAAGAACGTGCGGAGTTCGCCGCGAAAGCCGCCGAAATTGCGGCAAAGGCGAACGCGAAGGCTGCCGAAGACAGCGCGGCGCAAGCCGAGGTGGGCGACGCTTCCGAGGTAAAGACGTCAGAACCCGTGCCCGACGCGCCCGCGTGCGGCACTACCACCGCGGCCCAAACGCCCGGCGTCTAGCGCCCGCATCTGGCAACTCAAGCACGGCGCGACCAGCCCATGGCGGACAACACGCTGCTCAAATACTTCTTCAGTTCCGGCGCGGAGATCGACCCCGAAGGGCGGTTCAATCTCAGCCGCAAAACGCGCACGCGCCGGCTGAAGGAAATCTACGGCATCCTGCAAAAGCACCACTTCCTCAAAGGCTTCGCGCCTGAGGAATTCCGCGCCATGTTGGAAGACCTCGGCCCCAGTTTCGTGAAAATTGGCCAGACACTGTCCACCCGTTCGGAAATACTGCCGAAAGCCTACTGCGACGAGTTGGAAAAACTCCAGATGGAGTGTGACCCGCTGCCCTTCGATCGCATCCTGGCCGCGCTCGACGACATCTACGGCGAGCGCCAGGGCGACATCTTCGACGCCATCAGTCCCACGCCGCTCGGGTCGGCGTCGCTTGCGCAGGTGCACAAGGCGCGCCTGGTCACGGGCGAAACCGTGGCCGTAAAAATCCAGCGCCCGGGCGTGAAAGCCACCATGGCGCTCGACATCGACATCATGCGCATGGTGGCGCGGCAAGCCTCGCGCTTCATGAAAGACGAGCAGATGCTCGATCTGCGCGATGTGGTGGAGGAACTCTGGGCCACCTTCCTTGAGGAAACCGACTTTGCACGCGAAGCGGCGAACCTCCAAGAGTTCGCGCGGCTGAACGAGAATGTGGCATTCATTGAGTGCCCGAAGGTGTATCCGGAGCTGTGCGGCGAATACGTGCTGGTCATGGAGTACATCGACGGCATTCCCATCCTGGCGACCGGCCGTTTGCAAGCCGCCGGCTACGACTTGGAGGAAATCGGCGAGAAGGTGCTCGACAACTACGCCACGCAAATTCTCGACCACGGCTTCTTCCACGCCGACCCGCATCCGGGCAACATCCTCGTGCGCGACGGCAAAATAGTCTACATCGACCTGGGCATCATGGGCCGCCTGTCGCCGCGCGACCGCGCCGGGTTCGGCAACATCATTCAGGCCGTGGGTATGCAAAGCTCCACCGAGCTGAAAGACGCGCTTATGTCCTTTGCCATTGCGAAGGACAACGCGGCTATCGACCACACGCGCTTCCTTGCTGACCTGGACTTACTGTTGGAGGATTACGGCTCGTGCGACGTGGGGGACATCGACATCGGCCAGTTCCTGAACGACATTCTCATGCTGACGCGCTCGTGCAAGGTGACGCTGCCCTCGTCCATCACCAGTGTCTCGCGCGGCATCGTGACGCTGGAGGGCACCATCGCGCCATTCATTCCGAACGAAAACGTGGTGTCCATCATCAACGCGCACATCAATCGCACGAAAGACCCGCGCGATGAACTGGTGTCCGCCATGGAAGACCTTGCGCTGGCGCTGCGCTCGTCGACGAAGGGTTCGCTCGACGCGGCGCAGTACTCCGGCGAGGCGCTGAAAATGCTCACCCGCGGCCAGCTGAAGGTGAACACCGAGGTGCTGGGAAGCGAGGCCCCGCTCACGCACCTGGGCACCATCGTGAATAGGTTGACTATCGGCATCATCATTGCGGGCCTGTTCATCGGCTCCAGCATGTTGGCCCTCTCTGGCATGGAGCCGCGCCTTTTAGGCGTCCCCGTCCTCGCCTTCTTCGGCTACCTCGGCGCCGCCGTCCTGAGCATCTGGGTAGTAGTAGACATAGCCCGACGAAAGTAACGTATGTCATTGTTTTCCCTGATCAGCAGGATCAAATGCAAGCAATATGTTTTCTCAAGGGAGGCTGCATGCACAGCGTTTTCATCTAGTTGTCTGCCAATCTTCACACATTAGTGGTTGCGATCTGCTAAACTTTAATTACGTTCCAGCCCGCTGATAAGAACCCCTGGGTTCTTCCTTGAAAGAGGATAGGTGGGTTGGTCATTTTTCGAAGCGGTAATAGACCGTATCTCCATTTTTGAATAGATCGCCTTCGCCCTTGATTGCGCTTTGTATGATCTCATATGATCTTGCATCGCCGCGCTCCCATTTTCTTTGGATAGCCCAGCAGCAGTAGTCCGCTACTTGAAGGTTTACATCGCTTTCCGATCTATGATGATAAAGTTTGTAAGGTATATTCTTCTCTGCAAGACATCCGTTCATATACTTCTTCAGCGCACCTCGTAGGTCACCTAGCTTTTTCTTTACAGGGATACTGTCTGTAATCACAACTACGCTGTCTGCATCTTCGAGGTTTTCTTGGTTAAATACAAATCCTACAAGCCACTGAAATACCTTCAAATAAAGAGTCGCCTGATCTCTGATAGCTGGGTTTGTCATGTTTTTTCGAATAATTACTGAGTAAACCGAAATGTCGTTCAAGTGTTTTTCAATAACATTGAACACGGCATCCCTGACCGCCTGTTTGTCTTCTGTGGCGTGAAATTTATGAGCGTCTCTGCACTTCTTGGGGTCAATGCCATCTTCCAGGCAGTCATATTTGACTGACGAAAGTTCCTGTACGTGTTTAAAGGGGCGGCTCATGACTACGCACGTCATGATGAAGTGCTTCGATCCTTTTTGGGAAAAGTCGAAGTTGCCTGCTTCATCTAAATACATGTAATAACGTGCGCCCATGGTGGCCTTTCCTTTGTTCGGGTATCGGGAGAGGGATCCCTCGCTAGTTTGTTGTTGTCATTGCTTTCTCTGCTAAATACTGGTTCTCTTGCTTTGGCAATTTTGACCTATCTTAAACTTTTATTTAAAGATCATCAAACTAATCTATACGTCATAATTTATATAAATTGATAAGTCTGGCGGTGTCTGGTTCTGATGCCCTTTTATATCCTTTCAATATCCGATATTGTCTTCCATATCGAAATTTCCGAGATAAGTAGAAGTAAAATCCCAGTTCACAGGCAAGTGTGCTAGTGCAAACATATGTTCAGGAAATCAATAGTTGCGGAAAATTCCAACTGGAAGTGGTCGCTTCCTTTTCTTCGCAACCGTAGGCTTAGGGGTAGGCTATGATGGAGGTAACGAAGAAAGGGCACGGATCATGAACGTGGAGATTGCTGAGCGCTTGGCGGCGCGGCGCAGGCAGGCGGGGTTGTCGCAGGAGGCGCTGGCGGCGCAGTTGGGTGTGTCGCGACAGGCGGTGTCGAAGTGGGAGCGCTCGGAGTCGTCGCCGGACACTGACAACCTTATTGCGCTCGCGCAACTCTACGGCGTGTCGCTCGATGAGCTTTTGTATGTGGGCGATGACATCAAGGACGATGTCACGTTTGAAGCGGCCGACCGCGCCGCTGAGCGCGCAACGGGGGAGGCGGGGCCGCAGGCTGCTGCGCCCGCTGCTGCGGCTGGTTCGTCCGCTGCGGCTCAGACTCCCGGTGCCACCGACTCCGCCACCGAAGCCGCGACAGCTCCTGCGGGCGCGGCGCCGGACGCAGAAGAAAGCCAGCCCGCCAGCGCGTCTGACCCCGCCAAGCAGAAGGTGCACATCGGTTTCGACGGTATCCACGTGCTTGATGGCGATGACTACGTGCACGTGTCGTGGCGCGACGGCGTTCACGTGAAGGAAAGCAAGAAGGGTGACGAGGTTCACGTCGGCTGGGATGGCATCCATGTGAAGGAAGGTTCGCGCGAGGAGCGCCGGGCAGATCGCGCGGCCGAGCGCCAGGAACGTCGCGCCCGCGAACACGCTCAGGGGCACGAATGGGCCAGCGCGGAAGGCATCGGCGATAACGAGGTTATCATCGACGGCGACGGCGTGGTTATCAACGGCGAACACTTTGACGACTGGCGCGACGCGCACGACCGGTACGGCTACGGCCATATCCACGAGGGTCGCTGGGACGAACCCTGCGGCTACACGGTGTGCGGCGAGCGCTTCGATACGCTGGAGGCGGCTCGCGCCAAATACGGCCCTGAAGTGGGAAAAAGCATCCCCGTTCGCAAGCACTACCTGCGCGCGTTCGAGAAATCGTGGGTGAAGTTCCCCTATCCGCTCATCGTGATTTTGGCCTACCTGCTGATCGGCATCTTCCAAGACGCGTGGGGCCTAGGGCTGTTTTTGTTCTTCACCATTCCGCTGTATTACATGGTGGGTCACGCCATCGGGCGGCAGCGTCTGGCACCGCTCGTCGCGGGCGCGTATCCCATCCTGGTCACGGCCTGGTTCTTCTACATGGCATTCGTTGAGAATGCGTGGCACCCCGCGTGGGTGTCGTTCCTTACCATTCCGCTGGTGGAGTGGCTTGTGCACAGCCTCTCTCGCTGGTGGCGCCGTCGCAAGCGCGCCAAAGACGCCGCGGCAGCAGCGCCCATTGAGGTGGAAGCAGAGGCGGAAGCGGTGGGGAATAACCCCTCGTCAACGGGTCAGTAGGCGCGCGGCAGGCGGCTGCGCACCGCGCGTGCCGCCTCTTTCCCTCGGCGCTTCGTGCCCCCTTTCCCCAACGCCTCGCGTACGCCGTTCACCCGCCCCACCAGTTGTGGAGTTTCCCGCACAACCACCCCACTTCGCAAAGTTTCCGACCCGATCGGCCGCACAAACCCCCATACTAGGCAGTCGCTTCACACGAAATTCTTTCTCGGTTCTCTTCGCGCATCGACCAATGCCGCCGACAGATTGCAGAAAGCGGCTCGAGTCAAGCGCACACGCACGCCGCAGGAGCGGGTGCACACACGGTAGCGAGCCGCAGGGTGCGGGCGCCCGTCGAAGAGAAACGGAATACTCTATGTCTCATTTTGCCGACCTCGGCTTATCCTCGGCTGCGCTCGCAGCTGTTGAGCGTCTGGGCTACGATGCCCCCACCCCCGTGCAGGAGCAGGCCATTCCGCTGGTTTTGGAAGGTCGCGACCTCATTGCCGCCGCCTCCACCGGCACCGGTAAAACGGCCGCCTTCCTGCTGCCTACGCTGAGCACGCTTCCGCGCGCCAAGGGCCGCAACCGCGCCCCGCGCGTGCTGGTGGTAAGCCCCACCCGCGAACTCGCCCAGCAAATCGCCCGCACGTGCATGCAGATTTCGCGCAAGACCGGCCACTTCGTCACCACGGTGTTCGGCGGCACGCCCTACGGCCCGCAGATCAAAGAGCTGCGCGGCGGTACCGACGTGCTCATTGCCACGCCCGGCCGCCTGAAGGACCTCATGAAACGCGGCGTCGTGGACCTGGGCAGCGTGCAGGTGCTGGTGCTGGACGAGGCCGACCGCATGCTTGACATGGGCTTTCTGCCCGACGTCACCACCATTGTGGACGCCACGCCCGACTGCCGTCAGACGCTTCTGTTTTCGGCCACCATCGACCGCTCCATCGAGCGCAACCTGGGTTCGCTGTTGAACAACCCGGCCATCGTGGAAGTTGCCCGCAACGGCGAAACGGCGAAAACGGTGGCGCAGTACATGATGCCCATCAAGAACTACGACAAGCCCGAGCTGCTGCGCGCGGTGCTTGAGGAAAAGGGCTCCGAGCGCGTTATCGTGTTCGCCCGCACGAAGAACCGCACTGAGGACTGCGCCGAGGCGCTGTGCGATGCCGGTTATCGCGCCGAGTCCATCCACTCCGACAAGTCGCAGGGTGCTCGCCGTCGCGCGCTGGAGAACTTCCGCCGCGGCAAGACGTCCATCCTGGTGGCGACCGACGTGCTGGCGCGCGGCATCGACGTGCCCGACGTGGATCACGTCATCAACTTCGACCTGCCGGACATGCCCGAGGACTACATCCACCGCATCGGCCGCACGGGCCGCGCGGGCGAAGAGGGCTACGCCATCTCGTTCGTGACGCGCGAGACCAGCCGCACGCTGCGTGATATTGAGCGTCTGATCGGCAAGGACATTCCGTTCATGGAACTGGAAACCTACGAGCTTGACCCGGCGGTTATCAAGCCGAAGAAGGGTGGCGCGAAGCAGGGCGGTTCGAAGGGTTACGGCAAGAATTACGCGAAGCAGGGTGGGCGTCCTGCCGGCAAGGGCGGCTACCGTTCTTCCGAGAGCCGCAGTGGGAAGCCGGCGCACGCGCGTGGCGGCGCTGGTTCTGGCGCTGGCGCGAGTGTAAGCGCTGGTTCGCGCGAGCGTTCCGAGGGCGCGGGTACGAGGCGCTTCGAAGGTGCCGGCAAGCCGGCCGGCGCAGGTAAGGGCGGTTACCGCTCTGGCAAGCCGGGTGGCCGCAGCGCCGAGGCGCGCTACGACCAGGGACGCAAGGCCGAAGGCAAGCAAACCGCCAAGAAGCAGCGCTCCAAGAAGAGCGAGGGTGGCTACGATTACAGCCGCTTCGCCAAGTCGGCCGAGCGCGAGCAGGTTGAGACGTACTAAGCCTCTCACCGGCGCACTTATAGTAGTAGGTAACAGTGGCGACCTTTCGGGGTCGCCACTGTTTTTTCGCTTTGGCAACGGGTGGCGCCGTAAGCGGTCGTAGAAAGCGCGTGGCAGCTTTGCGGTAAGTAGAGTTCGGCGTGTGCGGTATTATGTGCGGGACTGAATCCGCACCGCGCACGCAGGTGGCGGGCGACGACGTGGGAAAGGATGTACTCGATGGCACAGGTAGATGCGCAGGCGTGGCAGACGTTTGCCGAGGCATACGCGTTCGTGGGAAACTCGCTGTTGACGCCCCTGACACAAACGCCGCACGTAGGCATTGACCCGGCGTTTTGGCAGGAGTTCCCCAACTTCGACGATGTGCAGGTGACCCGCGCCATCGAAACGTGTGCCGCTTACGCGCGCGGAGCTGCCGCGCTTCCCGAGGACGAGGCCGTCCAGCGCGCGGCGGTTGAACACACTCACCTGTTCATTGGCCCGCCCTCGCCGGCCGTTCCTCCCTGGGAAACCATGCATCGCAACGGCGGCACGTCCGTCGGTTTCGGCGAGGCCACCTTCGCCATGCGCGCGCTCTTGCGCGGAGCGGGCCTAGAGCTGTGCAACGAGAATCGCCAGTATGAGGACCACCTGGGCATTGAATTGCTGCTGCTGTCCGAGTTGTGCCGCCGTCGGGCGGAAGCGCTCGAAGGGGGCGCGAACGCCTCCGATGCCGCCGAGGGTGCGGCGAAAGTGCTCGCCTACCTGGAGGAACGCCCGCGCTCCTGGGCGGCAACTTTCCACGAGCGCGTGGCTGCCGAACGCCCCGGCGGCTACTACGACGGCCTGACCGCCCTCGCCAGCGCTCTGTTGGATGCCCAAGCGCACCTTTTGTCTTAACCGCTGTGCACCTTTTCCGGTGCTATAATACCTATGACTTGTTACATTGCGACAATAGGGGTGCGAGCAGGTCAACGCAAAGGGGCAGGGGGCGAAAGCGGACGTGTTTGGCGTGCTGACGACATGCTATCTCTTCCTCGGCGGCGCAGGCGCGGGGGCGCTCGTTGTGCTTGCGGCGCTTGAGGCGGCGAACGCCCGCCGTCGCTTCGCCTATCCTCCACGCGTTATCTCACGCGTTGAACGCGCCTTCGCATTGCCCGACGAGTTCTTTGTCCGCGCCTGGCCGCTGTGTTTCGTCACGATGGCGCTCGGCGTGCTGTGTCTGCTCTTTGACCTGGGACGACCCGACCGCTTGCTGAACCTGGTGATGTCGCCGGCCCCTTCGGCCATCGCAGTGGGGGCCTACGCCCTGGCGGCCGCGCTCGTCTGTGCGGGCGCGTTCGCGCTGACGGAACTGCTCGATGGACCGCGCGTCAAACCGACGGCCCTCTTTGTGGCATCCGCCTTAGGCGCAGCCGCCGGCCTCGTGGCGCTTGCTTACACCGGCGTGCTTTTGCAGGGGCTGGCCTCGGTGCTGTTCTGGCAGACGCCGCTGTTACCGCTGCTGTTCTCGCTCTCGTCGCTGTCGTGTGGTGTCGCGTGCGCGTTTATGGGTGCGGTGTTCGTGGAGGCGCGCCGTCCGTTCGCCCGTCCGCTTGCGCGCCTCGCGCGCGTCGATGGGGTGCTCATCGTGCTGGAGGCGCTGTGTTTAGTGGTCTACCTTGTGTGGGGCCTGTCGGCGGAAGGCACGGCACCGGCGGCAAAAGCGCTGATAGCGGGCGACCTTCGCTGGCTTTTCTGGGGCGGCGTGGTGGCAGGTGGCCTCGTGGGCCCGTTCGTGTTGGAGCGGTTTCTCACGCACGGCAACAGCCGTACGCAGCTGCTCTGGATTGCAGCGCTGCTGGCGGCAGGCGGGCTGGCGCTGCGCTTCGCCCTGACGGGGGCTGCGGCTTACGACGTAACGCAGATGCCGGAGGCACTGTTTGGCCTGATGATGGAATGAGGGCGGCCCGCCCGCGCAGCGCACGCCACCAGCGAGGCGCCGGCGCACGCGCACAAGGCCGCCATGGAAGTGAAAGGCGAAGGCATGAAACCACGCAAACCGGAGCGCGTGACGAAGGACGCGCCCTACGAGCTCACCGACAAAGAGGCTGAGATTCGCGCCGCCACGTCGTATGTGCCGCGCAAGTCGTCGCGCAACGGCGCGGTCATCTTCAGCATGGCGGTGTTCATCGCAACGTGCGCTGTTGTGCTGGCGGTAGCGTTTTTGCTCACGGGACACATTGGGCCAGGCGCGCTCACGGTTATGTTGGTGGTGGCCCTTTTGGTGGTGTCGTGCACGCACATTGCACTGTCCTGGGAAAAGGTGGTTGTGCTGCGGTTCGGCGTGCTCAACCGCGTGGTGGGGCCGGGGCTGTACTTCACCATTCCCATCATTGAACACGGCACTATCCGCGTGGATCAGCGCACCATCGCCACGCCGTTCTTCGCCGAGAAAACGCTCACGGCCGACCTTGTTCCCGTGACGGTGGACGCGGTGCTGTTTTGGGTGGCGCGCGACGCCGAGCGTGCGTGCACCGAGGTGGAAGATTACTATGCCGCCGTGTCGTTTCTCGCGCAGACGGCCATGCGCGAGGCCGTGGGCCGCTCGACGGTGGCCGAGGTGGCGCTGCGCCGCGACCAGCTGGATGCCGAAATTAAGGGCGACATCGAGAAAGAGGCCGCGAACTGGGGCGTTGACATCATTTCGGTGAAGGTGCGCGACATCATCATTCCCGATGAGCTGCAAGAAGTGATGTCGCTGGAGGCCCAGGCCGACCGCGAGCGCAACGCGCGCATGACCGTAGCCGGCGCAGAGGCCGACCTCGCCGAGATGCTGCGCGAAGCCGCCGACATCTACGGTGACCCCGCCGCCGCGCTCAAGCTGCGCACCATGCTCATGCAGTACGACACTGTGAAGAAGTCGAAGGGTGCGGTGGTTACCGTGCCAAGCGCGCTGTCCGACGGCTTCACCGACGCGGCCGCCCGCGCGGTGGAAGGCGAGCCACGATGACGCGCAGCCTTGTTGATTGCGCGAACCTGCCCCCGATAGCCATCTGCGACGATGTGCGTCTGCTATCATGGAATGATAATCGCCCGACTGAGAGAAAGCCCCTATGACCCCGCTTGATTCCTTCGAAATTGACTACAGCAGCGGCCTGCCGGTATGGATTCAGGTGAAGAACCGCATTGCCTACCTCATTGGAACGGGGGAGTACGTTGCGGGCGATAGGCTGCCCACGGTGCGCGCGCTGGCGGTAGACTTGGACATCAGCTACAACACCGTGAACCGCGCCTATATGGACTTGGAGCGCGACGGCTACATCACCACGCGCAAGGGCCGCGGCACCTTCGTCGCCGAGCGCCACGAGGTGGGAGCCGCCCGCGCCACCGACACCCCCCTCGAACTGCTGGCAGACGACCTCATCCGCGCCTGCGCCAACTCCGGCATGCGCGAAGACGACATCCTCAGCTTCGTGGAAGCCCGCCTCGCCCTGAGGAAAATGGTAGGGGCGAAGTAGCCCGCCACCCCGTCCTTCCGTACTGATCTCGCGCACATTCTCGCCGATATTCTCCGCATATGGTGCGGAGAATGTGCCAACAATCTTCGCACGCTTGTGTGACCTCTTCGCCAACTTCCCCTCGCTCTATTCCCAAACTAGATTAGTCTGATCGTTTGATTGTCGCAAGACATTGTGATAATGTGACAAGAAAGGATTTGGCCAATTCTTATCAGGTACGTACGGGGGATATTCCTGTAGGATGGCGAACAGGGGATATCCTGACGAATCTTCGAGGAGGAGCAATGTCAGGAACGAAAAGTCCGCATGCCGGGCTCACACGACGGAGTTTTCTCAAAACAACCGGCGCCGTAGCAGGCGCGGCTGCGGTGGCGGGAGGCGCGTTGCCGGCCATGCAGGCACTGGCGGCAGATTCCGGCGCGAGCGCAGCCGATGCGGGAGAAAAGGTCATGCCAGGCAGGTGCTTTTTCGGCGGCTGCTTCTCATGCAACTACAACGTGACGGTGCGCGACGGGCGCGCTGTGAAGGTGTCGCCCGACCCCGATGCCCTGTTCGGAAGGCGTCCCTGTCTCAAGGGCTATTCGCTTCCGCAGCGCATGTATTCGCAGGAGCGCATCAAGTACCCCATGAAGCGAGTCGGCGAGCGCGGCGAAAACAAGTGGGAGCGCATCTCGTGGGACGAGGCCATTGCCACCATCACGGAGAAGTGGAAGGGCTACATCGATGAATTCGGCGGTCAGTCCATTCTTGTGAGCACCGGCTCGTCGGGCGCGCGTTTTACCGTGTCGGGTGCCAGCCGTTTAGAGAACATTCTCCAGTTCACGAACGTGGAAATGTGCGCCGACTGGGCGGTGTATCACGGCTTGCATCGCGTGTATGGCAACCCTGCAACGGGCATCATGACCGCGCCCGGAAACGAGCCGTTCGAAGAGGACATTTTCAACGCGAAAACAGTTTTCATGTGGGGTAACAACCTTTCCGAAACCTACGTGCAGCGCTGGCGCTACCTGATGGAAGCGCAAAAGCAAGGCGCGAAAATTATCTCGATTGACCCCAACGAGACCACGGTTTCCGCGCACGCGGACGAGTGGTACGCTTTGCGTCCCGGATCGGACCCGGCGCTCATTTTGTCGATGGTTCAGGTAATCATTGAAGAAGACCTGCACGACGTGGCGTACTTGAAGCGCGACACGGTGGGCCCCTTCCTCGTGCGCGAGGACACGAAAGAATTTTTGCGGATGAGCGACCTGGGCGTTGCGCCCACCGAAGGTCCCGTCAATCCGCAAACGCGTAAGCCCACCATCATTGACCCGCCGGTGGTGTGGGATGCGGCGGCCAACAAGGAGATGTCGTCTGCCGAATCGACCGACCCTGCGCTTGAGGGCTCGTGGACTGTTGCCGGCATCAAGGTGACGACCGCCTACAGCCTCATGGTGGAAAGCGTGCAGGAGTACAAGCCCGAGACGGTGGCGGACATCGTTGAGTTGTCGTCCGAGGACATTCGCCGCCTCGCCCGCTTGGCCACGGAAGGCCCTGTCTCCCACATGTTCGGCCTTGGATTGCAGGCTTACGACAACGGCTTGCAGTTTGGCTCGGGCCTGGGGTTGCTGCTTGCGGTCACCGGCATGGTGGGCAAGCCCGGTGCGGGTGTTCAGGCCACGGCGTTCATGGGTATGCGCAATGCCCAATTCCTGTTCCCAACAGGTACGTTCACAACCACCATCCCCGTGCTTCATCTTCCTGAGGTTATGGAAACGGGTATGTTTAAGGGTAAGAAGTACCCGCCGTTCAAGTCGCTCTACATCAGGGGGTCGGCGTTCGTCGGCGGCAGGCCGGACAAGAATAAGCTCATTGCCGAGATCATCGACAAGCTGGAATTCATCGTGTGTCTTGACGTCGCCTTCACCGATTCGGCGCTCTATGCCGACATCGTTCTTCCCGCCGCGCATTACTACGAGGTTGAGGACGTGTACGGCTCGCCGCTGTCCTACCACATGCAGCATGCGCCGAAGATTGTCGAGCCGGCGTTCGAGGCGAAGCCCGACTTGCAGGTGGCGAAACTTCTCGCCGAGGGCTTGGGCGTGGGGAAGTACTTCGAGGGCGACGACGAGTCGTGGCTGCGCGCACAGCTGGACTTCCCTGCGCTGAAAGCCCAGGGCATCACGCTTGATGCGCTGCGCGAGAAGAAGGACATGCGCTACATTCCGGCGGGCGTGGCCTATAAGGACGGGAAGTACTACACGCCCACGGGTAAGGTTGAGTTCTACTGCGAGAAGCCGCGTCCGCGCGTTGACCTGGGACTTGACTTGGACGTGGCACCCGAGCGCCTGCCGCGCTTCTTCCCGCCCCACGAGGCGTGGCCGGAGACGGAAACCATGAAGAAGTATCCGCTCATCCTTATTCCCGAGCATTCGCGCGGCCGCTTCCACACCGGTGGTTTCGATGGCGTGTGGCTCAATGAGATTGAACGAGGCCCCATCGTTCGCATGAATATCGAGGACGCAAAGGCGCGCGGCATCGAGGATGGCGACGACGTTGAGGTGTTCAACGATCGCGGCAGTGGCGTGGCGCGCGTGGTGCTCGACGCGGGCAAGCGTCCCGGCATGCTGCAGTACCCGAAGGGCCTGCAAGGTCGTCAGTACAAAGCGGGGGACCTCGCATCGCTGTGTTCGTTGCACATGGATCCCTTTGCGGTGAACTCATCGTTCAGCGATACGTGCGTCGAAGTGCGTAAGTGGGATGGAGGGAGCAAATAATGGCTGCTCAGAGATTCGGATTCGTAATTGACACCAAGCAGTGCGTCGGGTGTCACACCTGCGCGGTACTGTGCAAAAGTGAGAATAACATTCCGGACGGCCTGTGGTGGAACCGCATACTGACCGACGGCGGAGAAAGCATCGACGCGTTCGGCGGTTCGTACCAGGCGGCCTCGCGCACGTTCATTCCGATGGCTTGCCAGCACTGCGACAATCCGGCGTGTGTAAAAGTGTGCCCGGTGGGTGCCACCTACAAAGACCCGGAGACGGGCGTTGTGCGCCAGGACTTCGACAAGTGCATCGGCTGCCGCATGTGCATGGCGGCCTGCCCCTACACCGGTGTGCGCTCGTTCAACTGGGAAGAGCCGCAGTATTCGGTTGATCACACTATGGGGGATGCCGACGCGCCCGCCCACCAGAAGCACGTGGTAGAGAAGTGCACGATGTGCTGGCACCGCTTGGCGAAAGGGGAGAACCCGCTGTGCGTTGACGGGTGCCCGGCCTATGCCCGGTTCTGGGGTGATTTCAACGACCCCAACTCCGAGGTTTCGCGGCTTATTCGCGAGCGGGAGCATATGCGCTTGCTTGAGGACCGCGGCACGGAACCCTCTGTGTACTATCTCGTCTAGGCGATTAGGAGACAATCATGTCTGAGAACACTCAGGCGGCGAAGGCCGCCAAGGCTTCTGCTGCCACATTCGGGGGCAAGGGGCTCAACCTTGGTATCGCCGTGGCGGCGGTGGTCACGGTTGCGGGTATTGGTTTGTGGATAATGCAGTTGACCGGCGGCCTTGTGCAGACGAACATGCGCAACCTGGACTCGTGGGGCCTCTACATCACCATGTTTATGTTCCTGGTGGGCTTGTCGGCCGGTGGCCTCATCATTTCGAGTGTGCCGCGCGCGTTCGGGATGAAGGGGTTCGGCGGCATTTCGAAGGTGGCCGTATGGACGTCCATTTGCTGTACCGTGCTGGCTATTGGGTTTGTGGTGGTTGACCTGGGGCAGCCGCTGCGCCTGTGGGAGTTGTTCGCGTATTCTAACCTGGGCTCGCCTTTGATGTGGGACATCATTGTGCTGGCTACGTACTTGGTGCTGTCCATTGTGTATTTATGGGCCACCCTGCGCGCCGAGGCGGGCAAGGTGTCGAATACGGCGCTGCGCGTGGTGAGCGTGATTGCGCTTGTGTGTGCCGTGCTTGTGCACAGTGTGACGGCTTGGATTTTCGGGCTGCAGCAGGCTCACGAGTTTTGGCACACGGCGCTTCTGGCCCCGTGGTTCGTGTCGAGCGCTCTCGTGTGCGGCACGGCTTTGGTGCTGGTGGTGGTTATTGCGCTGCGCCGCGTGGGTTACCTTGAGCTCGATCAGGCGTATGTGGTGAAGCTCGTGAAAATGCTGGGCGCGTTTGTGCTGGTAGACTTGTACTTCTTCGGCTGTGATCTGCTGACCGCTGGCTTTCCGGGTGGCAGCGGTGCCGAGGTGGTAACCATGCTGGTGTCCGGCCCGCTTGCCCCGTTCTTCTGGGTTGAGATTGTGGGCTGCGCGCTGGCTGCGGTGGTGTGCTTTGTGCCCAAGCTGCGCACGAACCCGCTCATTGTGGTTGCGTCGCTGCTTGCCATCGTGGGCATCCTCTGCAAGCGCGTGCAGCTGCTGGTCGGCGGCTTCCAAATTCCGAACATCGACTACGCGGCACCGATGAGTTCCTTGACAGTGACTGACTGGACCGGCGGTATGGCGGGTGCCTATCAGGGCATGGTGTATACGCCTTCGCCGCTTGAGTTTGGTGTGGTGTTGGGTGTGGTGGGCCTGGGCGCGCTTCTGCTGCTCGTGGGCTTGAAGTTCCTGCCGCTGCGCCCGCCCGTTGAGGACGTGCACTAACCCATTCGTTCGGAACGCGCCGACCCATCCCCTCCATTTTTTGAGGCGCGCCTCCGTTGTGCCGAAGGGCGCTCAACCGCTGTGCTTCATGCCGGCGGTGTGAGCGCCCTTTGTCTATGTGCGGGCGAGGGTTGAAAGCTGTGTGGCGCGAACGCTGACACACTGTTGATGGCGCTGCTTGGGAAAATGTCCTACAATGGCAGAAAGATTGTCTTAGGATAATTTAGCAGCGTCGCGTGTCCCTGGTGACGCGCGCCTGGCGATCGGAGAGGGGGCAGTGTGCTTGGTCCGTTGATCGTATGCTACCTCTTCCTGGGCGGCTTGGGTGCGGGCGCATGTTTCGTTCTTGCGGTGCTGGGGTTGCTGGCGCCGCGCGTGTGTGTGACGGTGCCCCGGGAACCGGGGCGCGCATCGCGGCAGGGGCGGGCCGTTCTTTGCGTTCCCCATTCGTATCGTCGTTTTTTCGCTCCCAGCTACACGGCGGCTTTGGTCGCGCTGGTGTTGGGGGTGGTGTGCCTGTTGGCTGATGTGGGTCGCGCCGATCGGCTTTTGCTGCTGCTGGTAAGCCCCTCGTTCTCCTTTCTTGCCGTTGGCGCGTGGGCGCTCGTTGTGTGTGCGGTGCTTGCGCTGGTGTGTGTGCTTGCGTGGGGCGGGTATGCACGCGGGTTGAGCTTCACGCTTGTGCGGGTGCTTGAAGCAGTGCTTGCGCTGGTGGCACTTGCCGTTATGACATATGCGGGGCTGCTGTTGCAGAGCCTGCGCGCCGTGCCGCTGTGGGCGACGCCGTGGCTGCCCGTGCTGTTCGTGCTTTCCGCGCTTTCGTGTGGCGTTGCTTTGGTGCTCGCAACATCCCAGTTCACGGGCTCAGCCCAGGCGTTTCGCTCCGTGCTGCGCCGCTTGGCCCTTGCCGATGTCCTGGTGATTGTGCTTGAGGCTGCTACTACCGCTACGTTTCTTGTTATGGCGCTTTCCGGCACTGGTGGCGAATTTGCCGACACCGCCACGGCTCACGCCCTCGCGGCATCGGCCCAGACGCTCGCGTATAGCGAAGGCTCCTGGGTGTTCTGGGGTGGCTTTGTGCTGGTGGGCCTCGTGATTCCCTTGGTGCTTGACTGCGCGTTCGCTTACATTCGCCGTTCGTGTCCGCCCCTTGCGCTCACGACGGCCGCGTGCGTGCTTGTTGGTGGTTTCGCGCTCAGATACTGCGTGGTGGAGGCGGGGTTGCACCCGCTCATCGCGATGGCAACCGGCTAGAAAGGCTTGACCCATGTTCCCCTTCGAAGTGGATACCACAACCGACGTGCCCCTGTGGGTGCAGTTGCGGCAGCGGCTGATTTACCTGATCAACTCCGGGTATTTCAAGCCGGGCGATCAGCTGCCCACGGTACGCGGGCTGGCCAGCGAGATATCCATCAATTACAACACGGTGAACAAAGCCTACCTCAGCCTGGTGTCCGACGGATACTTGGAGTCGACGCGCGGGCGCGGCGTGTTCGTGCGCGACCTGGACGCGGAGATCGACGACGAGTATACCAAGGGGGTCGACGGCGTGTTGGAAGATTGCGTGGCGGCCTGCCGCGACCTGGGGCTGTCGCTTGACGACATCCAGAAGTGTATGGCGCGCAAGATTAAGCAATTGAAGCACGAGCGCGGCGGCGCTTCGGCCGATGCCTCCACGGGCGTCGGACGCATTGTGGAAATTGACGTAGCTCCGGCGCCGGCTGGACGCATTTCGCAGACGGGAGCGTGAGGGCAATGACCAGCCGAAACAACGGGCGAAACGGCGCAGCATCCGCCGCGAGGGCAGCGGCATACGAGCAGGCGGAAAGCGCACTGGCGCACGGGAGCCGCACGTTTCGCACCGTGCCCGACGCGAACACCGAGGTTGTAGGCGAGCGTGCCTCGAATGCGGGCGTGCTGCTGTTCTCGGCCGTGGTGTTCATCGTGGTGCTGTGCGTGGTGCTGGCTGGCGTGCAGATACTTGCCGGCGGCATCGGTGTGGGCGCGGTTGTTGGCGCGTTGGTGGCTGCCGTGCTGGTGACCATGGCCGTACACGTAGCCCAGCAGTGGGAGAAGGTGGTCGTGTTGCGACTCGGCGCGTTCAACCGCGTGAGCGGCCCCGGCCTCTTCTGGACGCTGCCCGTCATCGAGCAGAACACCATGCGGGTTGACACCCGCGTGCGTGTGACCACGTTCGGTGCCGAGGAAACGCTGACGGCCGACCTTGTGCCCCTCGACGTGAACGCCGTGCTGTTTTGGCACGTGTGGGATGCGAAAGCCGCCTGCACCGAGGTGGGGGACTTTACGCGCGCCGTGGAGCTGGCGTCCCAAACCGCACTGCGCGATGCCATCGGTCGCGCCGGCGTGGCCGAGGTGGCCATCCGCCGCGAGCAGCTTGACCGCGAACTCAAGCGCGTGCTGGAAGAGAAGGTGGCCCCCTGGGGTATCACCATTTTGTCGGTGGAAGTGCGCGACATTCTGCTGCCGAAGGAGCTGCAAGACGTGATGTCGCTTGAAGCTCAAGCAGAGCAGCGCAAGAAGGCGCGCATCATTCTTATGGAGGCTGAACAGGACATCTGCGAAATGATGGAAGACCTCGGCGACACCTACGCCCGAAACGATGCCGCCCTGCGCCTGCGCGCCATGCACCTTCTCTACGAAAGCGTCCGCGAAACCGGCGGCACCATAGTAGTCCCCAGCAGCTTCAGCGAAGGCTTCAGCGACGTCCTCGGCGACACCAAAGACATTACCAACAAAACTCCGCAGTCTTAAACGAACGACGCTCGCACGGATTGTCGGGCTTTTTGTCATGCAATGTAAGTGTATTGCATTTGCAATACAACAAGCCGTATACTGGCAAGGTAACCGAACGAAAAGGAGGCTCCCATGGTGAGTGCTGATAGCGCGCTTCCTCGTGTCCCTTTGTCGCTGAGGCTCCCTGCGCACGTGGTTGAAACGGTGGGGGAGTACGCTCATTCCAATAGAATAAGCAAGACGGACGCATTCCTTCACTTCTTGCAGAAGGGCATGGAGGCTGAAGAATCTGCCGTGCGGGCAGATCGGCTTGAAGAAATTGAATCCCAGCTTGAACAAATAAAAGCGCTGCTCAAACGCGATCACGAATCGAGTCCGGCTGCGGATACTGTGCGAGATTCCGTTTTTGATGCGGTTGCACAGGCGGCTGAGGGGTTTCCTGCCATTAAGCGGGCGTACTTGTTCGGATCCTTCGCTCGCGGCGATTTCGACGCGCAGAGTGACGTTGATGTGCGGGTTGAACTTGACGAAACGGCACCGTTCAACCTGCGGGATCTCGCCCACTTTGAAAAGCACATCGAACGCGCCACAGGCCGCAGCGTCGATGTAGTATCCGCGCGACAATTGAAAAATAGAAATCTCGCAGCAGCCATAGAAAAGGAAAAGGTGCTCGCATATGAACGCGAAAGCTGATGATTGTCGCTTTTGATCGTAGTATATTCCCATTTTTTATTTCGCTAATTTCATCCTCGCATTGTTTCACGTGAAAAATTTGTTCCTGGTTTTGTTATCAGGCGCTTGCAGCCTTTTTGCGCGCTCATATTATGACCTGCATAATCGGGAAAAATTATCTAAAAATAGAATAGTCGTGTGGGGAATTATCCTATGACAATCATTGATTGTCATAGGATAATTTGGTATGGTGAACCCAGTGGAATTGGCCAATTCTCATGGGAGTATCGAAGGGGATACCAGGAGGAATTGCGCCTTGCGGATGGCTCGGTGTTTGGCTGAAGATGCGGCTTTGGATGGGATCGATGCTGCAAAGAGCCACAGCGCCGCTCTGTCTTCGGGGGAATCACTCTCACCGGTATCCTGGCATTCCTTAAAGGAGGGACCATGTCAGGAGCAACTAGCCCTCACCCGGGGCTCACACGCAGGAACTTTCTCAAAACCACCGGCCTCGTCGCCGGAGCCGCAGTAGCAGGCAGTGCCGCTCTGCCAACGCTCACGGCGCTTGCAGAGGATACGCAGCCAATGCATAAAGGTGATCAAATTTTTCACAGCGCATGTGTTCCAAACTGCGAAAATACCTGTCGATTGAAACTCACGGTACGTGACGGAAAACTTGTCAAGGCTACTGCGGGTGATTTTCCGAACAACGAGTACAAGCGTATTTGCCTTAAAGGTATGTCACACGTGTTCAGGACTTATCATCCTGACAGGATCAAATATCCCATGAAGCGCGTTGGCGAGCGTGGGTCGGGAGAATGGGAGCGTATTTCATGGGATGATGCGATTTCTGAAATCACAGAATGCTGGAAAAGGCTTCATGAACAGTATGGTAAGCAATCTATCCTGTTTTTTAACGGAACAGGTAATGTGGGGGTTTCAACTTGCAGTGGCATCCCCACGAAGTTCATGAATGCAATGGAAGGTTCGAAAACAACGGGTGTATTCGATTACAACGCCGTGACGGGTTTTCAAAGGACGATAGGCTTTGCGTTTAGTGTTTTTTGGAATCAGAACGAAATCGTTGACGTTAAGAATGCAAAGAACCTTTTTATCTGGGGTGCGAACATGCCCGACTCTCAGCCCCATAACTGGCATTTTATGCGCGAGGCTCAAGAGCAAGGTACGAAGATATGGTTTATTGATCCTAAGTTCAATACAGGCGCATCCAAGGCTGACGAATATATTCCGGTGCGGTGTGGCTCTGATACTGCTGTAATGATGGCGATGATGAGGTTGATCATCGAACGCGATTGGATTGATCGAGAATTCTGTCGCGACCATACGGTAGCACCGTTCTTGGTTAAAAATGACGGGCTGTTCTTGCGCGAAAGTGATCTTGGTGGAGCTGGCGAAGATTACGTCGTCGTTGATGCTAAAACTCATAAAGAGATGTTGCTTGCTGAAGCTTCCGATCCTGAACTCTTTGGAGAATTTGACGTGGGAGGTTATCACGTAAAGACGGCTTTGACCATGCTAAAAGAAGTTGTTGATGAATTCTCTCCTGAATATGCCGAAAAGCTATCTACCGTGCCAGCAGCGAAAATTGAAGAACTGGCTGAGGTGTACGCTCTTGATGGACCGAATACTATCTTCACACTTTTTGGACCTGATCGGTTTTACAACGGGCACTTTTTCTCGCATGCTATGGCTGCGATGGCGGGGATTACTGGCAATATCGGAAAGCCTGGTGCAAGCATTGGCGAGCACGTTCTCTGGACATACTTGAGTGGAGGCACGCTTAATACTCCCACAAAAGGAAGGGCAACTGCTATAGCTTCAGGTGAGGCAGTAGATGTCATTCGAACTGGCAAATATCGAGGCAAGGATTACCCAATAAAGGCTATATACGCATGTACGAGTAACTTTATAGGTAATTACTCAGACCAGAATGCCTGGATTGATGCTTTGATGACCCCGGATTGCATCGATTTGTTTGTGGTGGCAGATTTTCACTACACAGACACAGTCCGTTTTGCTGACATTGTGCTCCCTCCGGCATATTGGTTTGAAAAAGAGGATGTTACCGGGAACGCCACTCACCCCTACGCGATCATGCAAGAAAAGTGCATTGAGCCTTTGTTTGAAAGTAAAACAGACGCCGAAATCATTAATCTTTTAGCTGAGAAAATGGGTCTTGGCGAATATTTTCAGCAGTCGGATATTGAATACACCGAAGAGGCGCTTAAGAAAAGTAAGGCTGCCGTCGCGAATAATGTTACGATCGAGCGGCTTCGTAAAGAAGGTGCTGTACGTTGTTTGCCGGGTGACGATGACAATCCCTTCATTTTTGCAGAAGGTGGAGTCTTCCCCACGCCTACCAAAAGGCTTGAGTTCTACTGTGAGAAGCCGACGTCTTTTGCCAAAGATCCAAAGTTTGATCCATCTATTGAGCACCTCCCGCATTTTATTCCGCCACTCGAAGCTTGGCCCGAAAATGATTTGTATCAAAAGTATCCCTTAGTTTTTTTGCAAGACCATACTCGCTGGCGTATGCATACTCAATGGGCGTATGATCCGGTGCTGCGCGAACTCGACCCCGAGCCAGTGGCCTATCTTTCGCCCCAAGATGCAGAAAAGCGAGGCATCAAACGAGGGGACCTGATTCGCATCTTCAACGATCGTGGGCAGATAGTGGTGAAGGCCTTGATAAGCAAAGGTCTTCCTCCTGGCGTTGTGAACTGTCCCAAGGGGTGGCAGCGTGATCAATACGTTGCTCCAGGCTCTTTTCAAGAGTTAACGCAGCGTACGTCCACTCCGGCATCTGATAATCACATCCAGTTTGATGTTCTCGTCGAAGTGGAATCTTATAAAGAAGGTGATAAGTGATGACTCGATACGGAATGGTGGTAGATACTGCGCGGTGCATTGGCTGTATGAACTGTTCAGTTGCTTGTAAACAAGAAAATAATTTGCCGAAAGATGTATGGTGGAATAGAGTATTGACAATTGGCGGGGAGGATATAGATACTCCCGACGGCGATTTTCCTAATAATACCTTGGACTTTATTTCAATAAATTGCCAGCACTGCGAAAATCCCGCCTGTGTGAAGGTGTGTCCCGTGGGGGCTACGTACAAGGATCCGGAAACGGGCATTGTGCGTCAGGACTATGACAAGTGTATTGGATGCCGTATGTGCATGGCGGCGTGTCCTTACACGGGGGTACGTTCGTTCAATTGGGAGGAACCGAAATATCACATTGACATCGCGACAGGTGATGCCGATGTGCCAAAGCACCAGAAGCATGTCGTAGAGAAATGCACGTTTTGCTATCAGCGTATTGCTCGTGGAGAAGAGCCTGCCTGCATGGAACTTTGTATTGGTCGCGCTCGTTTTTGGGGAGACTTCGATGACCCGAATTCGGAGGTGTCGAAGCTTATTCGTGAGCGTGAGTACCAGCAATTGTTGCCGGAGCAGGGGACGAAGCCTTCTGTGTATTACCTCGTCTAGGCTGATAAGGAGAACATTATGTCTGAGAATAATCAGGCGACAACGTCGCCTCAGGCTCCTGCTGCCGCGTTCGGGGGCAAGGGGCTCAACATCGCCATTGTGGTGGCAGCGGTGGTTACGGTTGCAGGTATTGGTTTATGGGTGATGCAGCTTTCGGGTGGCCTTGTGCAAACGAACATGCGCAACCTGGATTCGTGGGGACTTTACATCACCATGTTTATGTTCCTGGTGGGCTTGTCGGCCGGTGGCCTCATCATTTCGTCGGTGCCGCGCGCTTTCGGCATGGAAGGTTTCGGCGGCATCAGTAAGGTGGCCGTGTGGACATCCATCTGCTGCACCGTGTTGGCTATTGGATTCGTGGTTGTTGACCTGGGCCAACCCGCTCGCCTGTGGGAGTTGTTCGCGTACTCCAACTTAGGTTCGCCACTCATGTGGGACATCATTGTGCTGGCCGTGTACCTCATTTTGTCTATCGTCTATCTCTGGGCCACCCTGCGCGCCGAGGCAGGCAAAGTATCCCAGGTCGCTCTGCGTGTGGTCAGCGTGTTTGCGCTTGTATGCGCCGTGCTCGTGCACAGTGTGACCGCTTGGATCTTCGGGCTGCAGCAGGCGCATGAACTCTGGTATACCGCCTTGCTTGCTCCCTGGTTTGTGTCTTCCGCGCTCGTGTGCGGCACCGCGCTCGTCCTCGTAGTGGTCATCGCACTTCGTAAGGCGGGCTACTTGGACGTAGCGCAAACAAATATCGTCAAGATGGCGAAAATGCTCGGGGCGTTTGTCTGCGTTGACCTCTACTTTTTCGGCTGCGATTTGCTCACGAGCGCCTTCCCGGCAGGAAGTGGTGCCGATCAGGTGGCTATGCTGGTATCTGGCCCGCTCGCACCCTTCTTCTGGATTGAAATCATTGGCTGCGCGCTGGCCGCCGTGGTGTGCTTCGTGCCCAAGCTGCGCACAAACCCGCTGCTCATCGTGGCAAGCCTGCTCGCTATCATCGGCATCCTCTGCAAGCGCGTACAACTGCTGGTCGGTGGCTTCCAGATTCCGAATATCGACTATGCAGGCCCGATGACCTCTCTTACGGTCACCGATTGGACGGGCGGCATGACCGGTGCTTACCAGGGCATGGTCTACACGCCCTCGGCTCTTGAGTTCGGTGTCATGCTTGGCGTGATAGGACTCGGCGTGCTTCTGTTGCTTGTCGGGTTGAAGTTCCTGCCCCTGCGCCCGCCTATCTCGGAGGACGTACGCTAGCCTATTCGCTCGGAGCGCGCCGGGCCACTCCCTCCCCAGTTCGGCGCGCATCCGCTCCCTTGAAGAGCGCTCCACCGCCTCGTCTGACACCTGCGGTGTGAGCGCTCTTCATCACTTGAGGACGGTGTATTCGTATGCTCAGAAAAACACTGCTCACCGTCGTGGCGTTTCTGCTGGTAGGAGCCGTGGTGTTTGCGGCAGGTGCGCTAGCGGACGAGCGCGTAGGGCTTCCGCAATGCATCACGCCCAGCTCGCCCTGTCCGGCCACGGCGTGCGCAAGTGGGGCGTGCCATGGCTTCGACGCCGTGCCCCAGCCCGACGGCGCGCACGAGATGTCGTGCCCTGAGGCCACGTGTGCTTCGGTGGAATGCCACGCCTGGGACACGCTGACCACGCGTTACTACCAGCCTTCCGATGCCAGCTTGAATCTGTGGGTGCTTGCCCCGGTGGCGCTGGTTGTGGGCCTTGTGCTGCTCGTGCGGAAACTGTAAGGGGGCGATGACCATGGAAAAAGGCAAGAACCTCGCCATTGATGTGGTGGCACTCGTGGTGTTTTTGGTGGTAGCCACGCCTGCGCTTACGGGCATCGCGCTGCATGAGTGGCTCGGCCTTGCGCTGGCGGCGGTTTTTTTCGTGCACGTGGTGGTGCACGTCGACTGGATTGTCGACACTATCAAGGGCTCGCTCGCTGCGCATTCGTGGGCGCACCTCGGCAACCTGGTACTGGATGCACTTATCCTGATTGCTTTTGTCGTGTGCACCGTGTCGGGATTGCTGGTGTCCGGCGCCGTGCTTCCCGCTTTCGGCTTTTTCGCAGATGACTACTACTTCTGGGACCCCCTGCATGCCATTTCCGCGAAGGCACTGCTCGCGTTGCTGCTGGTGCACGTGGTAGTCCACTGGCGTTGGTTCGCCAGTCTGATGGGGAAGAAAAAAGATGAAAGTCATCAGTAATTCGAAGGTTGCCGCTTGTTTGAACTTTCTGAACGCGGGCCGTTTTGACGTGCGCTACGCAGGCGAAAACTTCCTTGATCACGACGGCCGGGGAAAGCGCCCTCCGCTCTTGGAAACGGTAGGGTCGTGGTATTATTTTAGGGATTAGTGGGCGCTTGCTTGGAAAGAGAGAGGACGTCGCCATGGGCGAAGAGACGATGGTTGATCAGATGTGGGTGGCACGTGCTACGACCTGGGAACTTTTGGCCCTGACGTTGCGCTATCCGGATGGGACGCTTGCTGACGCGGTGGCGTCGGGGGAGTGGGCGCTGGCGGCCGCCGAGGTGGCTGACGTGCTGGACCTCACGCTTCCCGAAGGCTGGCTTGAGGGTGTGCCGGGCGCGCCCGCCGCGGGCATCGAGCCGCCCGACCCGGCAGCACTTCTCAGCGACCTGCGCGTGGAGGCCACGCGCCTGTTTGTGGGTGCCCCTGAGCCCGCCTGCCCGCCCTTCGAAGGCGTGTGGCGCGCCAAGGAAGAGGGCGTGCAGCCACTGCTGTTCGTGAACCCGCACTCCATGGAGGTGGAGCGTTTCTGTCGCGCCTGTGGCCTGGGCCGACCCGAGGGCACGAACGAGCCGCTCGATCACGCCGCCACCGAGTGCGAACTGTTGGAACACCTCGCCCTGCGCGCGGCGGGTGCGCCTGTTCCCGAATCGGCGCCAGCGGCAGAAGATCTGCCTGGTGGTTCGCCCGCTGCCGCCTACGAGACGTTCCTCGCCGAACATGCGCGCGTCTGGATGCCCGCCTTCGCCGAGCACCTTGCCGCCGACGCGCGCGTGCCTCTCTACCGCGCCTGCGCCCATCTGCTGGCGGCCGCCGTCGCATAAGCGCCATCCGGCATACAACAACCTCAGATATATGACACCGTGTCATAGGCACGGTGTCTCTTTTGTGGGATACTGACAAAAGTGCCGCAGAAGGCAGCACACATCAGGGACATCACACGCGAGGGGAGGGGCCATGTTCGGCACGTTGACGACGGCTTACCTCTTCCTCGGCGGTGCCGGGGCGGGTGCCCTCGCGCTTGTCTCGCTTGTTGACCTCGTGTGGCTCAAGCAGTCGTTTGGCGTGACGGCGCGCGTGTCGCTTGACGAGGCGCTGCCGGCCGAGCGCCTTGTGGCCTTCACGCTGCTTGCCGGTTTCGCGGCCGTGGTGGCGGGCGTGCTGTGCCTCGTGTTTGACCTCGGACGCGTCGACCGCATTGATGTGCTGCTGGCGAACCCCGCTCCCACGTTCCTCTCGGTGGGAGCCTACGTGCTGGTGGCGCTTCTTACGTGCGGGGCGTTTCTCGCGGCGGTGCGCTTCGCGTACCTGCCGGCGGTGCCACGCACCGTGATAGCCGTGGTCGAAGGGGTGGCCGTGGTCGCGGGATGTGCGGCCATGCTGTACACGGGTTTGTTGCTGCAAAGTTTGGGTGGGGTCGCGTTCTGGCAAACACCCCTGATCCCGGTGTTGTTCGTGCTGTCGTCGCTCTCGTGCGGCATCGCCGCCATGCTGGCAAGTGCGCGCTTCGCGGGCCCGCTCGACCCGCCGGTCGAGCGCCTGGTGCGCACCCTCGTGCGCGTCGACCTCGCACTCATCGTGGCAGAAGCTCTCTGCGCGGCGGCCCTTGTTGGGCTCTCACTCGCAAGTAGTCACCCCGCGGCGGTAACCTCGGCCGAAAGCCTGGTCGCGGGTGCACAAGCAACCCTGTGGTGGATTGGCTTCGCGGCCTGTGGGCTTGTGGTGCCCCTCGCGCTAGAGGTGTTCGCCATGCGTCTGCCGCTTCCGCCTGCCCGCACCGTGCTCGCCCTGGCGGCGGTGTTTGTGCTGGTGGGTGGCTTCTGCCTGCGCGCGTCCCTCGTGGATGCCGGCACGCACCGCGCCCTCGAACTGCAGGAAACCCCCAGCGCGCACACGCTTCGATTGGAATAGGACAGACCCCGTGGCCCTCTTCGAGATAAACGAGAAAAGCAGCATTCCCATTTGGCTGCAGCTGAAAAACCGGTTCATCTACCTCATCACCTCGGGGTATTACAAGCCCGGTGACCAGCTGCCCACCGTGCGCGGCCTGGCCGCCGACGTCGAGGTGAACTACAACACCGTCAGCAAGGTGTACATGAGCCTGGAGCAGGACGGCTACATTCAGTCAAAGCGCCGCCAGGGCGCGTTCGTGTTGGATGTGAGCGACAAGCCGGGTGTCAGCATTTCGTCGACGGCCGAAATTGTAACGAGCGAATACCTCAAACGCTGCTTTGAACTGGGCATGACGCTGGAAGACATCGAAGAGCAGTTCGCGCGCAGCGTGAAGGAAGCGAAAAGCAAGCGGGACGCCGGCAACTAACCGGCGAGCCCGATGGCGAAGGGAGCGGGTACATGAAGCGCAACAAGAACGGAGATGCCTCGACGGCGGCCTCGGCCTTCCACGCGGCGGGCGGGTCAGCCGCGGCGGGCGGGGGCGCGCCAGCGCAGGCAACGGGCGCAACAATGCCCTGGTCGGCGGGCGGAGCGCACCTGAACACCGGCCGCCCGCGCGCCTCGCGCAACGGCGCCGTGGTGTTCGCCCTGGTGGTGTTTGTGGTGGCGGCAACTCTTGTGCTGGCTGTCGCACACTTTGCGCTGGGTCGCATCGGCCTGGCGGCCATTCTTGTGGCGGCGTTGGCGGGGTGGCTCGCCTCGTCGTCCATCCACATTGTGCTGGAGTGGGAGAAAGCGGTTGTGCTGCGCCTCGGCAAATTCAACCGCGTGGCTGGGCCGGGTGTGGTGTTCACCTGGCCTATCGTAGAATTTTACACGCTGCGCATCGACCAGCGCGTCTCGGCCACATACTTCGGCGCGGAGGAAACGCTCACGTCCGACCTCGTGCCCATCAACGTGGATGCCGTCCTGTTCTGGATGGTGTGGAGTGCGAAAAGCGCCACCGTGGAGGTGGAAGATTACGCCTCAGCCGTGTCGTGGATCGCACAGACGGCCATGCGCAAGGCTATCGGTCGCGCGACGGTAGCCGAGGTGGCCACGCGCCGCGACCAACTGGACGAGGAACTAAAAGAAGCTATCGAAGAAAAGCTGAACCCCTGGGGCATTACGATCATTGACGTGGAGATACGCGATATTGTGGTGCCGAAGGAGTTACAGGAGGCCATGGCTATTGAGGCGGTGGCCGAGCGCGAGCGCAACGCCCGCATGGTGCTGGCCGAGGCCGAAAAGGATATCTCCGAAATGCTGAAAGACGCCTCAGAGGTGTACGACGGCGACCAGGATGCCCTGCGCCTGCGCACGATGCACCTGGCCTACGAAAGCGTGAAACACTCGGGCGGCACGCTGGTAGTTCCGAGCGCCTTCAGCGAAGGTTTTGTCGAACAAAAGCCTGCCGCGCACGATACCCCCAGCTCAAGCACCAACTAACCACAGAGACTCTGGCGGGTGCGGGGTTACCGTTGCAACCCCGTACCTGCCAGCAAAAAAACCAACCTCGCGCTAAATCGAACTCGCCACCGCTTCGTCGTCCGGCAGGGCGGCGGCCTCTTCGGCACGCTCAAGCTTCGACGGGCCGTTGTTGCCACCACCGCCAACGAACGCCTCTTCGCCGCGTTCGGCCAGGTACTTCTCCATGGAATAGTGCGTGATGTCGGAGCGGTTGATCACGCCCACAATCTGGCCCTCGTCCAGCACGGGCACCTTCTTCAGGTGGTTCTCGCCCAGCACGCGGCACACCTCGGGCAAGTCGGCGTGCACATCCACGCCGATGATACCCTTCGCGCCAATGCTGGTGGCGGGCATGCCCATGAGCGCGTCCAGCTTGCGCGCGAAGTCCGAGTTGCTGGTATCGGTGTCCACGGTCTGCATGATCATGACTACCGGGTCCATCACCATGGCGCTGCGCTTCGACAGGTAGCGCATGATGTCACCGTCTGACACAAACCCGACGGCCTTGCCCTCGGCATTCACCAGCGGTGCGGCGCTGATGTGCTTGTCCACCAGCAGTTTCATGGCCTCGGCCACGGTGGCGTTGGCGGGCAGCGTGAACACGTCGCGCTTCATGATGGACTCAAGCACCGTGCGGCGCGCGTTGTCCTTATCCTTCGCGGCGGAGTCGCCCGGGCGGTTCTTCACCAGGAACACCACCATGATAAAGCCGATGAGGCACAGCACGCCCGCCAGCGCAAACGCCACGTCAATGCCGAAAATGCTCGCCTGGGTGGGCGTCATCACGCGTGAGCCAGTGTTGGTGGCAATGGTGGATGCCGACACGATAATGGCGGTGCCCAGCGAGCCCGCCACCTGGCGAAACGTGTTGTTCACCGAGGTGCCGTGGTTCACCAACTCGTTGTCGAGCGCGTTCATGCCCCACGTGGTAATAGGCATGTTCACCAGTGACAGCGAGAACAGGCGCACCGTGTACAGCACCGTCAGCATGATGAGTCCCGTCTCGGTGCCAAGGAAGGCGAAGCAGAATGTTGTCAGCGTGAGCACGCCCATGCCCACCAGTGCCAGCACGCGCGGCCCATGCTTGTCGAACAGACGACCCGCGATAGGGCCCATGGCGCCCATGATGATGGCACCCGGCAGCAGCACCAAGCCCGACACCGTCGCCGAGTAACCCATGAGCGACTGCAGGTAGATGGGCACCAAAATGCCGGCGGCCAGAAGTGCGCCCTGCACCAGCATGCCGATGATGGTAGCAATGAGGAACTTGCGGTTCGCCAGCACGCGCACCTGCAGCATGGGATGTTCCATCTTCAGCTGACGGCGGAAGAAGAACACGAGCGCCACCACGCCCACGAGCGTACCCGCGATAGCGTCGGCGCGCAGGCCGTACGAGCCAATGGTGGACAAGCCATACAGAAGCCCGCCGAAGCCGAGCGAGGACAGTATGACCGACGGTACGTCAAGCGTGACATCCTTGTTCGTGTCGCCGCCTTTCTGCAGCACCACGGCACCAATGACCACAACAATCGCCGACAGCACCGTAATGATGTAGAACATGTCGTGCCAGGTGTAGCGGTCGATGATGACGCCCGCCACCGTGGGGCCAATGGCCGGACCGAACGCGATAACCACGCCGAACAGTCCCATGGCCGTGCCGCGCTTGTCCACGGGGAAGGTCCACATGAGCACGGTCATAACGAGTGGCATAAGAATGCCCGCGCCCGCCGCCTGTACGAGGCGTCCCAGCAAAAGCACGCCGAAGTTCGGCCCCCAACCGGCCAGCGCGCTGCCCACCGTAAAGATAACCATGGACACGAGGAACAGCCGCTTGGTGGTGAAGCGGTCGGTAAGAAACGCCGTAATGGGAATCATGATAGCGTTGACCAGCGTAAACCCCGTAGTGAGCCACTGCGCCGTGGCAGCATCCACGCTCATTTCGGCCATGACGGACGGCAGCGCCGGCGCCACAACAGTCTGGTTCAAAACGGTGACAAACGTGCCGAACACGAGCACCGCCAACATGATAATTTGCTTGCGAGTAAGACCCATACAACATTCCTTCCGATACGAGATGTGCCACCGCACACAAAGGCGCCCCCGATACGAGCGCGCGGCCCGTCTTCGAAGACGCCTTTGCAAGCGGCTGAAGTGATTTACACTCAGTATAAATATTTATTCGGTAAAAGGAAGTGGTGCGGGCGCATCTTGTGGTACCCTCACCGAATCGGCACAACGTCATGACAACTTCGACACTGTGGGGACAGTGTCAGCCGGGTGACATATGAACGGGAGGCGGCGCGAAATCGTGGAGCAGGGACAGGCACCGGTGGAAGGACTTCGGTACCGTAAGAAGCTGAAGGCTCGCATGGCGGTCGAGCGAGCGGCATTGGAGCTGGTCATCGAGCGGGGATACGACGGCGTAACCGTGGAAGACATCTGCGCGCGAGCGGAAATTTCCAAGAAGACGTTCTTCAACTACTTCTCGTCGAAGGCGGCGGCCATCACCGGGCGCACTGAACCCTTTCCCGAGCCGGAGCAGCTTGCCGTGATTTTAGAAGAGCGCTCCGAGGAATGCTACGTGGACGTGCTCACCGATGTGGTGGGCGCGCGGCTGGTGACCGAGCCCGATGACGACCTGGCGCGCTTGCGCCGCGAAGCGCTGGAAGCCATGCCGCAGCTGTTTTTCCAGAACCGCCGTGAGGTGCCAGAAATGCAGCGTTCAATGGCCCGTGGGCTGCATGCCTACTTGGAGCGTCACCCCGAGAAACGCCTGCTCAGCGACCGTCCGCTGCGCGATGAAGTGCTGGTGGCGTCGTCTTCGGCCATCGGCCTTGCGCGCACGCGTTCGATGCTGCACGTAAGCGGCAACTGCGAACCCACCGCCGCCGACATTCGCCATCTTGTCATGACCTACCTTGCTGCGGGAGAGCAGGCGGGCGGCCCGTCGGCAGAAATTTCTTCTTGACACACCACCGCTTCGGTGTGCTAGAGTATGCGCCACAACTTAATACCTTGAAACCGATGAGGCGAAAGTCAAGCCATCATGGGCACTCACAGAGAGCGGGCGTAGCTGGGATTCCCGCAGGAAGCCGGATGGTAAATGGATCGCCGAGGGAAAGGGGAAAGGAAGCCGCGTTGCGGCGACCGAGTATCTGGACCGTGAGCCTGCGTTAAGGGCAGAACATGTGTTGGCATGTTCGTGAGAGGGTTCTGCATCCGCAGGATCAATAAAGGTGGCACCGCAGGTACAAGACCTGTCCTTTATCTCAAAGGACAGGTCTTTTTTTGTTTCGCTGGCCTGACGGCCAGCGAAATGAGCCGACGCTGCGGAAGCTTGGAGCACCCAATCTCGCGGCGATGCCGATGACTCGCGTACCAAAGTACGCTTCGCCATCGCCATCCCCACGATCTTGGGCACTCCAAGCTCCCTCGCTGACCTTGTTGGACCGGCGAGTCTGCAATCCTCTCTGCGAAGTTCGTGCCGGCAGACTGGACGCCCCGGGAGGGGCAACGACCGGCGGGAACTCCGCCACAGAAAGGATTGAGAAACATGGAACAGCAGATCAAGCGCGAGGTTGCAACGCAAGCAGCGACGGCGGGTGCGGGGGAGGCCACGCCGCGGGCCGCGAAGCGCGCAGTGACGGCACCGCAGAAGAAGGCGGGGCTCACTACACAGGATCTCATTCTCATTGCCGTGCTGCTGGCGGCAGGCGCGGTGCTCAAGTTGACGGTGGGCTCGCTGCTGTCGTCCATGGGTATGAAGCCGAACTTCATCATTGCCATGTACTGTCTGGCTATCATCATCACGCGTCCGAAGGTGGGCCAAGCGCTCATCATTGGCCTTCTGGCGGGGCTTATCTGCCAGGTGCCGCTGCTCAACGCCACACCGCTGCTGAACATTCCTTCGGAGATTCTCGGTGCGCTGGCGTGCGGCCTGCTCATCAAGATTCCGATGCGCATCGGCGGCAAGCTTGACTTGAACCCGCTTGTGAACACCTTCCTTTCCACCGTGGTGTCCGGCGGCACGTTCGCCCTGCTGTCCATCTACATCAACGTGGTGTCCACCGGCGGCGACGTCATGGTAGCGCTCGCCACCTACGCCGCCATCGTTTTCGGCACCGCCACCTTCAACGCCATCCTCGTGCAAGTCCTGGCTGTTCCGCTGAAAAAAGTGCTCAAGAAGTAAACGCTGGTTGTGCGTTAACTCCGCGCATGTCGCTTCGCCTGGCGGGTTGTCCGTAGGGCAAGGGTTCTACCCTTGCCGCTCGGCAAAGGTAAACCTGCAAGTTGATGGCGACTGACGGCAAGGGCAGAGCCCTTGCCCTACGGAAACCCTCGGAAATACGGGAGAAAGCACTTTCATGATCGAACTCAACAACTTCACGTTTCAGTACCGCGAGGGGGTCTCGCCGGTGGTGAGCGACATCAGCCTCACCATTCCTGATGGCGTGTTCGTGGGTATCACGGGCGCGGCGGGGTCGGGCAAGTCCACGCTCACGTACGCGCTGAACGGCATCGTGCCGCACTGCTATCCGGGCGACTTCTACGGCTCGGTGGTTGTGGAGGGCCTCGACACCTGCGAAGTGGTACTCACTGACTTGTCGCGCCTGGTGGGAAGCGTGTGTCAGGACGTCGACAGCCAGTTCGTGTGCGAGCTGGTGGAAGACGAGGTGCTCTACGGCCTGGAGAACTTCGGCGTGCCGCGCGACCAGATGGAGCGTCGCGTGGCACAGGCCCTGGCCGATATGGGCATCACCGAGCTACGCGACCGCGTGATCTCATCGCTTTCGGGCGGGCAGAAGCAGAAGGTGGCCATCGCGTCCATCCTGGCCATGCAGCCGCGCGTGCTCGTGCTTGACGAGCCCACTGCTGAACTCGACCCGGCCAGTTCAACGAACGTGTTCGAGCTCTTGGCCGCCTACGCGCGCGAACACGGCACCACCGTTGTGGTGGTGGAGCAGAAGATTGCACTCCTTTCCCAATTCGCTGACCTGCTGGTCATCATGGATGAGGGCCGCATTCGCTTCGCCGACGCGCCGGCAGTCGTGCTTGAACACGCTGACGAACTCAAGCGCATCGGCGTGAACTGCCCGCGTTCGACCACGCTCATGAACCGCTTGCGCGCCGCGGGTGCGTACAGCGGCCCGGCGGTGCGCAACGTGCAGGAGGCGTGTGAAGTCCTGAAGGAGGTGATCGCGTGATTCAGTTCAAAGACGTGCACGCGTCCTACGACGAGGCGCTGCCCATCCTGAAGGGTGTGAGTTTCACCGTGGAACGCGGCGAGTTCGTGGCCTTCGTCGGTACGAACGGCGCGGGGAAGTCCACCACGATGCGCCTGGTGAACGGCCTGCTGAAGCCCGATGCGGGCGAGGTGCTCATCGACGGGATGTCCACGACCGAACTCAAGACGAGTCAGCTCGCGCGCACCGTGGGTTTCCTCTTCCAGAACCCCGATCGGCAAATTTGCTGCAATACCGTCCGCGAGGAACTGCTGTTTGGCTTTAAGGCGCTTGGCCTGGCAGGCCCTGAGGCCGACGCGCGCGTGGATGCGCTCATCAGCGAGTTCGGCTTTGACCCCGACGAGGACCCCTTCCTCATGAACCGCGGTGCGCGGCAGCTGTTGGCACTCGCGTCTATCGTGGTGCTGGCGCCCCCGGTGGTGGTGCTCGACGAGCCCACGACCGGCCTTGACTACCGCGAGTGCGTCAAAGTGATGGACATCGTGCGCCAGCTGCACGAGGGCGGCACTACGGTCATCATGGTGTGCCACGACATGGAGGTGGTTGCCGATTACGCAAGCCGCTGCATCGTCATGAGTGACGGCCAGGTGGTGGACGACGGCCCCACCTTCGAAGTGTTGCGCAACAGCGACACGCTTGAGCGCGCCTCGCTCGTGCCGCCGCAGATTGTGGCCGTGTCGATGGAGCTTGCGTGCGCCGTTCCCCGGCTGGCGAGCAGGCCGGTGGGGTGCGCCAACACGGTGGAAGAGATGGCAGCCGCCATCGTGGACGAAAGGAGTGCGCAATGAGCGCGTTTTTGGAATATGTGCCGGGCGCAAGTCCGCTCCATCGCATGAACCCGGTGGCCAAGTTGGGCGCCGCTGCACTCTTCGCCATCGCGTGCTTCTGCTCTAGTAATCTGGTGTTTTTGGCGGTGCTGTTGGTGGCAGCGTTCACGCTGGCAGCATCGTGTGGCATGGTGCGTCAAACCCTCGGGCTGGCGAAAGCGGTGTTCGCGTTTTCGCTGATCCTGGCCCTTGTGCAGGTGCTCACCACGCCGAGCGGTGCCGTGCTCGTAGTGCTGCCCTGGGGCTATATCGGCACGGGAGGCCTGCTCGCGGCGCTCACCACGGTGGTGCGCCTCGTGGCAGCGGCCATCCCGCTCTTCCTCGTGTTCTACGTCACCAAGATGAATGACATCACAAACGCTGTGGTCAAGGTACTACATGTGCCGTACAAGTACGCGTTCACGTTCACCTCCACCATCCATTTCATTCCCGTGTTCATGAACGATATGGCCGGTATCATGGAGGCGCAGACCGCGCGCGGCGTGGAGTTCGACGCGGGAGGCATCGTGAAGAAAGTGCGCCTTATGGTGCCACTGTGTGTCCCGCTGCTGGTGTCATCGGTGCGCAAAACGAACAGCGCCGCCATAGCCGCCGAAGTCCGCGGCTTCAACCTCCGCACCCCCACCAGCGGCTACAAAGAATACCCCTTCACCCCGTTAGACATAATCGCTCTACTCGGCACCGCCCTACTCGTCGCCCTAGCAATCACCCTTAGCATGGTGTTGTAAGCGAAGGTATTGTGACACCCGCTTCCTCATGCCAGTGAAGTTCTGTCACCTTCGCGAAGAGATGAGTGGGATGCCCGGTGAGATACAATGACCGTATCTGATGAGCGGAAAGGAATGCACTATGACCGAGTATCGTATGCGTGTTGCCGATCGTGAGACGTCGCTTGAGGAGGCGCTGGGCATTCTTGAAGAGGCTGCGTACTGCGTGATATCGACGGTGGACGCGGACGGGGCACCCTACGGCGTGCCGATGTCGTTTGTGCTGATGGATGGCAAGTTGTATGTGCATACCACGAACACATACGGGCGCAAGCTGGACGACTTCCGCCGCGATGCGCGCGTGAGTGCGGTGGCGGTGGTGGACGTGGAGGCCTGCTACGAGGATGGGTTCATGACCAGCCGCTACGGGTCGGCGCTTGTGACCGGGCGCATTCGCCGCGTGGAGCAGGACATCGAGGTGCGCCATGCGCTTGTGGCGCTCTGCATGAAGTACCTGCCGGAACACAAGGACAAAATCGGCGCCGCCATCGAGAGCGAAATTGCCGATACCGATGTGTGGGTCATTGAACCCGAGTCCATCGTCGGCAAAGCCGCTCGTCGCAAGAAGCGTTCATAGCGCGCGCGAAAGGCGGGGGCAACAGTTCCGTGCGCCATGACGGCTGCGCTCAGTTGCGGCCTTGCCGCGGCGTATACTTGCGCCAAGGAACGCAGGCACACAGAACAAGGAGGCCAAACATGGCGCAGGCATTCGAAACCTTCATGAAGGAAGCACCCGAAGTGGCAAAGGCGTACGGCGGCATGGTGGCGGCGCTCGCGCAGACAAGCGCGCTTGAGCACAAGACCCATCAGCTGGCCTATCTCTCGGTGCTGGTGGCGCAAGGCATGGAAGGCGGCCTGGACTTCCATGTGAAAGCGGCGAAGGAGGCCGGTGCCACGCGCGACGAGGTAGCAAGCGCCACCCTCGTGGGCCTGCCGCTGGTTGGCATGCGCGCCGTAGAAGCCCTCGCCCCCGTACTCGAAGCCTACGACCGCGTGTAAGATCGCAGCCTAGCACGCAGTGGCAACAATTTCGTGATGGTTCGCCGCGCGGTGCGTGCAGGTGGCAGGGCTTTGGTATGATGGCATCTTGCGAAATGTTACTGGGAAGGATGCATATATGTTTACCATCGGCTGCCACCTCTCAAGCGCTAAGGGTTACCTGCATATGGCGAAGGACGCCGTGTCCATCGATGCGAACACGTTCCAGTTCTTCACGCGCAACCCGCGCGGTGGCCGCGCGAAGGAGATTGACCCGAAAGACGTGGCGGCTTACACCGCCTTCGCGGCCGATCACAACATCACGCGCATCCTCGCGCACGCGCCCTACACGCTGAACCCGGCTTCCGACAAGCAGCAGACGCGCGACTTCGCGCTCATGGTGCTGGCCGAAGATCTCGGCCGCATGGAGGAAACGCCGCACCAGCTGTACAACATGCATCCCGGCAGCGCCGTCGGTCAGCCGAAAGAGGCGGCCATAGCCAAAATTGCTGAGGCGCTGAATGAATCACTGCTCCCGGTGCAAACCACCACGCTGCTTTTGGAAACCATGTCCGGAAAGGGAAGCGAAGTCGGCGGCACGTTCGAGGAACTTGCCGCTATTATTGCGCAGGTTGACCTGGCCGATCATGTGGGTGTGTGCCTGGACACCTGCCACGTGTGGGACGCCGGTTACGACATCGTGGGCGACCTCGACGGCGTCATCGACGAGTTCGACCGCGTGCTCGGCCTCGATCGCCTGCGTGCCATCCACCTGAATGACTCCCAAAACGCGCGCGGCTCGCACAAAGACCGCCACGCCCGCATCGGCGAAGGCGAAATCGGCTTCGAAGCGCTCGCTGCAGTTACGAACCACCCCAAGCTGCGCGACATGCCGTTCTATCTGGAAACGCCGAACCCCACGCTTGCCGGCTACGGCGAAGAAATCGCCTCGCTTCGCCAGGCGCACGCCAAGGAGTAGGCGCCGCGCCGCGCACCGCACCGCGCCACGCGCTTCTACCGCGCCCTACGCCCCCGGCTCCAGCACCCCCGCGTCCATCTGCTGGTCAGACGCGGCGCGCGGCACCGGCCGCGAGTACAAAAATCCCTGCGCGATAATCCCATCGTCCAGCTGCAACAGCATGGCCGCCTGCTCGCAGGTTTCCACACCCTCCACCACAATGGTGACGTGCAGCCTCTCGGCAATGCCCACCACGCCTTCAAGAATGGTTTTGCTGCGCTCGCCACTCTCGCTGCTCATGAGGAACGTGCGGTCGAGTTTCAGCACGTCGATGGGCAAATCCTGCAGCGTGCCAAGCGACGAGTACCCGCTGCCGAAGTCGTCAATGGAAATACGGAATCCCAAATCCTTCAGGCGTCGACACACGCTTTCAGCGCGGTCGAGGTCCTCCATCACAATGTTCTCCGTCAGTTCCAGCTCAAGCAGTTCCACCGGCACGCCGTAGCTGTCGACGAGCGCCTTCAGGTGGTCGGGGAACCCGTCGTCCAGCAGATGCAGCCGCGAGAAGTTGCAAGCAATGCGCGCCATAGGGGCACCTGCTTCCAGCCGCTCGTGAATGCGGGCGCAGGCCTGCTTGAACACTTGCAGATCGAGCTCCTTCACCAGGCCCGTCTTCTCAAACAGGGGAATGAACTCGTCGGGCGGCACGAGCCCCCGTTCGGGCGATTCCCAGCGGGCAAGCGCCTCGAACCCGACGATGCGGTTCGTGGCCAGTTCCACCTTGGGCTGGTAAAACGCCGTGAATTCCCCGCCCGCGAGGGCGTCGTGCGCCGCCGCCACCAAGGCGCGCTCGGCAATATCGCGCTCCTTCATGCCATCGTTGTACAGCACCGCTGTGCTCTGCGATGTCTCACCAATGCTGTCGCGCGCGTAGCGGGCGCAATCCATGAACTCCATGATGGTTTGCGCGTCGATGCGCTCCACCCCATGCGTGCGATCGACCAGGCACACACCCGCCTGCAGCGACAACCGGTGCGAAAGCTCCGTGAGTACCGGCAGCTCGTTGAAGCGGCGGTCAAGTTCGGCAAAGTGCGTGATGAAGTCGTCCCAACCATCCCACCGCACCAGTACGGCAAACTCATCTGCGGTAATGCGGGCGAAATGCTCGTCCTCGCGCGACAGATCGTGCAGTGTGCGGGCGAGGTCTTTCAGCAACTCATAGCCCGCGGTGTAGCCGAAGGCGGCGTTAAAGCTCTTGAAGCGCTTAATATCCAGGTACAGCAGCGCATAGCGGCCATCAGGCGCTTCGCGCAACTGCTCGCTCACCAGCGAACGGAAGCGCGCAAGGCTCCAGCCACCCGTCAAAGGGTCGGTGAACGACAGTTCCTCAATGCGCCGCGCCGTCCGCACCTTCGTGCGGCTCAAGTAATAGCCCACCGCACTCACGCAGCAAAACAGCAGGAACAGACCGAGGATAATCTCCAGCGGATACTGCCGCAGAATGTCCATCAAGCTGGTGGGATGCACG
The DNA here is from genome assembly GCF_030077735.1 of Gordonibacter faecis. Classification (NCBI taxonomy): domain Bacteria; kingdom Bacillati; phylum Actinomycetota; class Coriobacteriia; order Eggerthellales; family Eggerthellaceae; genus Gordonibacter; species Gordonibacter faecis. The sequence continues at coordinate 27,271 of NZ_JASJEU010000005.1, read as the reverse complement.
CTGAGCGAACTTTCCGAAAGCCAGGTGGTCATCTTGCTTTCGGAGGTGTACTGCACGCAGCGGTCGAGAATGCGCACAAGCCGCGGGTCGGCGCTGGCGGTCACACCCAGGCTCAAATCGTTGGCGTAGTTGGTCAACGTGGCCATGCTCAGCGGGGAATACTGCGGTTCGGCCATAAGGTAACTCGCTACGTGCGTGTCAACGTACACGCGATCCACCTCGTCTGCCAGCAGGGCGTCAAAGCACGCCTTGGGGGTGTCCAAGCGCGTGATCTCGTCGGTATCGCGCAGGTTCCCCGCCACATCATCGCTCATAAAGCCTTGCGGAACCCCCACGCGGTTGCCGTCGGAGTTTGCCCCCACCACAACGGCCAGCGGGTCGCGCAGATAAGGTCCCGTTGTGGTGATGAGCCCCTTCGATTCGTGATCGAGGTCGCGTGCAACGCCGCAGCCGATGTCAACCTCACCCTCTGCGAGCAGTGACATGACCTCAGCATGCACTTCAGTGGGAACGAATTCGAAGGACAGCCCGGTGATGCGGCTGATGTCTTCGAACAGTCGCGCGCCCACGCCGGCAAACGCGCCGGTCTCGGGATCGGTGTAGGCGAGCGGCGCGCGGTGTGCGTCGTAGGCCACACGCAGCGTGGGTGCCGAGGCCAGGTAGGCATACTCGTCGGCGGTGAACACGGGGTCTTGGTCGGTGTTAATACCGAAGTAGCGGTCGCACAGCAGCGTGGCGAAATCGGGGTCGCGCAGCATCAGCTCGTCCGTGGCCTTGTCAAACTCCGCCGCTACGTCTGCGCGGTCGAGTGGGAAGATGGCGAAGAGCGGGGCAGGGTCAAACTGCGCAACTATGCGAAAGGGCGAGTTGCTGCCCAAATGCGTCATGGCGATGGCATCAAGCGTTCCGTTGTTGAGTGCGTCAAACAATGCTTCCGTTGTCTCATAGGATACAAGTTCGGGAGTGAACCCGTGCTCCGCAGCGTAGGCGGTAAACGACCGCGCGTCCTCGCTGCCCGCTATCACGCCCACGCGCATACCGGTAAAGGCGGCGAAATCTTCGTAGGCAAAGCGCTTGTCATTTTCGCGCACGTTGAGCGTGGAATACAAATCGCACAGCGGCGACGACGAGAAGCGCACCTGACGTGCACGTTCTTCGGAGAAATACACGAGGGGCAGCAGGTCGGCTTCGCCCGCTTGCACGGCGGCGAAGGCACTTTCCCAATTCGGATAGCTTACGAAGTTGTAGGTCCAGTCGGCATAGCGTCCCACCTCGTTCAGGTAGTCTACCGTGAAACCCCCGTGGGTGCCTTCGTTTTTGGTGTACTGATAGTCGCCGTTTTCGTAAAAGGCCACGCGTACGACGCGCTTATCCGTACTCGCAGCGCCATCTTCAGCGAGGGCCGAGGGCACGGCGCTTCCGCCCATAAGAACAGCGAAAGCAACAATAAGCAGCGCACCGAACAGCGCCGCCTTCAGTCTTCGAAGAGAGAAAGATGTTGTGAATGGCGCTATGGTGCCCTCCGTCTGCGGGTGTGTTGATCTCGCACAGCAGTACAACGCAGCACCATACCACAATACGCCACCCCCTGTGCGGAGCCTGCTGCAGAAGCCGGGCGCACCTGCCAAATGATCGGCAAGTAGGGAGAATGACGGGTGTTAAGACAAAAAAATAACGAATGCGGTGTTGCATTCGTTATGAAGTAGATGGTGGAGCCTAGGGGGATCGAACCCCTGACCTCATGGCTGCCAGCCATGCGCTCTCCCAGCTGAGCTAAGGCCCCGAAAAAGTGCGAAACCTAGTATAACGGAAGCAAGCTAAGGGTCAAGCACCATTTTTGAGAAATTCACCAAGTTTTGTGCCGCTTGCGAACGGGGGTTGCGCGTGATCGGGATAACCGGCGCCTCAAAGCCCATAGAAAAGCCCCCGGGCACTGCCGGAGGCTTTCACGCTACGTCAGCGGTTGTGCCTAGGCGGTTGCTTCCGGTTTGCCGCTTGCCTCGATCTGGGTGATGATGGTGTCAAGCGCGCCGTCCACGTCGTACTCTTCCACCTTGCCCTCGTCGCACAGGCGCGCGAACGACGGGTCGATGGGCAGCGTGGCGAATGCGGGGATGTCGTATTTCTTCGCAACGGCTTCGCCCTGAGGCTCGCCGAAGATGTGGTGCTCCTTGCCGCACTCGTCGCACTTGAAGTACGCCATGTTCTCCACCAGGCCAATGACCGGCACTTCAAGGTCGTGCGCCAGGTTCACGGCCTTGCCCACAATCATGGCCACCAGCTCTTGCGGTGCCGACACGGTCACAATGCCGTCCACCGGAAGCGACTGGAACACGGTCAGGAACACGTCGGAGGTTCCCGGAGGCATGTCCACGAACAGGTAGTCGATGTCGCCCCAGCTGGTTTCGCCCCAGAACTGCTTGATGATGCCACTTACCACCGGGCCACGCCATGCCACGGGGATGTCATCCTTCGGCAGCATGAGGTTGACCGACATCACCTTGATGCCGCTTTGGGTGGAGGCGGGAATAATGCCGTCGGCGTCGGCCGTGAGCGGGTTCGTCACGCCGAACGTCTTGGGGATGGACGGGCCGGTCACGTCGGCGTCCAGGATGCCCACCTTCAGGCCCTTCTTCTGCATTTCGCTGGCCAACAGGCTGGTCACGAGCGATTTGCCCACGCCGCCTTTGCCGGAAACCACGCCAATGACGTGCTTGATTTTCGTGCGGGAGTTCACCGGGAACGTGGACGGACCCGCGTCAGCGCGGTCGCCGCATCCGGCGACGCCGCAGCTGCCGCACTCGTGCGTGCATTCTTCTTCAGCCATGACTCCTTCTTTCTCGAGGGGCCGCGGCTTCGTGGCGCGACCCGTCGTCTCGTCTCTCCGGCATGATAGCATATATGTTGACGGCAGATAGACGAATACGGCTGCCGGGTGAAAGAATCGCATCTGGCTATTACTAGATATAGTCCTATAATAGCCAACATGCATATGACACGCGCCTCGCACACCGCGCGCCGAAGGCAGAGAAACGCCAGAGAAGGAGAAACCATGCTGTTCGCAGATATCAACCTGCTGGACGAAAACCTGGACTATCAAACCCATCGCTGGGTTGGCACAACCGAGGATGGCCTCATTGCCTACGTGGGCGACCACGCGCCGGAGGGTGGGCTGGCGGCAGCGTTTGGCGAAACCTACTACGGCGCGGGCAAGTTGCTGGTACCCGCGTTCTACAACGCGCACGCCCACGCACCCATGACGCTGTTGCGCGGCTACGCCGAGAATCTGCCGTTGCAGGCGTGGCTGAACGACATGGTGTGGCCGTTTGAGGCGAAGATGACGGGCGAGGACAACTACTGGGCCACGCTTCTGGCCTGCGCCGAAATGGCGCGCTACGGCGTGGTAAGCTTCTCGGACATGTACTACCACACCGACGAGCGCGTGCGCGCCGTGGTGGAAAGCGGCCTCAAGGCCAACATCTGCGAGAGCGAACTCTACTTCGAGCCGAAGCCCTTCAGCGAGTACGCGTGCGCCGCCAAGTGCGAGGAATACGTGAAGAAGTATCACGGTGCCGCGAACGGGCGCATCCTCATTGACTACAACATCCACGCCGAGTACACGTCCAACCCGCAGACCTGCGCCGACATTGCCGCTGTCACGAAGGAGAAGGGGCTGCGCATGCACCTGCACGCTTCGGAGACGAAAAGCGAACACGAGGAATGCAAGCAGCGCCACAACGGTATGACGCCCATCCAGTATTTCGAAAGCATCGGCGTGCTTGATTCGCCCACCACGGCTGCCCACTGCGTGTGGTGCGAGCCGGCCGACTGGGATATCCTTGCCGAGCGTGGGGTGTTTGTGGCGGCGAACCCCGCCTCCAACATGAAGCTGGGCAGCGGATACGCGCCCATCCCGGCCATGCTTGAACGCGGCGTGAACGTGTGCCTGGGCACCGACGGCATGGCGTCGAACAACAACCACGACATGATGCAGGATTTGTATCTGCTCGCACTATTATATAAAGGCTCGACGAACGACCCGTCCGTGGTCACGCCGAAGCAGGCCTTCTCGGCCGCCACGCGCATGGGTGCGCTGTCGCAGGGTCGCGAGGATTGCGGCATGGTGAAGGAAGGCATGCGCGCCGACCTTGCCGTGCTCGACGTGTCCGGTCCCTCCTGGGCACCCATGACCGACCCGCTGGTAAACCTTGTCTACGCAGGTCACGGCTCCGATGTCTGTCTCACCATGAGCGACGGCACGGTGGTTTACCGCGACGGCACCTTCCCCACGGTGGATGTGGAACGCGCCAAGGCCGAAGTAGCAACGCGTACGAAACGTATAATCGCTGAGGTGTAGGTGCTCACGGGTTGCTGCACTTGGGCGAACTTTCAGGGGATCAAGGAAGAAAAGGGGAGAACATGTTGCGGATTTCGGATGCGCGTATTGAGGAATTCATTACTGAAGACGTGCCCTATATAGACTTGACGTGCGAGGTGTTGGGTATTGGCGATGCGCCAGGGGAGATGGACTACTTCACGCGTGAAGAGTGTGTGCTGGCGGGCACCGACGTTGCGCGGCGCATGGCGAGCAAGCTTGGTTGTGAAGTGGTAGAGGCGCGTCGTGATGGGGAGCGTGTGGCGGCGGGCGAGACGTTCTTCCGCCTGCGCGGGGCGGCGGCCGATTTGCATGCGGCGTGGAAGGTGTGCCTGAACGTGTTCGACCACTGCTCGGCCGTGGCCACGAAGACGCGCGCCATGGTGGATGCGGCACATGCGGTTAACCCGCATTGTGAAGTGCTCACCACGCGCAAGAGCCAGCCGGGTGCGAAAGACCTGTTCACACTTGCGGTTATGGCGGGCGGTGCGTTCCCGCATCGATTGGGGTTGTCCGAGACGGTGCTCGTGTTCGACCACCATTTCACGTTCTGCGGCGGCTTTGATGCGTTCGTGGAGAACCTGCCCGCTATCAAAGCGCGCTGCATCGAAAAGAAGCTGATTGTGGAGGCGGATCCTGAGCGTGCTCGCATTCTCGCGCGCGCTGGCGTGGACGGTATCCAGTTCGACAAGATACCGGTGGATGAACTTACGCCGCTGGTGGCGGAACTGCGCGTCACCTATCCGCACCTCACGCTTATTGCGGCAGGTGGGGTGAACCCCAATAACGCCGCCGCCTACGCGGCCACCGGCGTAGATGGCCTAGCCACCACCGCCCCCTTCGCCGCCAAGCCCCTCGACATGAGCGTACGCATGCGCGCTTGCTAAGCCGGCCATCGAAGTTGAAACAGTTGTGGCGAAGGCCTAACCTGGCTTTCGCCACGCTTCAAGTACAGCTTTGCTATACCTCCCCAGCAGCGTCACCCCTGCGTTAGCCCACCATCTTTTATACCCATTTGCAAATATATTTCATTCTAGAATATTGCAAAGTGGAAATATATCTATATGATATTATTACTAAATGGGAATAATAAGCGGCAGCCCTTGTTATTGATGTCGCTTGATGCGTCGCCTCAGAAGTGCGCCGCATCTAAGAGAAGGAGGATATTTCGATGAGTCTTCAGTTTATGCACAAGATCACGGCGCACCGAGCGGTTGGACTGGCTGCTCTTGCGCTGGCCACGGCACTCGCGTGCACGCTTTTCGCGGGCTGCTCATCAGCTTCGATAGAAAGTACCTCCGACCAGAACGCCGCTCCTTCAGAGCCAGCAGTCGAACGCCAGCTTGAGGGTAAGGAACTCAACATCTATTGCGGTGCTGGCATGACCGACCCGTTTCAGAAAATCTCCGATGCGTTTGCCGAGGAGACTGGCTGCAAGATGAATGTGACGTTTGCGAATGCCGCCCAAATACAAACCCAGATCAACACCACTCAGCAGGGTGATTTCTTCATTGCTGGCTCGGCAGACGAACTTAAGCCCGTCGAAGCGTATGTTGCTTCAAGCACCGATCTTGTGAAGCATATCCCGGTGCTGGCGGTGCCTTCCGACAATCCAAAAGCTGTTTCTGGTTTGGCTGATCTTGCTGGTGTCGACCGGCTGCTGACGGGCGACCCCGAGTCAACGCCTATCGGCAAGATTGCTCAAAAAGCGCTTTCGCAGGCGGGTCTTTGGGATCAACTTATGTCTGCAAATGTCATCACAACCACGACAACCGCTCCGCAAATTGCCACGGCCCTTGTCAATGGCGAAGGTGACGCAGGTATCGTATGGAAAGAAAATGCGAAGGTTACTGGCGTTGCGATTGTCGATACGTCTGACCTCGACGATTTCGTGAAAACGGTGCCTGCTGCCGAACTCTCGTGCGCGGCCGATGCCGATGCTGTGAAAGCATTCAGTGAATTCTTGCTGACGGATGCCGCTCAGAGCATTTGGGCTGAATTCGGCTACGAACAGGTTTAAGTATGACAACCACCGCGCCTGTTAACGCGGGCGCCACGGTTTTAGACAGGCCCACGCCCAAAGAAGGCGAAATCGAGGGCGGGGCAGTAGGTGAGGGGGCTGCTCCTGTAGCAAACATCCCCTGTGCTGCTGCCCCGTGTAGCAGGGCGCGCAGCTTTCGTCTGAAACGCACCGACGCGGCAGCGCGTCGTAAGCACCGCGGCAGACGGCGTGACGTCTTTTCGGGCGTGTCCATTGCCGTGGCTGGTGTGGTGCTCTTGTTCGTGGGAAGCGCCATCGTTGCCATTGTGGCTGGTGGTATTACGCACTTTGGTGAAGCCATCACCTCGGCAGAAGTGCTGTTTTCGCTTCGCATGAGCGTGATTACCTCCACCATTTCAACTGCGCTTTGTCTGGTTTTGGCACTGCCGACGGCATACGCTTTGTCGCGTACCTTTATGCCCTTCAAGCGCGCTGCCGAGGTGCTGATGGAGCTCACCCTTTCGCTTCCTTATATTTTGTTGGGGTTCGCGCTTTTGCTCATCTTCTCTTCTCCGGTAGGCAAAATGCTCAAGGACGTGGGATTCGCGGTGGTATTTGAACCAGCTGGCATCGTGTTTGCCCAGCTTATCGTGAATCTCCCGTTCGCTATACGCATGGTGCGCACGGCGTTTGCCGAGGTGAATCCTCGCATGGAGTTTGTGGCGCAGACGTTGGGGGCCATGCCGGGAGACGTATTTCGTACTGTTATTTTGCCTCTGTGTCGCAACTCGCTCATCAGCACCTTCGTGCTTACGTGGGCGCGTGGTATGGGCGAGTTTGGTGCTACGCTCATGCTGGTAGGTGTCACGCGCATGAAAACCGAGACGCTGCCAGGCAGCATCTACCTCAGTATCTCTACCGGCAACACCGACACCGCCATGGCAACGGCCATGATTATGCTTCTACTGTCGGCCGCCACGCTCGTTGTGGCGAATGTGCTGAACCGTCCCGTGGGTGCCTCGCGCGTTGGCGCGGAGGCGAAGCGGGGAAGGAGGACTTTCCGTGGCTGGACGCATAGACGTTGAAGGCCTGCGTGTAAAGCGCGGTTCGTTCTCGCTGGAAGTAGATAAGTTGTCCGTGGAACCGCGCGAGGTGTTTGCCATTTTAGGGGAAACCGGCGCGGGAAAAACGGTGCTGCTTGAATCAATAGCTGGTGCCTTTCCTTTCAGTGCTGGGCACATCTTGCTTGATGGCAAAGACGTGGAAACGCTGCCTATTCAACAGCGGCACCTGGGAATAGTCTACCAAGACTACGCGTTGTTTCCCCACATGACGGTGTACGAAAACGTTGCCTACGGGCTGCGCATGAACGGTTGCCCGCCGTCGGAAATCGATCAGAGGGTTGGCGCGGTTTTGGAATTGTTCTCCATTGAGCGCATTGCCGAAAGCTACCCGGGAATTATCAGCGGGGGCGAATCGCAACGCGTTGCGCTTTCGCGGGCATTGGTGTTGGAGCCTGATATCCTCTTGCTCGACGAGCCGTTTTCGGCGCTCGATCCCGCTACGAAAGAGCGTCTCTATGCCACTTTGCGTGACGTGCACGAGCGCTTTGACTGTACGATTGTTTTCGTGACCCATGATTTCGAGGAAGCTCGTCGCCTTGCCGATAGAGTGGCGGTGATCCTCGGTGGCCGCTTGTGCGCCGTGGTGCCCGCTGCTGAACTTTTCGACCAAATGCACGATGCGGAAGTCGCGCGCTTCCTCGGCCTTTGACCAGCGCGAATGCTACTTACCCAGCAGCTTCTTTACGCCGCCTGCGGCTACCACGGCTCCGCCGCCGATGGCGAGTAGGCCGGGGCCCGGCAGAATGAGCATGGGTACTCCTACCGCCATGATGGCACCGCCCACCACCGTCTGCACCGCACCCGCCACGCGGCGAGATGCGCCGCCGCCCTTGCCGTCGACCACCGTGGCTTTCGCCGCTTCACCTGCCTTTTTCGCAACACCACCAGCCACTGCCGCGCCCGCTGCTCCCGCCTTGGCTGCCTTGCGCCCGTAAGATGGTGCGCTAAAGCCCGCCTCAGAGGCCGCATTTGTAGCCGCCTTCGCGGCACCCTTTGCCTTGTCGCGTGCGCTTGCAAGGGGTTCAACGTCGATGGGTGGCTCGTGCTTGCTCATGCTTTCTACCTCGCTTATCGGGGTGTGCTTCTCGTGCCTATCTCTCTTCGATTATACCGACCCGCCACTCCCGCCTTGGCGCTCCCGCCACCGCAGGTGCATTCCGTCACCGTTCGGTAACGAATCCCTCGCGACTTCTCCAAACGTTGAAGCACCGCGGCCGAAAGCGGCCAGACGGACGGGTTGCGAATTTACGCAGAAGGAGTGCGCCCTCTGCTTGCGCCCTTCCTGCGAGTGGCTATAATCATGACCCAACGGTACAGCGTGGCAAGGGAGTGTCAGGCCCAACCGTGTCGACAGGGGGACTGAAATGGAAATAGGCCACGCACCTGGTCTTTCTCAGCATCACGGTTTGCACTTGACCACGGAGATTAAGCAGGGTATCTCCGTGCTGCAAATGAACGCGTCGGACTTGAGCGAGTACGTGAAGACGTGCGTTGAGGAAAATCCCTTCTTCGATGATGACTGGGTTGAGCCCCTGCATCCCTATGAGGTCGACCGCTTCAAGCGGGCCGAAAGCGCTGATGCGCTGCTGGATAGGCGCGGTCACGGCAGTCCGGAAAACTTCGACAACGAGCGCTCCAGCATGTCGCAGCGCAGCTTCTCGTTCGACCGCTTTCTCGTGGACGATGCTTCGCTGGAAGAATATCTGCTGGAACAGCTGCACATGCAGGTGAGCGATAAGCGCTCCCAAGCGGTGGGCGAATACCTTATTGGTAACATCGATTCAAGCGGCTATCTGCGCACACCCGTGGAGTCGGTGGCCGAGGCCGTGGGTGCCAGCGTCGATGAGGTGCTAGACATCCTTGGCATTATTCAGAAGTTTGACCCTCCGGGAATTGGCGCCCGCAACTTATCCGAGTGCCTCACGCTCCAGCTGGAAGCTGCCGGTCGCATGACGCCGTTGGTGAAGCAGCTCATCGAACATATCACCGAATTTGAATCGCGTACGCCCGCAGCTATTGCTCATGACATGGGTATCACGCTGCGTGAACTCAGCGAAGCGCTCGATGTCGTGCGCGCCTGCAACCTGCGACCGGCTGGCCAGTTCGGTAGCCCCTCTGAACCCGTGTGGCCTGAAGTGGTGATAGAACAGGCAGAAGAAGGTGGCTTCCGCGTGCACCTCCAGGATTTCTACCTGCCGCATTTGCGCATCAACGAACAGTACCGCACGCTCGCGTCCAGCGTGAAGGAGCCCGGCACGCAAACCTATTTGAAGGAAAAGCTCAAAGAGGCCGAAACCCTCATGAGCAACATCACGTATCGCAAGACTACCTTATATAAGGTAGCGTGTTGCATCGCCGACATGCAGGTTGACTTCTTCGCCAAAGGCTACGATTACCTTCGCCCGCTTACCATGGCCCAGGTGGCGCAAGCAACCGGTGTCTCTGAGTCCACCGTCAGTCGCCTGGTGAACGGCAACTACATCCAGACGCCGGTGGGCACTTTCGAACTGCGCTTCTTCTTTAGCTCCGCTGCCAGCAATGCGTCGGAGGCGGCGGTGTCCTCCACCAGCGTGCGCCACAAGATAAGTGAACTCGTGGCTGCCGAAGATTCCGCGCGCCCGCTGAGCGACCAAGCCATCGTGGACGCGCTCGCGGCTACCGGCATCGTGCTGTCGCGCCGCACGGTTAATAAGTATCGCGGAGAGTTGGGCATTCCCGCCCGCGCCGCCCGCCGTCGCGGCTAGCGCCCCCCGCTTTCTCATTTTCATCCAGCGCCCGCGCCGCCATCCAACCGCTCATTCCCCCATTTCTGCCGTCCCCCGCACGGCCTCACCGCTCGATGCTCATTTTTGACCGCCGTCCGAACCGTTCTCAGCAATCTGTCTCAAAATGAGCATTTCAGCCAAGAAACAGTTCAAAAACGAGAATTCAACGTCTCTTTTTCAATTTCGTACCACGGGCTATCGGTGCTCCAAATTCTTCTCCCAATTCTTGTTAGGTATATTGACCAGGGAATACAAAACTTTTTTCGATATTTTTGGCAAAACTGGCACAGTACATGCATCTATAGGGGCAAGCGTGAACGAGTTTCGTGAGAAACGGGGGGATGTTCACGATCTCAGAGAAGGCCATGTCGCATGGCGAGTCAAAAACGGAGAGGAGGCTTTACAGATGGCGGAAGACAAGCACAAGGATCCAGAGTATCAGGAGAAGCGTATCAAGGAACACCTGAAGGATCCGGAGAAGAACAAGCAGGCATGGAACCAGAAGGCGCAGGATGCTTCCGGGCGCGACTGGACGAAACCGTTCCGTCCGCAGCTGAAAGACGGGGAAGTCTAAAGAATTCGAGAACCGATTCTTAAAGACGAACAGAAGGGATTCAAGGTATGCTTACCAACGAGCTTGAGGGCGTCAACAAAGACGTCTATAAAACCGACTGGCAGTGGCAGGAGGGCGAGTACACGGTTACCCGCACCAACATGTGGACTGCTCCTGGTTGCCACAACGGTTGCTCCGTTCTCTATTACACCAAGGACAACAAGGTTGAGAAGATTGAGGGCGACCCGCTGTCCCCCTACAACCAGGGTCGTCTGTGCATGCGTTGCCTCGACGTTGTCGAGACGTTCTATCACAAGGATCGTTTGAAGTACCCCCTGAAGCGCGTAGGCGAGCGCGGCGAGAACAAGTGGGAGCGCATCACGTGGGATGAGGCTATCGACGACATCGCCGAGCATGTGCGTGCTATCTGGGAAGACTACGGCCCCGAGTCCATCGTGTCCATGCAGGGCACCGGCCGTAACATCTGCTGGCAGACCCCGTACCTGAGCTATGCCGCGTTCGGCAGCCCGAACTTCGTGCTCGGCTTCCTCTCCGGCGACGCGTGCTACCTGCCCCGTACGACCATCGGTCACTGCTTCATGGGCGACTTCTTCGTGGCTGACTGCTCGCAGCACCTCGAGAAGCGCTACGCTGACCCCGAGTACGTGTTCCCCGACTACATCCTGAACGTCGGCAACAACGCCCTCATCTCCAACGGCGACGGCTTCTTCGGTCACTGGATCGTCGACGTCATGAAGGAAGGCGGCACCAAGCTGCTCGTCCTCGACCCGTCCTGCACGTGGTTGGCCTCTAAGGCTGAGGTGTGGCTGCCGGTGCGTCCTGGTACCGACGCTGCTGTTGTTATCGCTATGCTGAACGTTGTCATCGAAGAGGATCTGTACGATCATGACTTCGTTGAGAACTGGTGCTACGGCTTCGAAGAGCTGGCCGAGCGCTGCCGCGAGTACCCGCCCGAGCGTGCCGCTGAGATCGCTGGCGTTGACGCTGAGGACATCCGCAAGGCTGCTCGCCTCTATGCTTCCGGCAACCCCTCCACGATTCAGTGGGGCCTCAAGGTTGACCAGACCGTCTGCGGCATTCCGCTGGCCCAGGCTCTGCTCTCCCTCGGCGCCATCTGCGGCGACATCGACGTGCCCGGCGGCATGATGATCCCGCGTTGCGCTTACGACATTCCTGACTCCTATGGCTGCGGCATGTGGAACCTCTCTGACGAGATGCTCGGCAAGATGCTCGGCGTGGAGACCTCTCCGCTGCACGCTCTCGGCTTCGACCCGACGGCCAACGGCGACACCGTCCTCAACGCCATCGAGACGGGCGAGCCGTATCCCATTCGCATGCTGTTCATCCAGTCCACGAACACCTTCGCGAACATGTCCTCCGAGGCTCCGCGCGTGTACCGCGCCATGCGTTCGGTTGACTACAACGTGGTGGTCGACGTGTTCATGACCCCGACGGCTGTTGCGTGCGCCGACATCGTGCTGCCCTGCGGCATGAGCTGCGAGCGTAACTCCGCTCGTGTGTGGTGGTGGCCGCTGCGCTCCATCGTGAAGGTTGGCGACTACTACGAGGCCAAGTCCGACGAGCAGATCATCCTTGAGATTGGCAAGAAGCTCAATCCCAGGCTGTTCCCGTGGGAGACGGACGTCGAGCTGATGACCTGGTGGATTCAGTCCGGTAACCGCTTCCATGCTGGTTGGCCGCACAAGACCGATCAGACGTTCCTTGACCTCACCGAGAAGGTCATCGACTGGCCGGATGACTGGGCCTATCGCAAGTACGAGCTCGGTTGGCTGCGTGACGACGGTCAGCCCGGCTTCAACACGAACACCGGCAAGTGCGAGCTGTTCAACACGCTGTTTGACGCGTGGGGCTTCGATCCGCTGCCGTACTACGAGGAGCCGCCAGAGTCCCCGATCTCCACGCCTGAGCTGTTCGAGGAGTATCCGTACGTTCTGACCACCGGCGCCCGTACGTGGGAGTACTTCCACTCTGAGGAGCGCATGGTTCCGCGTCTGCGTGAGTCGCATCCCGACCCGCTGACCGATCTGCATCCCGAGACGGCTGCCAAGATTGGTGTGACCGAGGGCGACTGGATCTGGGTTGAGAACATGCGCGGCAAGTGCAAGCAGCGCGTGCGCTTCAACGCCTCGCTCAAGCTTGACACCGTGCGTTCTGAGCACGGCTGGTGGTTCCCGGAGCAGGAGGGTGCAGAGCCCAACCTGTTCGGCGTGTTCGACTCCAACATCAACAACCTCACGGTCCAGGGTGTTACCGGTCCTACGCTGTACGGCGCTCCGTACGCAAACCAGATCTGCAAGATTTATCCGGTCACGAAGGAGAACGACTGCTCGCCCAGCGAGATCGTGACTCGCGAGGGAGGATTCTAAGATGGCTGAAAAGTACGGTATTCTGATTGATTACCAGTGGTGCACCGGCTGCCACTCCTGCGAAATGGCCTGCAAGGTCGAGCATGGTTGGCAGGCTGGCGAGGCCAACGGCGTTATGCTGTTCGCTGACGGCCCCCGCATGTTCCCCAATGGTAAGTTCGAGTACACCTACCTGCCGGTCATGACGTCGCTCTGCGACCTCTGCGCCGACCGCACGGCTATGGGCAAGCTGCCTACCTGCGTGCATCACTGCCAGGCCGCGTGCATGAAGTATGGCACGGTTGACGAGCTGGCTGCGAAGGCCAAGGAAATGCCGCGCTCCTGGGTGTACGTGCCCGAGCAGTAAGAACTAAGTAATAGTCGGTGCCCTGCCCCCGCAGGGCACCGATTCGAAACCACCGATAACGTAAGGAGAATGATATGTGCTTCAGACCGGCGGCTACCGTTACCATTGTTAAGTGCCTCGAGTGCGGTACCTTTAACAAGCCCACGGATGAAACGTGCAAGAAGTGCGGTACCGACCTGACTGCTTCTCGCAAGGCTGCAGAGGATGCTATCGCTGCTACTGCTCCTGCTCCGTCCGAAATCTCGTTGACCCCCCAGGGTCTCGATGACGCCCCCAAGGCTCCCGGCGCCCCCAAGGCTCCTGCTGCCCCGAAGGCTCCCGGCGCCCCGAAGAACTAACGAGAGCGTCATTCTCCGAACGCGATTCAGGTAAGAAGGCGTAGCGAAGCAAATGCCGAATTGTCGAACATGCAGCCCGTGGTGCAACCGCTGCCACAAAAAGGCGGAGATGAAATTCCCCGTCCCCTGTCCACAGTGCGGATGGTATAACCCGTACGAGCGGGACGTGTGCAAAAAATGCGGCGCGACCATTGAGCATGACGATTCGAAGGCGGTTACTCACCTGAACAACGAGGTGAAGAAAGCCTGTTTCTTCTGCTCGCCCTTCGAGAGGCCGCTTTGCAACGAATGCGTCGAGTTGGGACGTACGAAAGTGTGCCCCGAATGCGGCAGCTACATGCTGGGTACCCGCACGCATTGCAAAAACTGCGGCAGCCCACTCTAATGTCACCTGTATCGGTTTAGGGGAGCCGATACAGGCAGACAGGCCGTGCCTTCCGCATGGCAAGAACTATACCGGTAGCGCTGGGAGGCGCCTCGTGTCCTCCCAGCGCTATCCATTTCATGGTGTGCACGGGTGCTGCGCACGTCATGAAATGGATAGCGAGAGGGGTATCGTTGCATGATGACAGCAGACAGCAGGAGGTAGAGGAGCGCCACTTCGGTGCCTTCCGTTTCCGCTGCCGTGCTGCTGGAACCATCCGTCTTGTGGGATATGAGGGGTCGGATGCGTGCGTGTCCATTCCCTCGCACATTGAAGAGGTGCCGGTCACCTCCCTTGCTTCGAATTTGTTCCGTAACCACACCGAACTTGAGCGGGTGGAACTTCCCGATACGGTGGAGTTCGTGGGGCACCACGTGTTTGATGGGTGTCGCAATCTGCACTATGCTCGGCTTTCGGCTTCGCTTGAGGCTATCGATCGCACGATGTTTGCCGGGTGCCGAGAGCTTGCCGAAGTGGTGCTGACGGCTCCCACGGTGAAGCTGGAAAACGATTCGTTTTGCGATTCTCCCATTACGCGTGTGCGGTTTGGCCCGCTGGTGCGCGAGCTTGAGGCCAAGCCGCTGCCACTTCTCAAGATTCGCGAAATCTCGGTTGATGAGGATAATGAGCGCTTTAGCACCGACGGGCTTGCGCTGTACTCCAAGGATGGGAGCGCGCTGTATCGCCTGGTGGTGGCCTGTGAACAGTTCACGGTGGCCGAGGGATGCCAGGTTATTGAAGATAGGGCGTTCGATTCGGTTGCGTGTTTGCGCGAGGTGTCCTTGCCCGATTCTCTCAAAAGCATCGGGCGGCTGGCGTTTGCGAAGACGGCGCTTGGTTCTGTGCGTATTCCCCCGGCGGTGGAGCACATTGATGCCATGGCGTTTTACCACTGCGCCAAGCTGACAAGTGTTTCGCTGTCCTTCGGTTTGAAGAGTATCGGCGAAGAGGCCTTTGCGCTGTCCGGCATACAGCGCGTGAGGGTGCCTGCCTCGGTGGAACAATTGGGTTTTCGTGCGTTCGATAAAACGCCTGCTCAGCGAAGCGTGGATGAAGGTGCGATTGCGGTTGACTCCGCGAACCCGCACATGGACTTAGACGCGCAAGGTGGCCTCTATTGCCATGACGTGTTTGCTGAGTATATCGGCCTCGCTCCGGCCTATGCCGTGCGTCCGGGTACTCACGCCGTGGGTGCCGAGGCGTTCAAGCGCCATCGCACGGTGCGCGCGGTGGAGTTGCCCGAGGGGCTGTTCGAAGTGCGGGCCGAAGCGTTTCGCGGGTGCCGCCAGCTCATGCGCGTGGATTTGCCGCATTCGCTTGAACGCATTGGTGAGCGCGCGTTTTTGGACACGGCGCTCATTACGCTCACGTTGTCAGAACGCGTGCGCGAGATTGGCGAGGACGCACTTCTGGTGCAGGGGCAGAACCAGCTCACACACAACACACCGCTTTCTTCGGTGGAAGTGGCCGAGGGCAACCCGCTGTTCTACCTGGAAAATGGGCTTTTGTGTGAGCGCGAGGGCAACAAGGCGGGCGGCGACACGTGCCTTCTGTACGTGGGACCCGACCACATTGTGCACATCCCTGACCAGGTAACAAAGGTGGCTAACCTGGCGTTTTGCGGTACGAGTGGCGTGGACGAACTCTATATTCACGACCATCTGCAAAGCGTGTGTATGGGTGCCTTTTCCACCGCGCGCACCATTCCATGGATGCACGTGCGCTTCCCGGAACCCATTGATGGCTACGAGTCGGGCGACTTCCAGGTGCCCAGCCTCTCGGCGCGCTACCGCTCGCCTTCCTACCTTATTACCACGAACGCGAAGGGCACGGTGTTCGACTTCGAATACTACGACTCGTGGGTGACCCATGCGGTCGACGTGAACGAGTTCGCGCCTGCCGCACTCTACCGGCTGCAGCATCCTATGAGCCTGCCGGATGAAACGCGCGAGCTGTACGAAGGTATTTTCGCACGCCGCAGCGCCCAGGTATGTCGCTACTTTGCCGAGCATGCCAACCTTGCGGCGCTGGAAGAATTGTGCGAACGCGGCCTGCTTGACGAGCAAACGGTGGAAGCGGAGCTTGCCGTGGCCGTGCGTGAGGGAAGAGCCCAGGCCACCGGGTGTTTGTTGGAACTGAAGCACCGCTGGGTGCCCGACACGGGAATAGATTTCAGCTTATGAAAAGGGGGCGGTTTTGAAAGATTTAACGCCCATATTGGAAGGCGATGTGGCGCTGAAAGAGCGCGAGCGCTTGGGCATGCTCTCCAAGCCGAAGCCTTCGGAGCGCGTGAGCGTGCTGAGCGAGGAAAAACTCGCCGAGCGCCGTGCGCGCTACGAGCTGTGCGTTCCCATTGCCAATGACATTTTGGAAGAGGCGCGCTCGGCGCTGGCCGTGCGCTTCCGCTTTCTTGATCGGGCGCTGTGGCGCATGCCGCTTGTGCCCAGCTTTGACGTGTATGGCCTGGCCAGCGATGGTGTGAAGTTCTATTACGACCCAGAATTTGTGGTGGCGCGCTTCAAGCTGTCGCCGAATGAAGTGGTGCGCGACGTGGTGCACTGCCTGTTCCACTGCATCTTCCGCCATCCGTTTATGTTGTACTCGGTGCTGCGCCAGCCGTGGGACGTGTCGTGTGACATCGCCATTGAGGCGTTGCTGCTCGATTTAGTGGGGGAGGCCTTCCCCTCGAACATGGACCGGCGTGCGCGCGAGTCGCTGAAGCTGTTGAAGGCGCAGGTGGGTGGCGTGATAACGGCCGAGCGGTTGTATCGCTTCTTCTCGAACGAGGGCAACAAGGTGGATTTGCGCTCGTTGGCGCCGCTGTTCTATCACGACTCGCACGGCATGTGGTACAGCGAGGCAGACGGCGATGCCCAGCGCGGTGCCACCGGCGCGGCGCGTCAGCAAACCGAGGACCGCGAGGGCGGCCAGATGCCGAACACGGAAGGCTCTGAGTCGCTTGATGACACGCGCGGCATGTCCGAGATGCCCTCGACCGACGGCGGCGAAGGCGACGAAACGCAGCAGCACGAAGATGACGAACAACAGCGCGCCGAAGACGAAACGCGCGACGACGGTAGCGACACCGATACCGACGACACCCCCACCACCGACAGCGCCTCCGAGCAAACGGAAAAGGAGTTGTCGGACGCCTGGGAAGACATCAGCCGTCGCATCCAGATAGAGCTGGAATCCCAGATGGCGCGCCAGGGCGACCAAGCCGGCAACATGGTGGCCGCGCTGCAAGCCATCAACCGCGAGCGCTACGACTACACGGAGTTCCTGCGCCGCTTCGCCACGCTGCACGAGCGCATGCGCGTAAACGCCGACGAGTTCGACTACATCTACTACACGTTTGGCCTCGATCGCTACGGCAACATGCCGCTCATCGAGCCCTTGGAATATAAGGAAGACCGCTCGGTGCGTGACTTCGTTATTGCCATTGATACCTCGGAGTCGGTGTCGGGCGACTTGGTGCAGGCGTTCATGCGCAAGACGTACAACATCTTGAAGCACGTGGAAAGTTTCAACGACCGTGTGAACATCCACATTGTGCAGTGCGACGCACGCGTGCAAGAGGACACGAAAATCACCTCGCTTGACCAGCTGGACGAGTACCTGAAAACCATGGAGCTGAAGGGTTTCGGCGGCACGGACTTCCGCCCGGTGTTCGACTACGTGAACCTGCTGGTGGAAAAACGCGAGTTCACCGACTTGAAGGGGCTGGTGTACTTCACGGATGGGCAGGGTACCTTCCCGCGCAAGCAACCCGCCTACGACGCGGTGTTTGTGTTTCTGGATGATGGATATTCCGACCCCGTGGTGCCCCCGTGGGCGTTGAAGGTGCTGTTGGACGAGAGGGACTTGGGATAGGCGGCCGCTTGGCGCATACGCGTTTAAAGCGGTTTCGAGCAACGCAAAGAGGAGCGAACCATGCATATCGCACGAGCAAAACAGCAGGTGAAAGACACCATCGAGGCCTACCTGGCCACCGACGATCACGGGCTGCCCCTGCTGGACACCTCGCGGCAGCGCCCGGTGTTTTTGGTGGGCGCGCCCGGCATTGGTAAGACGGCTATCATGGCCCAGATTGCTTCTGAGCTGGGCATTGGCCTGGTGTCCTACTCCATGACGCACCACACGCGTCAAAGCGCGCTCGGCCTGCCTTTCATCGAGAAGGAATCTTACGGCGACTTCGAATACGAGGCGTCTGAGTACACCATGAGCGAAATCATCGCGTCGGTGTACACCTATATGAAGACCACGGGCGTGGAGCGCGGCATTCTGTTCTTGGACGAGATCAACTGCGTATCGGAGACGCTGTACCCCTCCATGCTGCAATTCCTCCAGTTCAAAACGTTCGGCCGCCACAAGGTGCCCGACGGCTGGATCATCGCGTGCGCAGGCAATCCGCCCGAGTACAACAAGAGCGTGCACGAGTTCGACATTGTCACGCTTGACCGCGTGAAGAAAATCGTCGTGGAGCCCGACTACGAGGCATGGAAGGCCTACGCCCTTTCGAAGGACACGCACCCGGCTATTCTCACGTTCCTCGATATCAAGAAGAATCGGTTCTATTCGGTGGAGGCGTCGCTTGAGGGCAAGGCGTTCGTCACGGCGCGTGGCTGGGACGACCTTTCTGATATGATTACGGTGTTCGAGAAGCTGAATAAGCCCGTCGACTACGACCTGATTGTGCAGTACGTGCAAAGCGAACCCATCGCGCGCGAGTTTTCCGCGTACTACGATCTGTTCAACAAGTACCGCGAGGACTACCGGGTGGACGAAATCCTGGAAGGCGGCGCTATTGAAGACGTGGTCGAGCGCGCGCAGGCGGCGGAGTTCGACGAGCGATTGTCGCTGGTGGGGCTGTTGCTGGACGCCATCAGCGGCGACGTGCAAACCATCATGGACGCCACCGATGTGCTGGTGGTCGTGCGCGACGATTTGCGCGCCGTGAAGGTGGCCGTTCAGGAGCAGGGGCAGGACACGGTGGAGGAACTGCGCGCAGTGCGCCTGCGCAAGGAATCGAAGCTGGAAATGTCGCTTGCCACGGGCGTGTTGTCGAAGGCGAAGCGCCTGAATGCCGAGCGCGAGTTGCACGCGTTGGATGAGCTTATTCTGCTTGCGGACACGGGTGATACGGGGGAAGCATTTGCACGCGTGGAGAAGGAGTTTGCGAACAAGGCCCAGGGCCTGAAGGACGACGCGGCGAAGGTGGAAGAACGCCTGGCTCGCGCGTTTGAGTTTGTGGAAGCGGCGTTCGGCGACCAGCAGGAGCTGCTGGTGTTCACGACCGAACTCACGTCGCGCACGGTAACGGCGCGCTACCTGGCCCAATACGGAAGCCCGTCCTACTTCGCGCACAATGAGGACATGATTTTGTCGGAGCGGCAGCGCGATTTGCGCCACCGTATTGAAGAGTTGGGCCTGTAGGCGCAGCTCGTCGCGCCATGCGCGCACAACGGCACAACCGCCCCCGTGGGGGCGAGCACTAGTAGAAGTAGTTATCGAAGGCATGAAGAGAGGATTCACCACTATGGGAAAGTACACGCTCACCAGCTATGAGCCCGTCAGCATGGAGCTGCCGAAACCGCAAGTTCCCGACAGCTTGGTTGACGCGCAAATTGAAAAGCTGTTGGAGCCTTTGGCTGAGTATCACGAAATTGAGGAAGACCGCGGCGCCATCATGGGTGACTTCCTGGTTGTGACCACGGAAAACGCCTGCATCGACGGCAACCCGGCGAAGAACTTCATCCTGCAGCACTCGCTGTATCACACCGGTGGCGGCGAGATGCCGCGTTCGTTTGACGACGAACTCATGGGCATGGAGGCTGGAACCACCAAGGACGTGGTGGCAAAGATCAAGCTGCCGCTGGCCAAAGACGGCGACGCCTCGGCGCTCACCATGACGGTGACCGTTGAGAAAATCCTCTACTGCGTGCAGCCTGAACTCACCGATGAACTGGTGAAAGAGCACTTCCAGCCCGCGAACACCGTGGCGGAGTTCCGCGAGGGTGTGGCCAGTCAGTTCGGCTTGAAGGACATGCAGAAAAACGATCCGCAGTTCCCCGACCTCGTGTTGGAGAAGCTGGCTGAGCGCCTGGTGGAAGAGCCCGACGAGGCCGACCGCATGGAGGGTATGCCCACCGACGCCCTGCGCGCGATGTGCGCCATCGACGCGCTGGCCGACCATCTGGCCATCGAGCTTTCCGATGAGGACGTGATGGCGCAGATGCCCGGCGAGGACGCCGAGCAGCGCGAGAAGATTCTCGCACAGCTGCAGGAGCAGGGCCTGGCCGATGAAGCACGCGTATTCGCGCGTCGCGAGGCGGCGCTGTCGTGGCTGGTGAACAGCTCGCGCGTGTCGTACAAGTAGACAAGTAGCGAAGAGGCGGCGTGCAAGGGGTGGTTTCGATGACCGACAACGCGATGGCAGCGCCCGATCACGAGGTGTTGAAGGCCTTCTACGAGGCGCGGCCCTCGGAGTACGGGTTTGCGAGCCAGTGCAAAATGACGCTTCTGGGCGACCTTACCGGCAAGCGCGTGCTGGATATTGATTGTCGGCGTGGCAAGGGTGTTATCAAGCTGTCCGCTTCGGTGGGGCCGAAGGGGTTCGCGCTGGGCGTGGACCCGTCGCCGGAGTGGATTGAGATCGCCCAGTCGTTCAAGGAAGAGTCGTGGCGCAAAAACGGCTTGCCTCACTGCAACATGGACTACGCTGTGGCGTATCCCGAGGACTTGGCGGCGGCCGGCATCGCTGAGGGCTCGTTCGACGCGGTGTTTGCCAACAGCAGTATTGCCATCGACTACGACCCCGAGCGCGTAGTGCATGAGATCTTCCGCGCGTTGCGCCCCGGCGGCGTGTTCTTGTTCGACGGCGTGGTGGCCGAGGGAGAGCGCGACGTTGCCACGGTGGAGCAGGCGCGGGCGCTCGGCAACGCCATCCAAGCCTCGCCGAGTCGTGCGGAGTTCGAGCGCATGGTGAAGGACGCGGGTTTCTTCGCGCCCGACTACTACGAGGAATCTGAGGTGCGGCCGGAAACCGGCTACGTGGACGACTACACGGTGCCGGTGGCTGACACCACCGAAAACGTACGCTTCACGCGCACCACCGCCCTGGTAAGCAAGCCGCGTTAGCGGCACGATTAGGAAACGAAAAAGGGGAGATACATGGACTATCAGGAATTGAAAGAGCAGATTGCGGCCGTGTCGGGATCGAAGGCGAAGGACTACCGCGAGCTTTTGGCCATGTCGGGCGTGGCGGGCAATGTGTGGCCTGAGCTGCGCGAACACCTGGCGGCGGCGTCCACGTGTGACGAGTTCTACGAGCTGGTGTACAACGACGACGCGTGCCGCTACAACAACGTGTGGGCCATGTGGGCGAAGATGAAAAAGAAGAAGTGGCTCGACCGCTTCGAAGCCGACGAGGTCTTCCACAACAAACTGCTCGACGATCGCGGCATTTTCCTGCAAAGCAGTGACGGCAGCGAGATTCTCATTCCTATGACGGGCCGTGGTCTCTCCTGCGACCTTTACCTGTTCAAAGAGAACGGCTTCAACGAGAAGGCGGCCGATCTGTTCTGCTCCATCTACGGCAAGCATACCTGCTGCGGCGTGGAGCTGGACGGCGCGTATGACATCTATCGCACCAACCGTGCGCTCATCTTCGAAAAGTGGGAGATTGACAAGTTCATGCGCCGCGCCAACGGCAAGGGCCAAATGCGCACCGGAGTGGACTGCGCGGCCGTGTGGTAAGACCCGCGCGGAGGGTTCGCAGAGTAGTTAAAGCGGGGTGCCTTTCGGCCCCCGCTTTTTGTGCGTAGAATGGTGAGGAAATCAATCGTTTTTACGCATTCGATGCAGTGCTTCCCCGCAGGTGGCGCATTAAATGTTAAAGTGGAACAAACAGCTTCCGGGGGGCGCACGCGAAACGCGTGTGAGGGCTGAAGCGTATCAAGCTGAAAAGAAGGGGGCTTAGCTTGAATACCGACGACACGGTTGATGGCCGCAGCGGAGCTGGCTTCATTGCCGCCGACGCAGCAGCTGACGATATGACGGGGCCCGCCATCGAGCGTGCCTGGCACGCGTTCACGCACGAGGGCACCGACCCGCATCTTTCCCCGGCCGTGAGGCCCGAAATTGCCGACTCGTGGGTGCGCAGCCGCGCGTTTGGGCTGGATCCGCACAATCGCGTGCTGTCCTCTCCCGTCACCACCGAGGAATTCGACAAAATACTCGACATCTACGAGCCGCTTATTGAAATTACGCGGCCCATGATAGGCATTGTGGATGACCTTGGCATCACGAACGACTACATCTTTGAGTTGGTCGCGCGCAACGGGGCCTCGCTTCTGCGCGTGGGTAACCTGGACTTGCACCCCTTCGTGAAGGAGCGCGATATCTTCAGCGAGGCCACCATGGGCACGAACGCACACTCGCTGTGTATGCGGCACAAGGAGCCGTTCCAGGTGGTGGGCCACGAGCACTACAGCGAAGCGCTGCACTGCCTCGCGGCCGATGCCGCCCCCATCCGCGGCGAGGACGACGTGGTTATTGCCGCACTGCTGCTGACGCAGCCGCTACCGGAAGACCCCTGGTCACCAGCCTATCACAAGCTGCTCATGCATGCGCTGGGGCTTATTACCTCGGTATGTTCAGCCATTGAATACCAGATGAGCTTCATTCATCTGTCCGCCGATTTGCAGAATATGGGCAAGGAATACGCGCGCACCACGGCGCAGTCGGCCAAGATGCGGCGCATGCTGGACACCACCATCGACACCAGCAGCGACCCCGTGATGATTGTGGACACGCAGGGCGTCGTGCAGAAAATCAGCCCGGAGGCTGCGCGCATCATTGGGCGCGGGCCGGTGGACGTGGTGGACACCACCGTGGATGCGCTGTTTGACGTGAATTGGCAACAGAGTTTTGGTGCGTTGCTCGACGGCACCAAGAAAACCGCCAGTGCGAAGACGAGTATTCGCGGCCGCACGTTTATGCTGCGCGGCACCAGCATTCAGGGGACGAAGGGCGACGCGCTGGAAGGGGTGCTGGTGCGCCTGGAGGAACGCACGCGCGGCAAAGAGCCGAGCGCGCGGGCCGTGGGCGAGCGCGCCAGCATCACGTTCAAGGACATTCTGGGCGAAAGCCCGCAAATTGCCCAGGCCATCGCGCTGGCGCGCCGCTATGCCGTCACGGCCGAAAACATTCTCATCATCGGCGAAAGCGGCACGGGCAAGGAACTGTTTGCCCAGGCCATTCACAACGAATCGCGCCCGGATGGGCCGTTTATGTCCATCAACTGTGCCGCCATTCCGCCGCGCCTCATTGAAAGCGAACTCTTCGGCTACGAAAGCGGCGCGTTCACCGGCGCCGAGCGGGGCGGCAAGGCGGGCAAGATTGAACTCGCCAACGGCGGCACGCTCTTCCTCGACGAGATTGGCGACATGCCGCTGGAGTTGCAAGCCACGCTTCTGCGCGTGCTGGAGAACAAGCGCGTCATGCGCCTTGGTGGCAAAATATACAAGCAGGTGGACTTCCGCGTGGTGGCCGCCACGAACCGCGACCTAGGCACCATGGTGCGCGAGGGCACGTTCCGCGAAGACTTGCTGTATCGCCTGGCCATCCTCACGGTGGAACTGCCGCCGCTGCGGGCGCGCCAAGGGGATGCGCTCTACTTTGCGAAGTACTTCCTGAACGAGTGCCGCTGCAAGTCGCCCGGTGGGCCGCGCGATATCACGCCCGGCGCGCAGCGTCTGTTTGAGAACTACCGGTGGCTAGGCAACGTGCGCCAAATCAAAAACGCGGTGTACTCGATGTACTACGCCGTGGAAGGCGACGTCATCGACGTAGACGACTTCTCTACTTACATTCTGCGCGCGTTTGATTACGTGCCTGGTGACGAACCGGACGACGAGGTTGATCTTACGTCGCCAGCTTCCGTGCCCGCCGGCGGCGATGCGTCGGATGCGTCCACTCCAGCTGTACCCGCGGAGGGGCGCGCGGCAGGTGGCCCCGCGGTGGCGCTCGAACCCACGCCTGAGGAAGTGCTGGATGCCATCGAGGCGTCAACTGGTGCTTTGTCGCTCGCCGAGGCGGAACTCGCCGCCATTCGTCTGGCCATGCGCATTGCCCACAACAACGTGAAGGAGGCTTCCACGCTGTTGGGCATTAGTAAGGCCACGCTGTATCGCAAACTCAAAGAATACGGCATAGAGTAGCGCGCGGAATTGCTCGTTTACGACCTGCGCGCCGTCTACTTGCGATACACTAGCTAGCAACGGCTCTTCGCCGCGTGGTCACACGAGCGCGCGGCGAAGGGACAGGTAAGGCTCGACTGTGGTTCGCGCCTTGGAAACACATACGGCGCAGGACCACGCGACAGGAAAGTTGGTGGTCAACATGGCAGCTCCTGCTACCGAACACGTGCGAAACATTGTGCTTGTCGGCCAAGACGGCGCCGGCAAGACATCGCTCGCCGAGGCGATGCTGCACGTCTCCGGCCGTACGCCCCGCATGGGCACGACGCACGACGGGAAATCCTACCTCGATTACGACGAGGAGGAGATCCGGCGCAAGTTCACCATCGGCACCTCCATCGCCCCCATTCCGTACAAGGATTACAAGATCAACCTGCTGGACACCTCCGGCCACCCGGACTTCATCGGTGACACGCTGGCCACCATGCAGGCGGCCGAGATGGCACTGTTTGTGGTAGACGCCGTGGCGGGCCCGCAGGTCATGACCACCAAACTGTGGCACGAGGCCGAGGACATGCGCCTGTCTCGCGCCGTGTTCATCAACCATATCGACCGCGAAAATGCGAACTACGACGTGGCTATGGCCACGCTGCACGCCCGCTTCGGCTCGCGCCTGGGCCCGGTGAGCATTCCCATTGGCGAGGACGTCGACTTCAAGGGCGTTATCGACATCATCCGCATGAAGGCGCGCTACCACGATGGCAACGGCGGCGAAGAGCGCATTGAGGACATCCCCGCGGACTTCATGGACGTGGCGCAGGCTGCCCGCGACAAGCTGTGCGATCTTGTGGCCGAGGCCGACGACGAACTTATGATGAAGTACCTCGACGGCGAAGAACAGCTGACGCAGGACGAGTTGGAGCAGTTGCTTGACAAGGCCATCGCGCAGGAACTGTTCATCCCCGTGTTCGTGGGCTCTACGATTATTGAGCAGGGCATTCAGGGCGTTATGGAAGATATCGCCACCTACTTCCCGCATCCGCGCCACCATGGCCGCTTCCGCCTGGCCAACGGCGAGGAAACCCTCGTTGACGAGAACGGCGAGCCGGCGGCGTTCGTGTTCAAGACCGTGTCCGACCCGTTTGTGGGCCGCCTGAGTTTCCTCAAGGTGATCTCCGGCGTGTTGGAGCCCGGCATGGAGTTGGTGAATGCCCGCACGTCGAAGAAAGATCGTCTGGGTCACCTCTACGTCATGATGGGCAAGGAAACCAACGACGTGAAAAGCGCAAAGGCCGGCGACATTATCGTGGTGCCGAAGCTGACCGAAACGCGCACGGGTGACACGCTGTCGAAGAGCGGCGAGGTGGCCATTGACCCACTGCCGCTGCCCGAGCCGCAGTACCCCGTGGCCATTGAGGCCGTGAACAAGAAGGACGAGGACAAGCTGGGCACGTTCCTGGCGCGCGCCGTGGAAACCGATCCCACCATCCGCGTGAGCCGCAGCGAGGAAACGCACCAGACCGTGATCACGGCGATGGGTGACGCTCAGGTGGATACGCTTATTGCGCGCCTGAAGGAGCAGACGGGCGTCGAGGCGAAGCTCGTGCCCGTGCGCATTCCGTATCGCGAGACCATCCGCAAGGTGGCCGAGGCGCAGGGTCGCCACAAGAAGCAGACGGGTGGCGCCGGTCAGTTCGGCGACTGCTGGCTGCGCTTGGAACCCAACCCCGGTGGCGGCTACGAGTTCCTGGATGAAATTGTGGGCGGCAAGATTCCGCGCGGCTTCATCCCCGCGGTGGACAAGGGCGTGCAGGACGCCATGACCGAGGGCTTTTTGGCGGGCTATCCCATGGTGGACATCAAGTGCGCCGTGTACGACGGCTCGTATCACGCGGTTGACTCCAACGAAATGGCGTTCAAGACGGCAGCCCGCATCGGCTTCCGCGCCGCTTGCGAGAAGGCCGACCCCATCCTGCTTGAGCCCATGGCTAACCTGAACGTGACGGTGGGCGAGGAATACGCCGGTGCCGTGATGGGTGACATCTCCACGCGCCGCGGCCGCATTGTGGGCACCGACTCCAACGATGCCGGCGAGACGGTCATCATCGTGCGCGTGCCCTACGCTGAGGTGGTTACGTACACGAAGGACCTGCGCTCCATCACGCGTGGCAGCGGCTCCTACACCATCGAACTGGAAGGCTACGAGCCCGCCCCGATGGATGTGACGAAGAAGCTGGTAGAAGCCTACCAAGCCGCCCGCGCCGCCGGGAACTAACCGAGAATGAGTGAGGCCTCCGTTCGCGGAGGCCTCACTACGTAGGGCGGGAAAAGGGTGACGCGCTAACGCGCGAGCTACTACGCCAGAAAGCCGTATCGGCAGACAGGTTGACCGTAGGGGCGGTTCACGAACCGCCCTCTCCGCCGTAGGCGGAGAACACAACCGATTTCCCTCTTTTCGCGCTGCGCGCGAACAAGTGTGACGCGCTAACGCGCTGGCTACTACGCCACAAGTATTTCCACATCCCTAACCTTATGACGCGGGCTGACTGACTGGAAAGTTCGTATCGGCAGACAGGTTGACCGTAGGGGCGGTTCACGAACCGCCCTCTCCGCCGCAGGCGGAGAATACAACGACGGCCTGCGTTTTCGCGCTTCGCGCGAAAGGGCGATTCGTGAATCGCCCCTCATATACTCTTTATGTCGCCAGATTTATGGCGAGTACGTCCTTTCCAATGTAGGTTGCATGTGAGATAAA